>JAIQFF010000025.1 GCA_020073395.1 Terriglobia bacterium
AATTACGCCATCCTGACCGACATCGCCGGCGCCGAAGACCACTACGGCGACATGGACTTCAAAGTCGCTGGCACCAAAGATGGCATTACCGCCCTGCAGATGGATATCAAGGTCGGAGGCATCACGGCGCAGATCATGCGCGAAGCCATGGCTCAGGCCCAGCGCGGACGGCTCTACCTTCTCGACAAGATGAATGCGGTCCTGTCCTCTCCGCGCGAAAAGGTTTCGTCGTTCGCGCCACGTATCTACACCCTGCAGATTCCGGTGGACAAGATTCGCGACGTGATTGGGCCCGGCGGCAAGATGATTCGCAGCATCATCGAGCGCACCGGCGTGAAGATCGACGTCGAGGATTCTGGCAAGATCAACGTAGCCTCGAACGACGAAGCGTCGGCAGCCAAGGCCTTGCAGATCATCGGCGACCTCACGGCGACAGCCGAGATCGGGAAGACCTATCTGGGCACAGTCACCCGCTTGGCTGACTTCGGCGCTTTCGTCGAAATCATCCCCGGCACCGACGGCCTGCTGCACATCAGCGAAGTCGCTGAGCACCGCATCAAAGACGTCCGCGACGAGCTGAAAGAAGGCGACCAGGTGCTGGTAAAGGTGCTGGCCGTCGAGGGCAACCGCATCCGCCTGTCGCGCAAAGCCATCCTCAAGGAACAGCGCGCCAAGATGGGTGGCGGCGAACTTCCGCCAGATGGCGGTGGAGGAGAAATTATCGGCGAACCTACTCACGCTCCTGCACTAACTATCGAAGGCGGCGCCGACTTCGCCGACGACGAGCCCAACTTCAACCGTGACGCCCCGGCAGCCGGAGGCGGCGCGGGACCGGAACGCAGCGCAGATCGTGGCCCCGATCGCGGCGGTGACCGAGGTGGAGATCGCGGTCGTCGTCCGGGCGGTGGAGGCGGTGGCCGAGGACGTGGACGCGGCGGCCCCGGACGCGGTGGCCGTGGCGGGTTCGGCGGCGGCGGACACGGCGGAGGCCGCCACTAAGCACTAAGTGGTAAGAGGTCGGGTGGCCCACTCAAGCCCGATTTTGCCTTGAGTGGGGATGTTCATACGTCACAGACATGGCCCGATTGACGAACTAGATTGTCCCCATGCTTTGGGGACGGACCAGTTTTCGCCAGAGTTTTCAAAGTCATTTCGTCACATTCTGCTGTTACCACCGCCGGCAACCGGTGCTGAAGGACGCGTAGAGATCGATTCGGAATGGATGGAACGAAAATGTGAACGAGCGGCGGGAAGATTCTGTCCGGCCGTCGAACTGCCCCACTCAAGCCAAAATCGGGCTTGAGTAGGCACCCACCCACCCACCCGCCACCCGATTCCATCCTGGGATGCCCCATTTCTCGCGTTCTTTGCGAGAAGGGGCACTCAACCTCGCAGCCTCCGGCGGGACCCTCGATTTAGGTCAGAAGAGGTGGCCGGGTCCCACGTTTGCCAAACCCGACGCAAACATGGGGCACCCCAAGAAGGAATCATCGCGAATCTTGGTCAGATGTGGGCCACCCGCCGGCTAGGCGTTATCTGCAGCATCTTGTTGGGCCGATCTTTTCGAAATAAGTCGTCGAAGGACATGGCCTTTCCACATCCACAATCCCGAAAGGACCATTACAGGAAGGAAGACATACCGAGTTGCGGGGGCATAGTCTGGGAGTTTTTCAAATGGACTATAAATGTAACCGAGTATCGGAATGCTGAAGATGATGTGAATCCAGCGAAAAATCGAACGTTGGGTGGCAATATTCATGGTCGCCTCCGCGAGCGTGGTTCCGTGCATTTGTTTTGCGGGACATTGTTTCGCAATCAGTCGATTCAGGACTTTTGAGCCGCTTGAGGCGGCCAGTTGGGCGTTTCGATACCGAACTGCTTGGCGTACTCCGCGTTCAATCGCTGCCAGCCGCCGAACTTCATGACCTCGGGGCCGACGATGCGTCCAATGGGCTGACCGGCGAGAAGCCGATCCAGCACATCGAAGCAGATGTGCCACCCGGCAGCACCCATGGAGATGAAGCGGCGACCAATGTTGGTCCACAGTGTCAAGCGCGTGCCGCCACCCAAGGCTTCGAGTTCCCACCGCATATCGAAGCCACCCCAGTTGTACTCAAGCGCCTTGGGAACGTCGGCTCGCGTCACTGTTGTTTCGGTAACATGCGGCGCGGGTGCTCCCACCGTGGTGAGCTTCACCGTGGCTCCAACCGTACCCAGGCTCCCATCGGCGTCGAAGGGCGCCCACTCGCGTAGATGCGCCGGGTCGGTTAGCGCCTGCCAGACTTTTTCGGGCGGGTGGCGCAGTTCTCTGACGAGAATGAGCGTCCACTTCTCTCCGTCCTTTCTTACCTGCGCCCCGCTGGCCGGACCCGGTGTGTACTGCTCGCGATCGGTCATCTGCTTCTCCTTGTCTTCCTTTTCGTTCGTGTTGATCGATCCATGCGGTCGAGGTGGCGTTCGAGAGCATCTAGGTGAGCGGACCAGAACCTACGGAACGGAGCCAGCCAGACATCCAGCTCCTGAAGTGGCTCAGGTTTCAGTCGGTAGAGACGGCGCTGTGCGTCCACCGTGGATTCCACGAAACCGGCCTCGCGCAGCACTCGCAGGTGCTTTGACACGGTCGGCTGCGGCATACGAAGCTGACGCTCGATCTCTCCCACCGACTGTTGTGACGAGACCAGGAGGCTCAATATCGCGCGGCGGTTCGGCTCCGCAATGATTTCGAACACAGATTCCATTTTCCTAATATACTCCACGGAGCATATACTCGTCAAGGTATATACAGGCAGGGGACATCCGCTGGCCGTCAACATTCCCCTTGGACGGCTGGCGGAAGCAGACGAATGCCGATTCCTTGGAAGTACTTGAAAGGAATGGCGGGGACGACGGGACTCGAACCCGCGACCTCTGCCGTGACAGGGCAGCGTTCTAACCAACTGAACTACGTCCCCCGGTTGAACCGGAATCACCGAAATGGCGGGCGGTGGAAGGCGTAAGACCAGCAATCTTCGGCTGAGTAATGATTGCACGAAACTTCTATAACTGGCAAGGAATGAACCAGCGGGATGTGGCGTTCGAGCAGGCCAATGGAGATGAATCGCGCCTGAGGTGTCACGAAGTGAGGTTCAACTACGACCACGCCCGCGCCGCGATCGCCTGCATGTGAATCTGTGTGGTGTCGAGAAATGGAATACCCCGGTCCGTGACGTCGCCCAGAATCAGTGGCAACTCTGTGCCTCCCAGAATCACACCGTCGATACCCTCCCGCTCTTTCAAGCGATCGATGATCGCCAGGAGCCGCTGCCGCGTCTCCGGCAGAATGATCCCTTTCACTAATTCGCCCATGTATTTGTCGTGAATGTAGGTCTGCTCGTCGGGTTGGGGCACAACCAGTGAGATTCCAGCGGTGGCAAACACGCGGGGATAGAAATCCCCTTGCATGGTGAAGCGAGTGCCCAACAGGCCGGGCCTTTTCAATCCCAGGACTTTCGCTGCTTCGCAGGTTGCCTCCACGATGCTTACCAGCGGAATGGGTGACCGGCGGCGGATTTCGTCAAACACGATATGAGGCGTATTGGCTGCCAGCAGGCCAACCTCCGTCCCCGCTACGGCTAACTTCTGAATTTCAGCCACGAAAAGTTCGGCCACCTTGACCAGGTCATTGGCTTCCAGCAGATCAACCACCGCTTTCAGGTTGATGCTGTTGATGATGATCGGCGGATAACTGCCGTCGGGTTTTAGTGCGCGATAGACGGCAATCAGATGGCGGTAATATTCGATTGTGGACTCCGGCCCGATGCCTCCGATCACTCCGACCGTCTTCATGCTGGGTTCTCCTGGCCTCTTGCAATCTTCATTCTAGGACAGAGTTGATGTTTCCAACTGGCGAGAGGGAATCGCGCTGCCTTGCTAGTGCTGATTTGATAAAGTAATCACGTTGAATCTTTGGTCGCGCAGGATAGTCCAAAATCACATGAAAGCCATCCAGGTAAAGAAGGTGGGCGGGCCAGAAGCGCTCGAACTTGTAGACATCCCGGTTCCGCAACCCAAAGCCAACGAGGCGCTGGTGAAGGTTGCTGCCTCGGGGGTGAACTTTATTGACGTTTACCATCGCGAGGGCAGGTACCCGGTTGCCCTGCCCTTTGTTATCGGACAGGAAGGCGCGGGCCTGGTCTCGGCTGTGGGCGCGGAGGTTAAGTCGGTCAAAGTGGGAGACCGTGTCGCATGGACGGGAATCGTGGGCTCATACGCGGAATACGTCGCCGTCCCCGAGGGCCGGCTGGTCAAAGTTCCTCAGGGCGTGAGCGAGCGCGAAGCTGCCGCTGTCATGCTGCAAGGTATGACTGCGCATTACCTGGCGTATACGACCTTCCCGCTGAAGCGCGGGGACACGACGCTAATACACGCGGCGGCGGGTGGCGTGGGCCTGTTGCTGGTGCAACTGGCGCACAATGTCGGGGCCCGCGTGATCGGCACGGTTTCGACCGAGGAGAAGGCCAAACTGGCCCGGGAGGCGGGCGCGGACGAAATCATCTTTTATACGCAGGCCGATTTTGAAGATGAAACCAAACGCCTGACTGGCGCCAAAGGCGTGGACGTGGTCTATGACTCGGTGGGCAAGACCACGTTTGAAAAAGGCCTGAACGTCCTGCGGCCGCGCGGAATGATGGTCCTGTTTGGAGGATCAAGCGGCGCCGCGCCGTCTTTTGATCCGATCACGCTCACCCAAAAGGGTTCGTTGTTTCTTACCCGTCCCTCGCTGGCTCACTACATTTCCACTCGAGACGAACTTGAGATGCGGGCCAGCGCGCTCTTTGAGATGATCGCGGCAAAAAAACTCAGGTTGCGTATCGAACATATTTATCCCCTGCAGAACGCCCAGCAGGCTCACCGCGATCTGGAAGGGCGCAAGACCACGGGGAAGCTGTTGCTGATTCCCTAAACAGGCCATGAAACTGGGAGCGGTGCGCGACGCAACCAACCTCAGGCGCTAAAGCGCAACACATTGTTGATGACTGGGTAGCACGCTGAACTCGTGCCCTTCCACAATTTGCTTAAGCAACCAGTCGAGCATCCTACAGTTTTCGGAACATCATCACATGCGAACCCTTGGCTGGCGCGGCAACCTGCCACGAGCCTCCTACCTCTAAGAGGCAGGAGGATCTCATGGCCACGAAAAAGAGTTCGCGGAAGAAATCCAGTCACAGAAAGTACGGTGAGGCCGCGAGTAAGAGCGTGGAGAGCGCCGTGCGCCGGGAAAAGCGCGGTACCCTTCGCTCCGGCAAGGGAGGCAAAGGCGGCAAGGTCACCAGCCGCAAGCAGGCCATCGCCATCGGTCTTTCGCAGGCGCGCAAGAAGGGTGCCAAGGTCCCGACGAAGAAAGCCAGCTAGAAATCAGGGACAGAGTCACGCTGCCGGGGGTCGAACTTCGCGCAGGCGTCGCTCCAGAAACCGGCGCTCGCTGTCGTTGGTGACCAGCTCCAGGGCCCGCGCGTAACTCTTGGCGGCTTCATCCAGCGATCCAATACGGCGGAGCAGATCGGCGCGGGCGGCATGCAGAAGGTGGTAATTTTCAAGATCGTTGGTTGTGGCCAGAGCCTCCACAAGTTCGAGCGCCGGCGCGGGTCCGTCGGCCATCGCCACAGCCACGGCGCGATTCAGCGACACCACCGGAGATGGCTGCACTCTCTCGAGCAGGTCGTAGAGCTGGACGATCTGCCTCCAGTCCGTATCCTCGGGGCGCGCCGACTCACAGTGCACAGCCGCGATCGCCGCCTGCAGCGCAAACGGTCCGACGGCCCCGCGAAAAACCTCGCGGACCAGCGGCAGCGCCTCGGCAATCTGTCCATGGTCCCAGCGGCCTCGATCCTGCTCTTCGAGAATGACGAGATCTCCGGCCTCATCGAGCCGGGCCTCGCGTCGCGCGTCTTGCAGCAGCATCAGGGCGAAGAGCGCAGTCGCTTCCGCGGGAGGTTGCGGCCCCAGTAATGTTCTTAGCAAGCGCCCCAGGCGGATGGCCTCCACGCACAGATCCGTCCGTACCAGCGGCCCGCCGCGAGTGGCGGCATAGCCTTCGTTGAAGACCAGATAGATCACGGTGAGGACGGCATCGAGTCGCGCGGCCATATCGCCGGTGTCGGGCACCACGTACGGAATGCCGGCGTCGCGAATCTTGCGCTTGGCGCGTACCAGCCGCTGGGCCATGGTCGTCTCGGGTACCAGGAAGGCGCGCGCAATTTCGTCGGTCTCGAGGCCGCACAGGGTGCGCAGCGTCAGCGCCACCTGCGCCTCCGGCGCCAGCGCGGGATGGCAACAGGTGAAGATCAGACGAAGCCGATCGTCGGGAATCTGGGTAGAATCGTAGTCCGGCTCGGCAAAAGTAGGACCCAATTCGTCGGCGGCGTAAGATTCGATTTCCTCGAAGCGCTTCTTGCGCCGGATGCGATCGATGGCCTTATGCCGGGCGGTCTGGACGATCCAGGCCCGCGGAAATTCGGGTACCCCTGATTCTTCCCACTGGCGTATGGCCGTGGCAAACGCTTCCTGGGCACACTCTTCGGCCAGGTCGAAGTCGCCGACCAGACTAATGAGGGTGGCCACGATCCGTCCCCAGTCGGAGCGGTACACTGCTTCGACGGCTGCAGCGGCGTCCGAAGGCATAATCGATTGTAAAGGTTTTTATCGCCGGGGTGTCGATCTGGACATCCGCCATTCGATTCACCAAGGGGGAGACAGAGATGAAATACATGTTATTGATTTATATGGACGAGAAAGGCTTGAGCCAGGCGGAGCGGGAACACTGTTATCAGGAATCCGCGCAGTTTGCCCAGCAATTGAACGACAAAGGGCAGTACCTGGGCGCAGGGCCCCTGCACCCGACGGCAACCGCGACCAGCGTCCGCACCCGCGACGGCAAACGGCTCGTGACTGACGGCCCGTTCGCTGAGACCCGCGAGCAGCTCGGGGGCTACTTCCTGATCGACGCTAAGAACCTCGACGAGGCCATCGATATCGCGGGACGGCTTCCGTCCGGGCGCTGGGGCACGGTGGAAATCCGTCCCGTCGTGGAAGTTCCCACCCTGCCAGCAATTTAATTTCGTTCCGCTTGTCGATTTGGCCGGTTCTCGTTCGACTTACTGATAGAGGGCAGGCTGGGTGGGTGAAACCGTTCCAAAGCGTCTGCCGTCAAAACAAAGAATGGAGAAACCACAATGCAAGTGAATTCTTATCTTCTCTTGAACGGTCAATGCGAGAACGCGTTCAAGTTTTATGCCAAGGATCTGGGAGGCAAAATTGAAGCCATGATTCCCCACGAGGGCACTCCTGCAGCAGACCAGGTGCCGGCAGAGTGGCGCAGCAAGATCCTGCATGCCCGCCTGACTATTGGCGATCAGGTGCTCATGGGTTCCGACGCTCCTCCTGCCCGCTTTCAAAAGCCGCAAGGTTTCTCGGTGAATATCCAGGTCAAGGAGCCGGCAGAGGCGGAACGTATCTTTCACGCCCTGGGAGAAAACGCGCAGGCGACCATCATGCCCATCCAGGAGACTTTCTGGGCGGCACGCTTCGGCATGCTGGTCGATCAGTTTGGGACCCCGTGGATGGAGAACTGCGAAAAAGCGGCCTAACCCTCTGCCATCGAGTTCTCATACCCGGGATACTTAAAGGAAACGTTTATGCCATCAGGCACGCAAACTGCTCCGGTCTCGAAGACAATGCTCTGGGTTGGACGCGTCATCAGCGCGCTGATGATCATGTTCATGCTCTTTGACGCCGGGGTAAAGATTTTGAAGTTGCCGGTCGCCATGGAGGGCACCATTCGGCTGGGCTATCCCGCGAGCGTGATTCAGCCTATGGGGATCGTCGCGCTGGTTTCTGTCCTGCTGTATGCCATTCCTCGTACCTCGATTCTTGGCGCGATCTTGCTGACCGGGTATTTGGGCGGCGCGACCGCCACACAGGTACGCGTCCAGGACGCGTGGTTCATCTTTCCCGCCGTTCTTGGCGTATTGATCTGGGCAGGACTCTACTTGCGGGATGAACGCCTGCGCACGCTCATCCCACTGAACAGCCAAAAGGAGAAGTGATCGTGATGGAGAGTAATATTGACCACCCGAAAATTGTGTCGAGAACTGAGTGGCTGGCCGCCCGTAAGGAACTTCTGGCCCGCGAAAAGGAACTCACCCGTGCGCGTGACGCGGTGAGCGTGCAACGCCGCCGGCTGCCTTGGGTCAAAGTCGAGAAGGAGTATGTCTTTGATACGGATGACGGCAAGAAAACCCTCGCCGATTTGTTTGACGGGCGCGGCCAGTTGATTGTTTACCATTTCATGTGGCGGCGGGACATGGATGACCGATGCGTGGGATGCTCGTTCCTGGCCGACCACATCGATGGCCCCAACCTGCACCTCGCTCACCATGATGTGAGCTTTGTGGTCTGTTCCCGTGCCTCGGTCTCCGAGCTTAAGGCCTATAAAAAACGTATGGGTTGGCGCTTTAACTGGGTATCGTCGTACGCTAACGATTTCAACTACGACTATCACGTGTCGTTTACGCCGGACGATCTGGCCAAGGGCGAGGTCTTCTACAACTACACATTGACCCCGGCTTCGATCGAAGACCTCTCCGGCATCAGTGTCTTCTACAAGGACAAGAACGGCGACGTGTTCCATACCTATTCCAGTTATGCCCGGGGAAACGAGGAGGTCCTTGGTGCCTACATGTATCTGGACCTCACGCCCAAAGGCCGCAATGAAAACGGCCCCAATCACAACCTGTCGGACTGGGTGAGGCACCACGACAGATACGGTCAGGGCGGCTACGTCGATGCTACCGGAGCGTTCGTGCGAGACGAAGCAAAACCGTGTTGTCATGCGACCGAGTGAAGATCGGGCGAGACAAGACGTCGGAGAATGGCGAACTTACGACGCCGAGGGTAAGTTAGTGAAGACGACTCGCCACAAGCAATAATCGAGCATCTTCGGGCAACAAACATCAGGAGGAAGCAATGAGTAAAGTACGAGTACTGGTGGGGACACGCAAAGGCGCGTTCGTACTGACGTCGGACGGCAAGCGCGACAAATGGGAGATCAGCGGTCCGCATTTCGCGGGCTGGGAGCTTTATCACCTCAAGGGATCGCCGGCTGATCCGAATCGGATTTACGCCTCGCAGACCAGCGGATGGTTCGGCCAAATCATCCAGCGCTCCGACGATGGCGGAAAAACCTGGCACCAGCCGGGAACGCCTCCCGGCGAGCCGACCACCGCGCCGGACGGCATGCCCAAGGGTGAGAGCAACAAGTTCGCCTACGACGCGGCCGCCGCGCCGCTGACCACGCATCAGTGGTACGACGGCACGCAGCATCCCTGGGAGTTCAAGCGGGTGTGGCATCTGGAGCCATCGCTCACCGATCCCGATACGGTTTACGCTGGCGTGGAAGACGCTGCCATCTTCCGCTCGACCGACGGCGGCCAGAACTGGAAGGAACTCCCCGGCCTGCGCGGACACGGCACCGGCCCCAAGTGGCAGCCGGGCGCGGGCGGCATGTGTCTGCACACGCTTATTCTTGATCCCAGTAATTCGCAAAGAATGTACATCGCCATTTCAGCGGCGGGCGCCTTCCGCACCGACGACGGCGGCGCAACCTGGAAGCCGATCAACCGCGGACTGCGCTCCCAATACATCCCCGACCAGGATGCCGAGGTCGGACACTGCGTGCACCACATCGCCATGCATTCCAAGCGCCCGGATGTGCTCTTCATGCAGAAACACTGGGACGTGATGCGCTCCGACGACGCCGGCGACAACTGGAAAGAAGTCAGCGGCAACCTGCCCACCGACTTCGGCTTCGTGATTGACGTGCACGCGCACGAGCCGGAGACGATCTATGTGGTCCCTATCACCAGCGACTCCCTGCACTACGTGCACGACGGCAAGCTGCGCGTCTTCCGCAGCCGTAGCGGCGGCAACGAATGGGAAGCTTTGACGAAGGGCCTTCCACAGAAAGACTGCTACGTAAACGTGCTGCGCGACGCCATGGCCGTGGACTCGCTGGATAAATGCGGAATTTATTTCGGCACAACCGGAGGCCAGGTGTACGCTTCCGCCGACGCAGGCGATAGCTGGAATCCGATTGTGCGGGACCTGCCGGCTGTGCTGAGCGTGGAGGTGCAGACGCTGGGGTGAGGCGCTTGCAGATTAGTTGTTGTCTCCTCTTAACTGAAAGATATACAATAGTGATGTATATCATTATAGTTGGGAGGCATTATGCAAGTCTCAAAGTGGGGCAATAGTCTGGCGGTGCGGCTGCCGGCGGAGGTGGTGGAGGCCCTCGACTTAAAAGAGGGCGACCAAATCGAAATCAGGATCGCCAACACGCGGGAATTTGAAGTGCGCCGCGATCCCGCCCGGCAGCGGGCCCTCGAGCGTTTACGGCGCCTGCGCCGTCCTTTGCCTGCTGGTTTTGTATTCGACCGGACAGAAGCCAATGCCCGCTAAGGACTTCTTCGATACAAATGTGTTGATTTACGCGGTGGGGAAAAACGATCCTCGCGCGTCCAAAGCTGAGGCGTTGCTCGCGAGCGGCGGGATCATCAGTATCCAATCCTTGAACGAGTTTGTCTCGGTGGCGCGTCGCAAATTAGATATGTCCTGGAACGAGGTAAAAGAGTTTGTGGATCTCATTCGCGTTTTGTGCTCCGACCCGGTTCCAATCTCGCTTGATACACACCGAGGAGCTCTGGCCATTGCAGAAAAGTACGGATACAGTATCTACGATGCACTGATAGCCTCAGCCGCTCTGGAGGCTGGCTGTAAAACGCTTCACTCCGAAGATTTGCAGGATGGACAGATAATCAATCGGCAACTAACGATTCGGAATCCATTTCGATAATGATCCGCGTCATTCTCCCATTCCATCTCCGAAACCTGGCGCACGTCTGCAGCGAGGTGACGCTCGAGGTCGAAGCCCCCATCACCCAGCGCTCGGTGCTGGACGCGCTCGAGGTCCGCTATCCCATGCTGCGCGGGGCCATCCGCGACCACGATACGCAACAGCGCCGACCGTTCCTCCGATTCTTCGCCTGCGAAGAAGACCTCTCCCACAACCTACCCGACGCCCCGCTTCCCGACGCCGTCGTCTCCGGGAAGGAGCCGTTTATTGTGATTGGGGCGATTGCCGGAGGATAGCTGCGAGGCTTTCCTTTTGTTATCATCGTGCCCTTCGCTCGTAAGTGGAGAAGTAGGCCCCCAACCGAAAAGTATCCCTTAGAGAGGTGCTCCTTGTTTGACACTTCAGCCGTGGAAAAACTCAAGACTGCGATGCGTGGACCGGTGCTTTGTCCCGGCGACACCGGATATGACAGTGTCCGTGTTATTCCCAACGCAATGATTGACCGGCGTCCCACCGTGATCGCACGCTGCGTGGGTGCCGCAGATGTCGTCGCGTCCGTGAGGTTCGCGCGCGAAAAGGACATGGTTGTCGCAGTGCGCGGGGGAGGTCACAGCGTCGCAGGAAGTACTATGATCCGCATCATCTTCCCCTTCCATCTCCGAAACCTGGCGCACGTCGGCAGCGAGGTGACGCTCGAGGTCGAAGCCCCCATCACCCAGCGCTCGGTGCTGGACGCGCTCGAGGCCCGCTATCCCATGCTGCGCGGGGCCATCCGCGACCACGACACGCAACAGCGCCGCCCCTTCCTCCGCTTCTTTGCCTGTGAAGAAGACCTGTCCCACGAATCGCCCGACTCCCCACTTCCCGACGCCGTCGCGTCTGGCAAGGAGCCGTTGATTGTCATCGGGGCGATTGCCGGCGGGTAAGATCTGCCTGCGTGATACCATTTTCCCGTGCCTCTTACCGACACGAGTCGTACCGCGCAGGCGATTCAGATCGAGATCCAACGCTCCATGTCCGGAGAGCAACGACTGCGACTCGCGGTTGAGATGAGCCTGTTTGCCCGGGAACTGAACCGGGAACGCATTCGACGAGAGCATCCGGACTGGCCTGAAACGCAGATTGATCGAGAACTTCTGAGGTTGGCATTTCTTCCTGCACCTCTGCCCGACTGGCAATGAGCTTCCCACGAGTTCTAAAGAAGATCACGGCGGCACTCGATCACGCCGGAGTCACCTATATGCTAACCGGCTCGTTTGCCAGCGCCTACTACGGCTCTCCCCGCTCTACTCAGGACATTGACTTTGTCATCGCCAGCACTCCAGCGCAGTTACGGGCATTTGTCGGCAGCCTACCCCACGGTGAATATTACGCAGACTTAGATGCGGCGCTAGAAGCCCAAAAACAGGAATCCATGTTCAACATTATTGACCTGGAATCCGGTTGGAAGATTGACCTGATCATCCGCAAGTCCCGTGCGTTCAGCCAGGAAGAATTCGGACGCCGTCAACAGGTCAGCGTTCTGGAGACGGTTCTGTTTGTAGCGACGGCCGAGGATGTTGTGATTGCGAAGCTCGAATGGGCAAAACAGGCGCAATCGCGACGCCAGCTTGAGGATGCGGCCGGAATCCTGAAAATGCGACGGGATTCGCTGGATCGCGCTTACCTGGAAAAGTGGATCAGCAAGTTGGGACTGACAACAGAGTGGAACGAATCGCGAGGTATCGCCGGGATATCTGGATGAGTGGAGTCATGCTGAACAACGGCCGAGGACCTGATAGAGTACGCACCCTGGTGGTTGGAGCGGGCGCGGTTGGCGGTTACTTTGGCGGCCGGTTGCTCGAGATCAATCGAGACGTTACATTCCTCGTGCGCGCCAGGCGCGCCGCCGAGCTGGCCACCCACGGTCTAAGAATTCGCAGCCGTTTCGGCGATGCCACTCTGGCCAATCCCGCTACCGTTCTTGCCGAAAGTCTCCGTGACCCCTTTGATCTGGTGCTGCTCAGTTGCAAGGCCTACGATCTCGAGAGCGCGATTACCTCGTTCGCGCCGGCGGTCGGACCAGACACCGTCATCCTACCCTTGCTCAACGGCATGCGCCACCTGGAAATTCTGAATGATCGATTCGGTCGCGAGCGCGTGATGGGAGGCCAGTGCCTGATCGCGGCCGCGCTGACCAGTGGCGAGATCATCCATCTCAATGACACCCATGAGCTCTCTTTCGGGGAACAGAATGGCGCGCTCTCGGAGCGGATAAACGCGATTGCGACTCTGATGGAGGGAGTACGATTCAAGGCGCATGCCAGCCCGGAGATCCTGCAGGAAATGTGGGAGAAGTGGGTCTTCCTCGCAACTCTGGCCGGCAGCACCTGCCTGATGCGCGCCGCCATCGGAGACATCTGCGCTTCTCCCGGCGGCACCGACTTCATCGTTGGACTGCTGGAGGAGTGCCGCTCGATTGCTGCCGCCGCGGGCTATCCCATGCGGGAGACGCAGTTGAAGCGTGCGCGTGACATGCTGACCGCAAAGGGCGTAACCCTGACTGCCTCGATGCTTCGCGACGTGGAGCGCAATGCCCCGATCGAAGCCGACCAAATCATCGGAGATCTGCTCGGGCGTGAGAAAGAGGGCCTGTCGCAAGGCAAGCTATCGCTTCTCAGCCTTGCCTACACCCACTTGAAGGCCTACGAAGCCCGCCGAGTCCGCACACTACCCACTTGAAGGAAGCGATCCCGAGGGTGCCCCGTCCAAGCTCCGCTTGGGCGGGGAGGTTCACAAAGTCTGAGTGACGCAGGACGTTCCATCACGCCACCTTGATTGTCTCGGTTCACAGAAAAAAGCCCACCCAAGCGGAGCTTGGACGGGGCACCCTCGGGATCAATCTATGCGTTGGCGGTGCTGGACAACGGCAATTCGCGAATGCGTTTTCCGGTGGCGGCGAATATCGCGTTGCAGACCGCGGGGGCGAACGGCGGAACTCCGGGTTCACCAACTCCCGCCGGTGGCGCGTCACTGTCCACGATGTGGACCGTGGTTTTGTACGGGCCTTCATTGATGCGGGCCACGGGGTAGTCATTGAAATTTGACTGCTCGATTACGCCATTCTTTGCCGTAATCGACCCACTCCGCACGATGCTGGTGCCGAACACCGCTGCACCTTCGAACTGGGCCCGGGTGGCCTCGGGATTCACCACGATGCCGGCGTCCACGGCGGTGTGCACGGATGGAATCTTCACTTCACCCTTATCGTCCACTTCCACTTCGACAACCGTCGCCACGTAGGTCAGAAAGCTGCGGTGCACGGCGATGCCCATCCCGGAGCCCTTGCCTGGTGTTCTCTTGCCCCACCCGGATTTTTCCGCAGCCAGTTCAACCACTCGCCGCATCCGGGCTGTATCCAGGGGATAGTCCTTGGTCGATGCGCCGTAATTGTCGTACTCTGGCGCTGAAGCCTTGACGTCCACAATCCGCGCGGGTCCGATCAGCTCGAGCAGGTATTCGACCGAGTCCCGTCCTGAAGCATGCGCGAGCTCGTTGGCGAAGGACTGCGCTGCGAAGGCGTGATAAATATTCGCCACTGACCGGAACCATCCGATACGGACATGGTTTTCCGCCGGCCCATTCTCGGCACGATGATTGGGAATGTCGAAGGGCAAGTCTGTCCACCCCAGTCCCAATTCGCCCGCGTCGCCATATGTGGTATTCAAGGCGAACGTGGAACCGATCGGTGGATACACCGACCTTTGCAGCCAGGCTGTGGGCTTTCCCTTTTCGTCCAGCGCAGCCTTGATGTACATGGCAGCCACCGCGTGATAGTAGCCAAACTTGATGTCATCCTCGCGGCTCCACACTACCTTGACCGGCTTGCCCACGGCTTTCGACAGGATCGCAGCCTCAGCCGCGTAGTCCGGCTTCGACTTGCGCCCGAAGCCCCCTCCCAGCAAGGGCACGTGGCAAATCACGTTTTCCTTGGGGATGCCAAGTTCTTCGGCGACGGTTGATTGCACTGCCTGCGGGCTCTGCGTGGGAGCCCAGATCGTAACTTTGCCGTCGCGGAAATCGGCCAAGGCCACGGGTGGTTCCATGGTGGCGTGGGCCAGGTGCGGTATGTAGTACTCGGCTTCCATGATCTTTCCACCCTGGGCAAACACCGCATCCACATCGCCGATATTGCGCGCCACCTTCCCCGGTTTTCGGGCTGTTTCCTGTAACTCCTTCTTATATTGATCCGAGTTGTAGCCGGCATTTGCGCCGTTGTCCCAAGCCACATTCAGCTTCTTACGTCCCTGGAATGCGGCCCAGGTGTTGTCGGCGATGACCGCCACGCCGCCCAGGGGTTGAAAACGATGGGGGGGAGTAAAAGGTTTGATCGGAATAGTCTGCTTGACTCCCTTGACTTGCAGTGGCGCCTTCTCGTCATAAGACTTGACCTTGCCGCCCAGCACCGGAGGGTGTTCAACCGAGGCATAGACCATGCCTTCGAGGCGAGCGTCCATGCCATACCCGGCCTTGCCGGCGCAAATCTCAGCCAGGTCGTAGCTGGGCGCCCCTTTGCCCATATATCGCCAGGCACTCTTCGGCTTGAATTGCAGTTCTTCTTTTTTAGGAACCGGCAGTTTCGCGGCGGCCGAGGCCAATTCTCCATAGCCCGCCTTACGCTTGCTAGCCCGGTGCACGATCACGTGTAAATCGGATTCGCACTCCGAGACCGGCACTCCCCACTTCTGGGCTGCGGCCCGAGTCAGCATCAGGCGCGCGGTGGCTCCGGCTTCGCGCATCACCACAAATCCGTCGCGCACCGAATGCGATCCGTCGGTGTCCTGATCTCCGTATCGTGGGTCACCGATCGCCTGCTCCAGCTTCACCCGCTTCCAGTCCGCATCCAGTTCATCCGCCAAGATGAGCGGGACGGAAGTGCGGCTGGTGGTACCCATTTCCGAGCGGTGCGCTACCAGATAGACGGTTCCATCCGTGTCGATGCCCACATAGACGCTGGGGTGCAGCACGGCGTGGTCAGCGTGTGAACCCGCTGAGGTCTCGGCTGCCCACAGGAGATCCGGAATCAGGCGAACACTCAAGACCAGGGCTCCGGTAGAAACTATTCCTTGCAGAAAACCGCGCCGGCTTACGTTCAGAATGTTGTCGCTCATGCGTTTTCTCCCGCAGCCGCCTTGATGGCCGCACGAATTCGCTGGTAGGTGCCGCAGCGGCAGATGTTTCCAGCCATGCCAGCTTCAATGTCCTCGTCGCTGGGCTTGGGGTTTTCCTTCAACAGGGAGATGGCTTTCATGATCTGTCCGGGCTGGCAGTAGCCGCATTGCGGCACGTTGAACTCGATCCATTTCTGCTGCACCGGGTGCAAACCATTTTTGGAAATGGCCTCGATCGTAGTGATCTCCTTCCCTGACGCCTGGCTCACATCGGTCACGCACGAAAGGATCGCCTTTCCGTCCTGGTGGACGGTACAAGCTCCGCACAGCGCCATGCCGCAGCCATATTTGGTTCCGGTCAAGCCCAAAACATCGCGCAGATACCACAGTAGCGGCAGCTTGGGATCGCCGTCGTAGGATCGTTCCACGCCATTGACTTTGATCTGCATCGGTTTGGCCTCCACCCTCGAACTTCCGCCACATTCTTGCAGAAGAAGTGGGTGCAAGTCTAATTCATTGGGCGAAAGTCCGGCTGGAATTCCGCTGGGCTGTGAGATCAACTATGATACGGCTGCCGTTGGATGGTAGCGCCGGCGCCTAGCCGGCTGTCCCGAGCGCGTCTCGCCCTCGGCTGTGGGCATTCCGCCGCGCGGGTGGGACGCCCCCGCGACAGCCGCCGGGACGGCGGCGCTACTGGCAAGGCTCCCGGTCATGAGTCTGAAGTTGAAGTCCAAATATCACGATACATGGAGCGTGCAGTGAGATTCAGTCCCGATGATTTCCCGTCATACTCCAGATCTCTCCCCTTCTTCCTGCTTCTGCTTTTGTTGGCTCTGCCGATATCACAATCGGCCTGGTCGCAGCCAACTCCGAACAGCGCAGATATCCAGGTGCATTTCGATCAACCCCAGAGCCCGTTTTCGCCCATCTGGACCTACTTCGGCTACGACGAGCCCAACTACACCTACGCGGTGAATGGCAGGAAGCTGCTCGGCGAGTTGTCAGCCCTCGATCCAGAGCCGGCTTATGTCCGGGTCCACAATCTGTTGACCACGGGCGACGGCGCCGCATCGCTGAAGTGGGGATCGACCAACGTTTACACGGAGGACGCGGCGGGTAATCCGGTCTATAGCTGGACAATCCTCGACCAGATTTTCGACAGCTTTCAGGCAGCGGGCATAAGGCCGCTAGTCGAAATCGGTTTTATGCCGAAAGCGCTCTCAACTCATCCGGAGCCCTATCGTCATAATTTCCCCCAAGGCTCGATCTATACCGGGTGGGCCTATCCGCCCAAGGATTATCAGAAGTGGTCGGAGGTTGTCTTTCAGTTTGTCCGTCATCTGCGCGAGCGCTATGGCGACTCCGAGGTAAAAACCTGGCTGTGGGAGGTGTGGAATGAGCCCGACATCGACTACTGGCAGGGAACACCGCAGGAATATTTCAAACTGTATGACGTCAGCGTGGATGCAGTCTTGCGGGCCTTTCCGGAAGCTCGCGTCGGCGGTCCGGACAGTACGGGGCCGGCCAATCCCAAGGCGGCGGAATTTCTGCGGTCATTCCTCGACCACTGCGCCCACCAGACCAACTATGTGAACGGGAAAATCGGCTCGCGGCTCGACTTCATCAGCTTCCATCCCAAGGGATCACCCAAGTGGCGGGGTGATTACGTGCAAATGGGCATCGCGCGTCAGCTGGCCGCCATCGAGCAAGGCTTCAAGATTGTGGCGTCGTTTCCGGAGTGGCGCCGGACCCCCATCATTCTGGGAGAGTCGGACCCGGAAGGATGCGCCGCCTGTTCGGCGCGAACGAATCCTCAGAATTCCTATCGCAACGGACCCTTGTACGCCGCCTACACGGCTGAGATGCTGAACCACATTATTTTTCTCGCCAGCCGGGAGGGCATCAAGTTTCTTGGTGCGGTGACCTGGGCATTCGAATTTGAAGACCAGCCGTACTTCGAAGGCTTCCGCACGCTCGCAACCAACGGCGTGGACAAGCCGGTTCTGAATGCTTTCCGCATGTTCGGCTTGTTGGGCAACGAACGCGTCGCAGCTACCAGTTCAGGCGCCGTGCATTCCGAGGACGTCATCCGCGACGGCGTGCGCGGACAGCCGGACATCAACGTGATTGCCGCCAGAAAGGACCACGAAGTTGAGGTTCTGATCTGGAATTACCACGACGATGATATTGCCGCTCCTGCAACTCTGGTTGACCTGGCGATCAGTGGATTGCCCGCCAAGACCAGCCGCGGCTTGCTCGAACACTTTCGCGTCGATGCCAATCACAGCAATGCATTCTCGGTATGGAAAGACATGGGCTCTCCGCAATCGCCCACTGCAGCGCAGTACGAACAATTGCAGCGTGCCGGCCAGTTGCAGCTTCTCACTTCGCCCGCATGGGTACCGATCACGCAGGGCGGAGCCCATCTGCAATTTAATCTGCCCAGGCAAGGGCTTTCGCTCGTGCGCGTTACCTGGGAGTAAGATCGGCCGCCTTTAGCCTCGCTGCTGTGACTTGATCACTGCGGAGAAGTCCTGGTCCCCGTAACCCTTGGCGATCGCGTCTTTAAAGATGGCGAGGGCTGAAGTCGCAGTCTGAAGGCTGCGTCCGAGGTGGGAGGCCTCACCGATGGCGTACCCGAGATCCTTGGCCATCAGGTGCAGCGGAAAGTTCGGAGTAAAGTCATTGGCGAAGGCGCGAGCTGCAGCTCTCTGCACCAGGCCACTTCCTGGCGCTCCGCGGGTAAGGATCGCGAGAGCCTTCTCCAGGTCCAGGCCGCCGGCGCCTATCATATATTCCGCTTCAGCGAGCGATGCGGCTTGAACCCCGCACATGAAGTTGTTGACAAGCTTCATGAGGGCACCGCTTCCGGTCGGACCAAGATGAATGAATTCGCGTCCCAACACAGAGAGGACAGGCTGGGCCGTGGCAAGCGCCGCCTCCGATCCTCCAATCAGGAAAGACAACTCGCCGGAGGCCGCATGGGGTTTGGTCCCGGTAACGGGTGCATCCAGTAACTCACATCCGCGTTGCGCCGCTGCCGCCGCGAGTTCCTTGATCCAGCCCACGGTGAGCGTGCTGCATTCAATGAGCACGGCCCCGCGAGACACCCCGGCCAGCGCTCCATTCTCGCCGAGCCACACACTACGGGAGGCAACGTCATCAGCGACCATGCTTATGACGATGTCGGCCTTGACCGCGGCCTCACGAGGCGAAACAGCGGCGGTGGCGCCCGCACTGGAGAAGGGCGCAGACTTGTCGCGATTTCTGTTGTAAACGCTGAGAGGAAAATTCGCGGAGAGCAAGCGTCCGGCCATCCCGCTTCCCATAATTCCCAGTCCGATAATTGCCACACGCGGTTTTGACATGATTCACCCTAGAGCTTTCACGCTGATTAGTTCCGGCCTAGTTCCAGCCACCCGCACCGGATTGCGCAAGGACCGGCCAAAGCCTTCGATCGAGACCTGCATCACATCTCCATCCTGCATGTTGATTCCATCACTGAAGCTCAGGCAGTCGGTCCCGAAGAAATGAATGTGAACATCTCCCGGGCGGCGATGGGCTTCATACTTGAAATGATGGTGCTCAATGTTCGCCAGGCTATGACACATCTCATTCTCGCCGGTGCGGAAGGTCTTCGACCAGAGCAGGTTTCCGGCGCGCTCAATCTTTACCTCCACCGGCACCGACTCGAAGTCCGGGTCCACGACGAGTTCAGGTCCGAGCGCGCAGGTTCGGAGCTTGGATGCCGCCAGGTTGAGAAAGTTGGTTTTCTCGAATACGTGGTCCGAGAATTCGTTGCCTATGGCCATTCCTACGCGGCACGGCCGGCCATCAGCAGCAATCACGTAGATGCCCGCAATCTCCGCCTCCTCGCCGCCATCGCCGGCGTAAGCCGGAACCTGGAGCGCTTCGCCGTGCCCGCGCAGCGAAATGCCCGTGCCTTTGTAAAACCACTCCGGAGCAGCCCCAATGGATCCTGGTGCTGGACGCCCGCCTTCGATGCCCCAGCGAAACATCTTGATGCTGTCGGTCAGCTCCGCTTCGGTCGAGGCGTGCATGCTCTGGCGACTACGAGCGCTGCCCAGATGCGTCAGCCCGGTTCCTGAAACTACGCAGCGCGCCGGCTCTTCCGGATGGTCAATCGCGGGCAGAAGGCGCCATTCAGATTGTCCGCGGTAGATAGGGTCATAGTCGAGGCGATCACCTGTAGCCCGCTGCCGCGCCAGATCGCTGAGCTTCCCGCCAGCGCTGATGGCGGAGTTGGCCAGTTCGTAGATCGAGCCGCAACCGTCCAGGAGGCGCATGTGCGGCTCCTCGACGAGTGCCACCTGCCTTACGTCTCCGCTCTTAAGTTGAACCAGTCGTGTCATGGAGTTCATTCGATGATCTCGAACTTTTCCAGCGCCGCCTCGTTGATGGTCAGGCCCAGGCCCGGAACGCTCTCGTCCAGATCAATGAAGCCATCTTTAGCTTTGGGCTCGCCATTGAAGATGTACCAGAACAGTTCGTTACCAACCTCCACATCGACGACCGGGAAGTACTCGGCCATGGGCGAATTCAGGCTTGCCATCACGACGTGATAGTTGTGCATCTGGCCGGCATGAGGAATGACGGGGACGGAATATGCCTCAGCCAGCGCGGCGATCTTGCGCGCCTGGGTGAGGCCGCCGACGCGATTGGTGTCGAACTGGATGTAGTCCAGAGCGCGGGCCTCGAGCAGGTCGCGAAAGCCGTAGGCCGTGAACTCGTGCTCACCGCCGGCGATCGGAATTCGCCCGTACGACTTCAGTTCGGCGTAGCCGTGCAGATCATCGGGGATGACGGGTTCTTCCAACCATCGCAGGTTAAAGAGTTCGAGAAGTGGCAGCATCCGCTTGGCGTAGTCGAGCGTCCATCCCATGTAAGCGTCGGCCATCATGTCGATGCCATCGCCGACCGTCTCGCGCACGGTGCGAACCAGGTTGAGATTGCGTTGCATGCCGGCCGCACCGTCGTTTGGTCCCCAGCCAAATCGAAGTTTCATGGCCTTGTAGCCCTCTGCCTTGTAGCGCTTCGCTTCGTCGGCAACTTCGTTCAACTCGACGCTATAAAGCCGGCTGGCATAAACCGGAATGCGCGGCTTGGTCCTGCCCCCAAGCAGCCGATAGACAGGCTGTTTCGCCGACTTGCCCAGGATGTCCCACAGCGCAATATCCACGGCGCTGATCGCAACCATGCCAATACCGCGACGGCCGAACGCCATGGTCTTGCGATACATGTGTTGCCACAGAAACTCAATGTCCCACGGGTCCTTCCCGATCAGCAGCGGCTTGAGATAGAGGTCGATCAACTGTTTCGTGACCTGGGGAGCGAGCGCGGCATTGCCGATCCCCACCAACCCGTCGTCGGTAAAGATTTCTACCACCAGCCAGCCATGAAAAGTGAACGTCTGCATCGAAGCTTCCGGCAGGTTCAGCAAGTCCATGGGATTAGTGCAGAAATGAGGCGGCAAAGGCACCGTCTTTCCGCGCCAGCGCATTACGCGTGTACGAATCTCTTTAATTCGCATCAAGCTCCCACAGAACTCAGTTTTCGTTCCAGGTCCAGGGACTGGACCACAGGAACGGTAGCCAGAATGATAACGAAAGCGGCGACATGAAACGTCCCCGCCAATGAAAAAACGACACCGTAGCCGAAGCCGTGGTCCAGCAGATATCCGACCAACTGCCCGAACGCGATTCCTCCCATGGCGCCCCCGAAGCCCACCAAACCCGCAACCGAACCGACCACCTTGGCAGGGAAGAGATCGGTAGGAAGGACCATGACCAGGGTTGACCACGATTGCTGTCCGAAATACGCCACGCTGAATATGGCCAGCGCCCATGCCACCGGAAGCCGCGGCACCAGCAGGATGGACGGCATCACCGCCGCGCTCAACCCCAGCGCCAGCTTTCGAGCCACGCCCAGCGAGAATTGGCGCCTCACCAGGTAACTCGAAAACCATCCGCCGAGAAGACAGCCAACCCCCGCTGCGGCATATGGGATCCAGGCAAACGTCCCCACTGCCTTGACATCAAATCCGCGCGCATCGTAAAGATATTTCGGGAGCCAGAAAAGATAAAAGTACCAGGCTGCGTCGCTGAGAAACTTGGCGCTCACCAGTCCCCAGGACTCGCGAATTCGCAGCAAATCAATCCAGCGCAGGTTGGGCGTGGAATCCGCGGAAGCCAATCGCTCGCGCGCAGGTTCGGGAAGATTCTCCGGCGGAAAATAAGATGAGATCCACCACCACGTCCACAACAGGCCGAGACCGCCGGTCACGACAAAAATCCAGCGCCAGCCCGCATAACTCAGGACCACCGCGATCAACGGGGGCGCGCTGACCGCTCCCACCGACGTGCCCGCGTTGATGATGCCCATCGCAGTGGCCCGGTCCTTCACCGGGAACCATTCGGCAACGGCGCGGGTGGCCGCGGGAAAGCCGCCGCCTTCTCCCAGGCCAAGCAGAAATCGGCTGGCCATCAGCATGGCGAACTTTGTGGCCAGAGCATGGCTCGCGTTGGCCAGCGACCAGAAAGCCATGATGACGGCGAATCCAATGCGGGTGCCCAACGCGTCCACCAGCTTTCCCCCGCCCATGTACATCAAGGCGTAGGAAAGCAGGAACGCCGACTGCAGCGCGGAAAACCGCTGGTTGGTAAGCGGAATATCTCTTGCGATCGCGCTGACGGCCACCGGAAGCGTCTGGCGGTCCAGATAGCTGATTGCGATAGCGACGCTAACCAGGATGGCGATTCGCCAGCGCAGCAATGCCGTCGTCCTCGATTCTGTTTATTTGTGGAATGCTGTACTGCCTACAGATGACTGCCACGGGCACGGCTTGACGGATTCACGCTTTCGCTTATCGCACCGGATAGGCTTTGCTATTCTGCGTCCGGGAATTGAAGATTTCAAAGCCTCCGTCGGGATGGGCCGTCAACTCCAGATCGTTGGCTGCATCGGGACCGTCGGGATTGGCGATGAACTCTGCGGCGACGTTGTGCGCCGCTCCACCCTCTTCGGAAAAATGCAGCTGCCAAAGGTCTTCCAGGCCGGGCGATTTTTCAATGATGTCCCAGACCGAAGGGCTCCCGCCTTTCTTGGCGCCGTTATCCATGATCGCCACGCGGGGAGTGATGCCATAAACCAATGCAGGGCTGCCGCTCTGTGCCCAGCCATGATGAGAGACGACGTATATGTCGATCTTGCCGATTTTGTTGAGCGGGCACATCAGCTGCATTTCCTTGTCATGCGTAAGGTCACCCAGGTCCAGGATTCTCAGCTTGCCGAATTGGACAAACGTTCCCAGGGAACGCAGGTTCTCGGTCGTGTCTGCGGGGTATTGCTCAGCACGCTTGCAGGTCGGATTTTCCTGCCCGGCCCCGGCCAGCGGCTTCTCGATCATCGCTCCATCCGAGCTCACGATCGTGGCTCGCATTCCTTTGATGGGCAGGACATCGCCGGGCTTGGCCGTGATGTGTTTGTACTTTCCTGTCGCCAGCACTGCCTGGTAGGCCTGCCAGTCCCTTACGGTTGCGGCGTCGCCGGTCTCGCGGTTTTCTCCGTGGTCGATAAATGTCCCGATCGGAATCCGCGCGGCCAACTGTGAAACTCCGCCGACGTGGTCCTGGTGAAAGTGGGTGATAAGAACGAAGTCCATCTTGTTGAGGCCTGCCTTGCCGGCGGCAGCTACAATACGGTCCGCATCGCGGCCATCATTGCCCGGCCAGCCCGTGTCGATCAAAAGCGATTGCCCCGCGGGCGTGACGAACAATGTCGCCTGTCCGCCTTCAACATCCACAAAGTAGATGTGCAGGTCTTTCTCTTTTGTTGGAGGGGGCGAAGCCCAGGACGCGGTTCCCAGGCCAAGACACAGAACGCCCAGGTATGCCGCTCGCAGCAGGGAAGGCCTCCGTTTGCTCCGCCCGCAGAACGCGGAGAGAGTGCGAGTCATCTTCAAGCTCCTATGTTAGCTTCAATCTCCGATGTTCGACAGAAGATCATCAACCCAGCTCTTCTTTTCGTCAAGAACGGGTTCAGCGACAGTCCGGCCTACAACGCCCGCCCCGCGCTGGCGCCCGACGCCCATGCCCATTGGAAATTGAACCCGCCCAGGTGTCCGGTCACGTCCACTACTTCTCCGATGAAGAACAGGCCCGGGATTTTTCGACTCTCCATTGTTTTCGGCGACAGCTCATCGGTGTCCACGCCGCCCGCCGTTACTTCGGCCTTTCCGTATCCCTCGGTTCCCGCCGGAAGCACGGCCCAACTGTGTATCGAGCTCTCCAGTTGCTGGAGCGAAGAGTTCGTCCAGCTTTTGGGAGCATGGATTTCCAGCCACCGGTCGGCAAAGCGGTTGGGAAGAAATCTGCGCAACGCCGCTCGCAGCGAGGCGATATTTCGCGGCACAGCAGATTCGAGAAGCTCCACGGTGACTACCTGCTCCGGCGCCAGGTCGATCGAGATGGATCCCGGTTTCCTCCAGTAGGTCGAGATCTGGAGGATGGCCGGGCCGCTGAGCCCGCGATGAGTCAACAGCATTTTTTCCCGGAAACTCTGGCCGTCGCACGCCGCGATGACTTCCGCGGACACGCCCGCCAGATCTGCGTAGTGTCGGACATCCTCCGCGCTGAACAGAAGCGGCACCAGGCCAGGCCGGGTTTCACGAATCCTCACCCCGAACTGCCGCGCCAGGTCGTAGCCAAATCCAGTGGCGCCCATCTTAGGAATTGACAGTCCACCCGTGGCCACGACCAGAGCGGGGGCCCGAAATTCTCTCTGCCCGGCCGTCGCCACGAATTCATCGGTGCGCATCAGTTTCTGGATTGCAGTCTTCGTGAACAGCTGAACTCCGCACCCGCGGCATTCCTTTTCGAGCATGTCCAGAATGTCCTGAGCGGAGCGATCGCAAAATAGCTGGCCCAGAGTTTTTTCGTGATAAGGAATGTGATGCTTCTTGACCAGGGCGATGAAATCTTCAGGCGCATAGCGGGCCAATGCTGATTTGGCGAAGTGCGGGTTGGCGGAGATAAAGTTTTCCGCCGAGCAGTAAATATTGGTGAAATTGCAGCGCCCGCCACCGGAGACGAGAATTTTCTTCCCCAGCCGCTCCGCATGTTCGAGGATGGCCACCCGCCGTCCCCGCCTGCCCGCCTCGATGGCGCACATCAATCCGGCCGCGCCGCCGCCGAGAATCAGAGCGTCAAATTTGTGGATCAAAGGGTTCGCGAACCTGCTGGAACTAGATGTAGTCGAACAGCGCCATAAAGCCGAAATCCATGTGCAGTTGTTGATGGCAATGAAACAGAGTGAGACCAGGGTCGTCGGCCGTGAAATCAACCTCGACTTTCTGATAGCCGCCAACCATCACAACATCTTTCATCACCCCGGAAGTCTCCTGGCCGGCCACCTGAGTGAGTTCGAAACTGTGGCGATGAAGATGGATGGGATGGATATCATCACTCGCGTTGTGCATGCGAAGGCGGTAGCGCTTGCCTCTCTCCATCCGAAACATGGGTTGCATGCGCTCTTCCGAGAACGCAACATCATTGATCGTCCACAAGTTGAATCCATCCTGTGCGGCATTTTGCTTGGCAAAGGTCATGTCAAAGATCTGGTCGGGTTCCGGGACCGCCTCGGTGCCGCCAAAGTGGGCATAGTTCCAGCGAAACGGTTTTGGAGTGACCCACTGGGGTTTGCCTTTCTCTCCCGCATATTCGACCACGATGCCCATGCCATGATGGCGGTCATCGTCCGACAGATCGCCCATGATCCAAATCCCGGGACGGTTCATCTCCACAACTGCAGAGACCCTTTCTCCCGTTCCCAGCCAAAGCCCTGGGACCTGCGTCGGCTTGGGAATTGCATTTCCATCCAGGGCAACGACGGTGAAGCTGTGTCCGGGCAGCGCCAGACTGCGGATTTCAGTCGCACTTCCATTCAGGACATGGAACAGCACCCGCTCGCCTCGCCTTACCCGTATCGGCTCGCCATGCCCCAGCATTCGTCCGTTGATGGTGAAAGAACCGTACCCAACTTCGAAGCCATGAGGAGCGCCCTTCGCGAGAGAAGCTTTCATCGCGCGCTCTCCGGTATCTTTCAGGCTTTTTACTACAGTCGCCGGGGACAGGAAGTCCATCGCCATATCACCACCGCGACTGTATGTGGGTTCGAACTCCTTCAAAGTCAGGAAGACTTCGCGATGGTAATCGCCCGGATGGTTTTTCGCTTCAATGTACACCGGACCGACCAGCCCGCTGTACTGTCCCGCGCTCAGGTCCGCTTTGGCGCGGACGTGCGTGTGATAGAAGCGAAATCCCGAAGGCTTGGGAACAAACGAAATGCGGCGGCTGCCGTGGGGAGCGATGAAGGGAGTGCCTTCTTCCGCGGCCCCATCCACATCGGTAGAAACGAATTGCCCGTGCCAGTGCAACTGCTCAGGCCGGTCGGTTTGGTTGTAAATGTCGATGGTCACACGCTGGCCCTCTTTCAGGCGCAGCAGCGGGCCCGGAAACTGGCCATTGTAGGTGGTCGTGGAAAGGATGCGATTCGGAGCAAGTTCAATAGGCTTAACCACGATGGTCAGGGTATAGTCCGGAGCGTTTTGCGAAGTTTCCTCCGTTTGCGCCATCGCCGACCGGCCAAAGAGCGCAACTGGAGGGAGCAGGGAACTGCCCGCGATCGAACCCCCTGCCTTCAGGAATTTTCGACGCGAGAGGGAGGAACCTGCCATGGTGTTTTTCTATCAGCGCGAAATCGAATGCCCTCTCGTGAGGGCATTCGAAGAATGCGTGCGGTCTACTTTCCGGTGTAGCTGATCCTCCAGATGCAGTCCCCGCCATCGTCGGTTACCAGCAGTGATCCATCGGGAGCGACCGTGACCGAAACCGGGCGTCCCCACACCCGCTCGTTGTCGATGACGAATCCCGTCATGAAATCCTGATACTCGCCACTGGCGTGCCCGGTCTGATGCAGAGGCACGCGAATCAACTCATAGCCCACGCGCACCGCCCGGTTCCAGGAGCCATGCTCGGAGGCGAAAAGATCTTCATGATATTCCGCTGGAAATTGCTTGCCGTCATAGAAGGTAATTCCCAGCGACGCATTGTGCGGGTTCAGCAACACGTCCGGAACGATGGCTTTATCCTTAAGTTCGGGATGCTTTCCCGCGTGCCGGGGGTCCTGGTGGCTGCCCAGGTACCACCACGGCCAACCGTAAAAGCCGCCATCCTGCACGTGGGTGATGTAGTCCGGCACCAGGTTGTCCCCCAACCCGTCGCGTTCGTTCACCGAGCACCACAACTCTCCGGTCATCGGGTTGGTCGCCAATTCCACGCAGTTGCGAATGCCGTAAGCGAAAATTCGCATGTCGGAGCCGTCCGGATTGAACTCCAGAACATCGGCCCGGTTCTTTTCCCGGGGCGTGGTGTCGGGATCATCAACGTTCGAACCAGAACCGACGGAGACGAACATCTTCTTGCCATCTGGCGAGAACTGAATATCGCGCGTCGAATGGCCCCCGCCCCCGGGCAGGTCTGCAATGTGCTGCGCCGGACCGCGCGCCTCGGTGTCGCCATTCTGATAGGGAAAGCGCACCACCGAGTCCGTGTTTCCCACATAGACCCACTTAGGATTCGGACCGGGAGGATAAAAATTGATGCCGAAAGGTTCGTTCAGGCCGTCGGCGAAACGTGCCATCTGGTAAGGCTTGGGCATGCCGCGAAATACCCTGACGTTGCCGGCCTGGGTCTCGGCCACGAAAATATCGCCATTGGGCGCGGTGCGAATGATCCGCGGATTATCGAGCCCGGTCGCGTATTGCTCCACTTTGAAGCCTTCCGGAACTTGCGGCCACGCGCCTTCCGGACGCGCCACCACTTTGGGGCTGTTGCCCGCTGACGGTGTCGCGAATGGGGCGGGCAGGTCCTGGAGCGTGATTTTGCGAGTCGTTCCCGGCTTTTCATGTCGGAAGTCGGTGAACGGCGGCTTCGGAGCCGGCAACTTCGATGTGTCGGCTGCCATGGCGGGCGCCGCCGGCTTACTGGACTGCGCACTCTGCGGTTGACCGAGCGTTTGCACGTAGCTCACGATCTGCCAGCGTTCTTGCTTGGGCAAAGTGCCCCATGCCGGCATGCCGTTGTTTATGTCGCCCTTGGTGATAAACCAGAAAATTTCTCCCGGAGTCACTTCTTTGATCTTTTCCACCTTCAGGGGAGGAATGTTTCCCGAGCCTTCGCCATTCTCACCGTGGCAGCGGGCGCAGCGCAGATGGAACAGCGCTTTAGCGCGGGGTGCCGGCTGGCCCTCGTAAGGGTTCTTCAGCGCCTTGGCCGACGCCGGAGCATTGTGGAAATTCGAGTTCTGGGCCGGCGCCCGGGAAACCAGAAAGACGGCGGTAACGGCGAACAGGGCAAGCGAGGCTTGAAAAATGTGGACGATGGCTTTCAAAACTGTTTCCTCCGTGAGCGCGACTCGTGTCATAGAAGATGTCACAGCGGCCAGGCGGCTTCAATACCCCTTTTATTTTAATCACAAAATAATTGAATTCGGGCGAGCCCTCCAGCAAAAGCTGATGTGGCGCCCCGGCAGGAATACGAACCACATCTCCCGCGGAAAGTCTCCGCCGGATGCCGCCCTGGATTGTGCCATTGCGTTTTTCATGCGGGCCTACGGTCTCTCCATTTACCAGCGTACCGCCAACCACCAGGGTTGCCGAGCCGGATTGTACGAAGAAGACGTCAACCTGGGTTTCGTGCCACTCCGGCGGGCCATCGGATTCCCGGTGGACCACCATGGCGCTGTCGTTGGGAAAGTCCGCCAGCAACTCCACCGCAAAGTGGTGCGGATCGACGGTGGCATCCGCATGCATTTTATTTTTGAATCTCTTTAGTGATGCCGAAGTCCACTGTTCGAACCCCGCCGGGGCCGCCTCTTGCGCGCCCGCGGCCAGCATCTTGATTGTGCGTCCCTCGACCAGCAAAGTTCGGGGCCCTCAGACCGGATCGGTACGCGTGTCCGAGTTGGCCCGGGTCCCGTTCCTACTCTATCCCGTAGGAACCGTGCTGCGAGTGCTTATCGATCGCTTCTTCAATGACATCGGAGTGAACCCTCATGTTGTAATGGAAGCTGAGGATACTGGGATCATCAAGCGCCTGGTGGAATCGGGTTTCGGTTACTCCAAACTGCCCGAACACGCGCTCCGGCGACGGACCCGCTTTTTCCAGACCTTCCGGGTCGATGGTCATCCCATAACCCGCAGTCTGGCCCTGGCCATGGTGCAAACCGATTATCCCCGAAAGCTGACCGTTTCGATTGCGGAGTCGTTGCGGACGATGTTGACCGCCTGATCGACAAGGCGCAGCCGCGCACCAGTGCAGGTGGATGCCGCAAAAGTCTCAGCTACGGAATCCGAGACTCACCTTATAATTCACTCCACGAAATGTAGAAGGAGTGATTGATGGGCCATCCGCTTCTCGACTTGACGAACAAGACCGCGGTTGTGATCGGCGGAACCAGCGGCATCGGACTTGCTCTCACCAAAGCGCTGGCTCAAGCTGGTGCTGACGTCATTCCCACAGGTCGTCGCGCCGAACAAGTGATCGCCGCCGTTTCCGAGGTCAGCGCGCTCGGCCGGCGGTCGCTGGCTCAGACTTGCGATGTCACCGACACCGCCAGCCTCGACCAGCTTCTGCAAGCCGTAACCGCCGAATTCGGCAACGTGCAGGTCCTGATCAATTGCGCCGGCCGCACCAAGCGAACGCCGACTCTCGAAGTCCCGGACTCCGAGTGGAATGCCATCCTCGAAACTAACCTGAACGGGACTCTACGCGCCTGTCGCGTTTTTGGCCGGCACATGATCGAGCGCGGTTATGGCCGCATTATTAATATTGCTTCGCTGTCCTCATTTGTAGCGCTCTATGAGGTTGCCGCCTACAGCGCCAGCAAGGCGGCGGTTGCTTCCTTGACGAAGTCTCTCGCCATCGAATGGGCCAAATCCGGGGTTTGCGTGAACGCCATTGCTCCGGGCGTCTTTCGCACCGACCTGAATTCCGCCCTGCTCGACGGCACCGAACGGGGCCGTGAGTTTCTGCTGCGCACGCCGATGAAGAGGTTTGGAAAGCTGGATGAGCTTGGCGGAGCCGCCGTCTTTCTGGCGTCAGAAGCTGCGAGCTTTGTCACCGGTCATGTGTTAGCTGTGGACGGAGGCTTTCTTGCCAGCGGCGTGAATCAATAGCAGACCACGTGGTTCCTCAACGGCCCAACCACCCGCCGTCAACCGCCATAACGTGCCCGTGAACATAGTCGCTGGCAGGCGAGCAGAGAAAAACCGCGGCCCCGGCAACATCATTTGGCTCTCCCCAGCGAGCGGCGGGAATCCGCTCCATGATCTGCCAGCGACGTACAGGATCTTGCCGCAGTGCTGTAGTGTTGTCAGTCGCCATGTAGCCGGGCGCGATTGCCTTGACGTTAATGCCCGGCGACGCCCACTCATGGGCCAGAGCTTTGGTAAGTTGCGCCACCCCGCCCTTGGCCGCGGCATAGGCCGGAACCTAGGATCCCGCTCTGAAATGAGAGCAGGGAAGCGATGTTGAGGATCTTGCTTTTCACGCCCCGCTTCAGCATGTCCGGTGCCGCAAGCTGTGACAGCCGGAAAACCGAAGTCAAGTTTACGCTGATGATTTCATCCAGTAATTTAGCGGATATTCAGCTGCTGGAGCTCTTCGTATCCTGCCCGCGTTATTGACCAGACTGTCGATAGAGCCACAAGGCTCCACCGTCTTTCCGATCAAAGCCGGATACAGGTCCGCAACCGTCATACCTCCCGCCAGGTAGAAGGATTTCCTTCCCGTCTGACGAACCGTCTCACTGGTGGCTTTGCCATCGGCACTCCGCCCATGACAACCGACGTTGGCTCCGGCTTCCGCCAGCGCGATGGCGATTGCGGCACCCAGTCCCCGGCTGGAGCCGGTCACCAGGGCATTCTTGCCCTTTAACTGGAAAGCTTCCAGGATCATGTCGTTTCTCTTACTGAATATTCTGAACATTGGCAGGTTCCAGCTTGGGCACCAGCAACTGAATGGCGGCCAACGCCAGCAAATAAGCGCAGCCCGCCATCAGGAACGGGACCATGTAACTGCCCGTCCATTGCAAGGTGTAGCCCACGATCTTCGCGATCAACATGCCTCCGATCGCGCCCGCCATTCCTCCCATTCCGACCACCGAGCCCACCGCCTGGGCGGGAAAAGTGTCGGAGGTCAGGGTAAAAAGATTGGCGGAGAATCCCTGGTGCGCGGCGGCCGCAAGCCCAATCAGCAGCACCGCTCCCCACAAACTTGGCATGTTGTAAGCGAACACAATGGGGACAACGCACACCGCGCAAATCAGCAACGCAGTCTTGCGCGCGAAGTTAACACTCCGGCCGCGATGGATCAGCCACGATGACAGCCAACCCCCGGCAACGCTGCCGACGTCTGCGATTACATAGATGACCACAATGGGCAGACCGATCTTCATCAACGACAATCCGTGTTTGCGCTGCAGGAAATCCGGTATCCAGAACAGATAAAACCACCAGATCGGGTCGGTCATGAATTTTCCCACGACAAACGCCCACGTCTGCCGATGGGGAATCAGGCGCGCCCATTTTATTTCCCCGGGGGCCTCCTGGGGGTCACTCCGGATAAAGTCCAATTCCGCTTTGGAGACCCGCGGGTGTTTCGCTGGCTCGCGATACAACAGCAGCCAAAAGGCAAGCCAGACGAAACCCAGCGCGCCGGTAATGATGAAGGCCCAGCGCCAGCCCCATTGAATCGTGATCCAGGGCACCACCAGCGGAGTGATGATGGCGCCGACATTCGTGCCAGCGTTAAAGATTCCGGTGGCCAGCGCCCGCTCTTTCCTGGGAAACCATTCGGCAACCGTCTTGATGCTGGCTGGAAAAACTCCTGATTCCCCGAAACCCAACGCCGACCGGGCAATAACAAAGCTGGTGAAGGAGCTGCCGATGGCGTGTCCCATCGAGGCCAGGCTCCAGAACACCATGGATAGCGCATAACCCAGCCGTGTTCCCAGCCGGTCTATTACACGACCCACCACCACCATGCCCACCGCGTAAGCCGCCTGAAAGGCAAATACCAGATTGCCGTAATCGATTTCGTTCCAACCCAGATCGTGTTGCAGGGTGGTCTTCAGGACTCCCAGGACCTGACGGTCCATGTAGTTCTTGGTAGTTCCGAAAAGCAGGAGGGCACAGATGACCCAGCGGAAATAGCCGGCCCGTGGAGAGGTCGCGGGCGCTGCCGCTTCGGAATCCGCTGCAGACGCCCGGTTCGCGGAGCTGGCGGCACGGCCCATAGTGGAGGTTGTTACTTCTTACGGCCGGCTTCCAGTCCGGAGGGCCCCTGGTCGAATCCGCGCTGCACGTTGACCACGCCAAACTGCCGGTCCTCGCCCTCGCGGTGCGCTGCCATCGCCCATAGAAAACAGATGCGATGACCAGGGACAGAAACATTCGGATGATATCCACTTGGCATCAGCACCGCATCCCCATCGCCTACCACCGTGACCACTTCCGGATAGTCAGTACGGTTATACACAAGTTGAATGCCAAAGGACGGATCAGGCATGTCGAAGTACCCATACATCTCTTCCAGCATCTTAGCGTGCTGGTGGGGAGGCCATCTGGTTCAGTTGCCCGGCGCCGAAATGGTAAACCCCGCAACCAGCCGTCCATCTTCCACATTCTTGGCCAGCAGCATGTGCAACTTTCGCGATGCTCGAAGGTGGACATTGCCGAGTTTTCAGCCGAGGTGTCCAAGCACTACCCACATTTCGGAATGCACGTGATGGTGTGGCGCGTGCGGCGCACCCCCGGGCGGCAGCGTGGTTTCGTGCACTTCCAGCGCCTCTCCTGTAGCCAGCTTGCCCTTCAGAACTCGGCGCATTTCAGCATTGTCGAGAGTGTGCACAGGCAGCTTGTCATACGGATAATTCGCCGAGGGGAGGGAGTGTCGGCCTCGGCGAAAGCATCGAGCACGACTGCGGCCGATAAAAGTCCAGGAAGCAGAACGCACATTTCACGTCGCGTGATAGTCATGAGCGCCTCTCGCAAATGATATGGTGAAATCCGCCCGGCATCATACCAGAGGTTTTTGGGAAAGGTCTCAGTTAATGTAGGCGCGAGCCTCTCGCTCGTGCACAGGCCAGCAGTGATGAGGAGCAAGGTGAGGGAATCGAAACCATTGTTGGAGAATGCAGAATGCAAGTCGCGAGAGGGCGGTATTCCCGTTAGCGATGAACAGCGGGCCATTCAATCCGGCGCGCTGCAAGTTGCCGTCACCGCCTTCGTCATCCTGTTCTGCATCGTAGGCCTCGCATTGTGGGGGCTGCCTTTCTACTATGACTTCATGGTGCAACAGTTCGGATGGACACGCGCGCAGGTGACCTCTGGAAACGCGCTGAGCAAGCTGGTGGTAGGGCCAGTCTTCGGATTTATCGCCGGTTGGTTCATCGACCGCTTTGGCCCGCGCCGCGTCATGATGGCCGGCATCCTGATGGCCGGCGGAGCGCTGGTGGGACTGGGCTGGGTCTCGACGCTCGGCATGTTCTATTTGTTTTATTCCTTCAACGCGCTGGGTTATGTGTGTGGAGGGCCGCTGCCCAACCAGGTGCTATTGTCCCGCTGGTTCGACAAGTCGCGCGGGAAGGCCATGGGCTTCGCTTACCTGGGAATCGGAATCGGCGGCGCGACCGTACCCTGGATCTCGCACGCGCTGGTGCAGCAGTTCGGATGGCAGGCGGCATTGCGATGGTTGGGCTTGCTGATCATTGCGGTCTCGCTTCCGTTGGCGTTTTTTGTGAAGGAAGGGCCGACGCGATCAGGCCTGGATCGCAACTTGCCTGGAACCGGGGCAGTAATGGGTGCGTTCAAAACTCTTTCGTTCTACCTGCTCACCTTCGGCAGCATGTGCTCGATCGCCGCGGTCAGCGGCACTCAGCAAAATCTCAAACTCTTCCTGAGCCTCGACCGGCATTTCACGCAAAGTGACGCGGCGCGAGTTCTGTCGCTGGTGCTCTCGTTTAGTATCGTAGGGCGCCTACTCATGGGTTGGTTGGCCGATCGCTTTTCCAAGAAGTACGTGATGCTGTTGACTTACTTGCTGGTCGCGGCCGGCATTCCACTCCTGTTTTTGGGACACACCAAAGGGTCTCTGTATGCATCAGCCGCAGTGTTCGGGGTCGGACTCGGCGGCGACTACATGATCATCCCGCTCATGACTGCGGAAATCTTCGGCATGCAGATATTGGGAAGGCTGCTGGGAGTAATCCTGACCGCGGGCGGCATTGCTGAAGCGGTATCACCGTGGCTCACCGGACGTCTGCGCGACGCTACCGGAAGCTACTCCGAGAGCTGTTTCGTATTAGTCGGTATCGCCTTGCTCGGCGCCGCGGCGGTGTTGGGATTGCCGGGACAGAGAAAGATACAGCAACAGACAAGCGTATGAGCACGCAACCCATCCTCCGCCTTGGGACTGTAAAGACTGTTGGGGGATTTCAACTGCATCTGCAATCGCTCGGTTTGACCATTCCGTGTGATGACACGCTGCTGAGAGGAACAGAATCCCCGCTGCGCCAACCGCTCGTCACCGGCGATATCAAAATCGGCAACCGGATCGTGGTGCATCCCATGGAGGGTTGGGACGGCTCGCCCGATGGCAATCCCTCCGAGAATACGAGCCGGCGCTGGCAGCGCTTCGGCCGCAGCGGCGCGAAATTGATTTGGGGCGGAGAAGCAGTCGCGGTGTCCCACGAAGGCCGCGCCAACCCTAATCAACTTGTGGCGGCCGCCCACACCGAGGAAGGCTTGTCCCGCCTGCGTCGGACTCTAATCGAAGAGCATCGTCTGACTACTGGTTCAGACGACGAACTGCTGATCGGTTTGCAGCTCACGGATTCCGGCCGCTACAGCCGCCCTAACGCGCACGGCCAGCCCGAGCCGCGCATTCTTTACCACCATCCGTTTCTGGACCGGCGGCTGGGATTGCCCCCGGACTTTCCCCTGCTGACCGATGCTGAGATCGAGATCATCATCGGAAACTTCCACAAAGCCGCACTCCTGGCCTGGAAGCTGGGCTTCGAGTTCGTCGATATAAAACACTGCCACGGCTACCTGGGCCACGAATTTCTCAGCGCCCACACTCGCGCTGGCCGCTACGGAGGATGTTTCGAGAACCGCACCCGCTTCCTCCGCGAGGTTGTCCAGGGCATTCGCTCCGTCGCTCCACAACTCAAGGTCGCGGTCCGGCTCTCCGCAATCGACAGCGTGCCGTTCCATCCCGATCCGGCGAAATCCTCCAACGGAAAGCTGGGGCCCGGAATTCCGGAGCTGCACGAAAGCGAAATTCCATACCGCTGGGGCTTCGGAGTCAACGCACTTGACCCGACTGAGTCGGACCTCGACGAACCCGTCCGCCTGCTGTCCCTCCTGGAACAGCTTGGAATTCGGCTGGTAAATATCACGGCGGGAAGTCCCTATTACAACCCGCACCTGCAACGGCCCGCGTTGTATCCGCCCTCGGATGGGTATCTGCCGCCGGAGGACCCGCTTGTCAGCGTAGCGCGGCAGATGGAAGCGACGCGCCGCCTGAAACAGCAGTTTCCCAACCTGATATTCGTGGGCACCGGTTACAGCTACTTGCAGGATTTCCTGCCGCACGTTGCCCAGGCTGCCCTGCGTGAAAGCTGGGTGGACATGGTCGGGCTGGGTCGAATGGTGTTGACCTATCCCGAACTGCTCTGGGACGCGACCGAAGGCCGCACCATTGAACGCAAGCGAATCTGCAGGACCTTCAGCGATTGCACCACTGCGCCACGCAAGGGCTTGCCTTCTGGATGCTATCCGCTGGACAGCTTCTACAAAGATTCCGAGCTGATGACGCAGTTGACCATCGCCAAGAAGCACTGACGCAATCATGAATGTCGGAGATACAGGTCCGGAGAAAACAGACATGACTATCGCAGCCCTAATCGACGGTCGGCGACTGGGCCGCAAAGTCCAGGGAATTGCCGCGGCCTTACTGCCGTATGAGTCGGATGGAAGAGTGGCCGTCGAATCCTTCGAGCAACACTTGATCGCGATACACCAGGCTGGACTCATGAACGCGGTCAACATGGACACCGGCTACGTCAACTACCTGAACGAGCCAGAAAAGCGTGACGTGCTGCGATGGGCCGGTGAAGCCCTGGGCAATGGCGTTGCATTCGCGGCCGGGGCCTATATTGAAAATCAGACCGGCGACATCGTCACCCTCTACCGGCAGCAGATGGACCTTATCGTTCAAGCCGGCGGTATTCCGATACTCTTTCAGACCGCCCGGCTGCATGGTCTAGAGTCCAAAGAAAAAGCTGCCATCTACCAATCCGCGTGCCACGGATATCCCCAAGTGCTGGCTTTCGAACTGGGTACCATGTTCGCGCCCAATGGAGAGATCTTTGATGAAGAGACCGTGCGGCGCCTGATGGATATTCCCGAGATCAAGGGCATGAAACATTCATCTCTAGACCGCCTCATCGAGCTCCAGCGGCTTGCCCTGCGCGACGCACACCGTCCGGACTTCCGCATTTACACCGGAAACGATCTGGGCATCAACATGATCGAGTACGGATCGGACTACCTGCTGGGCCTCGCTAGTTTCGCCCCGGAGAAATTTGCCGAGCGTGACCGCCTCTGGGAGGCAGGAGATCCCGCATACTATGCGCTTTCGGATGACCTGCAGTATCTGGGCAACGTGGCCTTTCGCCCGCCCGTTCCAGCCTACAAGCACTCCGCAGCAGTGTTCCTGCATTTGACCGGGCGAATTCCTACGGACCAGGTCCATCCCAAGAATCCACGACGCCCTGCTTGGGAATCGGAGATATTGCGCGACTGCGCTTGCAGGTTGGGTTATAGATGATTCAGGGTTTCTCCAGCACAACAGCCGTCCCACTGCTTGCCGCCCTATAGATCGCTTCGACCAGAGCTATACTTCGTCGTCCCTCGTGCCCGTCGCAGATGGGAACCGTATCCTGCTCGATTGCCTGAAGAAAATCCTCAAACAATGCCTGATGTCCGCGAACATCACTGACCACCGCCGATGAGGCGCTCTGATTTTCGTCAGGGGCGATGCCGGCGCTGGAGCCAGGCGGAGGGGTACGCAGGTTCGCTGCCAGGATGCGGTCTTGTTCAAGAATAACCGTGCCCTCGGCTCCCGTAATCTCGACCCGCCGCGGATGTCCGGGATAGGCGGCAGTGGTTGCCTGTAGAACGCCCAACGCACCGCTGGCAAATTCGAGAATGGCGACCGCGGTATCTTCAGCCTCAATCGCGTGGAGCACCGTCGCCGTACGCCCCTGCACGCGAACCACGTCTCCCAGCAGCCACAGCAGCAAGTCAACGGTGTGTACTGCCTGGTTGATCAACGCGCCCCCGCCGTCGAGCGCCAGCGTCCCGCGCCAGCGCGAGCCGCTGTAGTATTCTGGAGGCCGATACCACTTCACCCGCGCATCCACCAAAAGAGGTTTGCCGATCACTCCTGTGCTGACCCAGTCGCGCAGCTCACGAATTCCAGGCTTCGCGCGGTCCTGAAACATCACGCCAAGCTTCACGCCAGAGCGTTCCGCTGCCGCGATCAGCACATCTGCCCGTTCCGTGCTGATGTCGATCGGCTTCTCAGTGAGCACATGAAGACCGCGCTGCGCGGCGGCAATGCCCTGAGCGGCGTGCATTCCAGACGGGCTGCCAATCGCAACCATGTCCATGGGGCGATGCGCCAGGAAGGCGTCGAAGTCGTGGTACGGTTTGGCGCCGTGCTCCCGGCAGAGGGTCGCCACCTTCTTCGCATTAGTTCCGTAGATCGCAGCGATTTCAACTCCGGCAATGGCGCGAGCTGCACGTGCGTGAGTCTCGCTGATGTTCCCGCCGCCGATCAGGCCGATGTGGATGGTCATGATACTCCCGTCAAAGATCGGTCGGCATCATAGCAGAGCGTCTTGACCGGCTTTCAATCGTGCAAGTGTGAACAATGACTTCACAAAATCTAAATGGAGGGATGCTAGCCAGTGTACGCGGCGTTGGTGTAGGCTTTTGTCCGACTACGGTTTCCGTTACCGATCCTGAAGGAGCTGTCATCGTATTTGCTGCAGCTCAGGGTAGTGAGTCTCGTACAACACTGCAGTTACGGAGAACCATGAGACGGTGTGCTCTTTTATTCCTGACAATGGCCGGTACGCTGCTCGCACAACCGGCGCGCGTGCCTGAAATCCCGTATCGTTCCGTTTCTGGATTTCTGAAGTTGCCCGCGGATTTGTATCTAGGCGAAGTCGCCGGGGTCGCGGTCAATTCCAAGCGCCACATATTCGTTTTCTCCCGTGCGGGCACTAGCGGCCCCGCCTATGGCGCGAGCTCCGCGCAACTACTGGAGTTCGATACCGACGGCAAGTTTTTGCGCGAGATCGGCCACAACCTCTACGCCTGGTCATTCGCGCACTCGGTGAAGGTGGACAGGGATGACAACATTTGGGTCGCCGACAAGGGCTCCGACATGGTCATCAAGTTTGACCCGGAGGGCCGCGTAGCCATGGTCTTTGGACGCAAGCAGGAAGCCTCCGACGAGGGCACTGCGCCGTTAAAGCATCCCCGGCCGCCGCTGCCACCCGTGGACGGAATGTTCCGCCAGGTCACCGACATGGCCTGGGACGCAGCCGGCAACACCTACATCAGTGACGGCTATATCAATTCGCGTGTCGCCAAGATCGACAAGGGCGGCAACTGGATCAAGTCGTGGGGTGAACCAGGCGACCAGCCCGGACAGTTCAGTACTCCACACAGCATTGCGGTGGATGCCGAGGGAAATGTTTACGTGGCCGATCGCGGCAACCGACGCATTCAGGTCTTCGATGGGGACGGAAAATTCCTGCGGCAGATGGCGATCGATGTGCCTTTTGATCCCAACGCGCGCCCTGCCATCGGCAACAAGCCGCAGCTTCCGCTCATCGGCAACCAGGCTATGGCGCCCGGCGCGCCCTGGGCCATATGCATCACGCCTCCGCCCAACCAGCTACTGTACAGCTCGGACGGCTACCCAGGCCGCATTTACAAGCTCACCCTCGAGGGAAAGGTCCTGGGCGTACTTGGTGAGTCTGGCAAGCAGCTAAAACAGTTTGGCTGGATTCACGAAATCGCATGCCCGTCGGAAAACGAACTCTTCGTCGCTGAGCTGTTGAACTGGCGAGTGCAAAAATTGATCCTCGAACCGGTTCGCTGACACGCGTCCCCGCGAGCGGCGCGTACCTCACTCCAGATGCTCTGCAAACTCAGCATGACACTTCGCAAGCAAGAACAAATCCAGCCCGCCACCCGAGCGATGCTTAATTGTCAGCCATCCGGCGGTGTATAGTACGTCAGACCGTACTCCTGCTGGAGGTTCGTCATGCTCAAGACAGTTTTGCCGCTATTTGTTTGGTTCATCTGGGCAATGGGCGGCCTCGCATCCGGCCAAACGATACACCTCCCACCCTCGGTCCGGCAGGGGCCGACCACGTCGAACATACCGGTGCGGACTCAGGAAGAAGTGGACAGAGAGCGGGCCCAAAAGGCCAACGAACTGCTCCAAGAGGAAATCAAGCGCGACACCGATAAATTGCTTCAGCTATCCACCGACCTGAAGGACTATGTGGATAAGAATCAGGGCATCCTGTCCCTCGACGCCGTCAAAAAAGCTGAACAGATTGAGAAGCTAGCGCACGGCTTGAAATCGAAGATCAAGCAATCCTACTGATGGACAGAACCGGCCGGTAAGCGCGCCAATGTCACGGTCGTGAACCCGGTGCCGGTTTGGCCGTAGCCGCCGCCGGAGAGCCGCTGCCCTCCGTCAGGACCACAATCAGGTTGGCTTTCCCGCCCGGAAAAACTTCTCGCTGTCCGCCAAGCCACTGCACTTGGCCGCTCAAGGAGACAAGGTACAGGCTACCGCCGAATTCGAAAAAGCCGTGCAATTGGCCCCGGGCCTGACGGAAGCTCACCACGCGTTGGCCCGGCTGGCAACCGATTCCCATGATTGGCCTGCAGCGGTGCGCGAGTTCCAGGCGGTGGTTGGGGGGAGCCCGGAGGACGCAGCCGCGCAATATGATTTGGCCACCGCTCTGAAATCTTGCGGCACCTCGACGAAGCCGCGCACGAACTGCAGATTGCGCAGAGACTGAATCCCGCGCTCCTGGCTCCTCATTAGCAGGGCTCGGCGGCGTAGCAGGGCAAGGGTTGATTTGGTGTCAAAGGGTCCAAGGCTAGCGGCTCAGTTAAACCGAGCCTCTATCTGGCGTCATCCTGAGGGACTTCAGTCCCGAAGGATCTGGCGCGCAGCAGCCATACAATTTCGGGCTAACATGGGTGTTCGCATCAGACTGTTGTTTCGCAAGCGCCGTCAGCGAGAACTGTAAACAGGAGAGATCACCAATGCGATCTGACTTTTCACGTCGTGAGTTCATCGCCGGCCTCGGAATACTGGCCGCGGCCAACAGCAACCTCTCAGCCGCTCCCTTTCAATCATCTTCCACTTCCCAGACCCCACGCCTCGGCAAGTCGCCCTTCAAGATCGCCGTGATCAACGACGAGATTTCGCAGGATTTCGGTCACGCCTGCGAGGTGGCTTCCCAAAAGTTTGGCATGGAGTGGATGGAACTGCGCAGCATGTGGAACAAGAACGTGGCCAACCTCGATGCCAGCGACATTGCGGAAGCGCAACGCATCCTGAAAAAGAACAACCTGCGCGTCACTGATATCGCCAGCCCGCTCTTCAAAGTGGATTGGCCAGGCGCGCCGAAATCGAAGTTCAGCCCGGAACACAATCAATTCAACGCGGACTTTACCTACGACCAGCAGGGTGAAGTTCTTGAGCGCGCCATTGAGCTGGCCAAAAAGTTCTCCACCGATCGCATACGTTGCTTCGATTTCTGGCGTCTCGATGACCAGGCCCCCTATCGCAAGGCTATGAACGACCAGTTGCAGCAGACCGCCGAAAAGCTGCGCAAGATCGGTCTGATTCTCATCCTCGAAAACGAATTCGCCTGCAATACCGCGACCGGAGCCGAATCCGCCAAGGTCCTCAGCGGAGTACCGTCCCCGGCTTTCATGCTCAACTGGGACCCCGGCAACGCCGCCATGTTCGGCGAGATGCCGTACCCGGACGGCTACAATCTTCTGCCTAGGAATCGCATTGGCCATTGCCACTGCAAGGATGCGACCAAAACAGCAAAGGGATTCGAATGGGCCGCCATGGGCAAAGGCATGATCGACTGGGTGGGTCAATACAAGGCGCTCAAGCGCGACGGCTATCATCACGTCGTGAGCCTGGAAACTCATTGGCGCGGTGCCGGCACACCCGAGGCCTCAACCATCGAGAGCTGGGCGGGCATGAAAGGTGCTCTGGAGAAAGCAGGAGCGCTGTGATGGGCTCATGTATCAGGGTGGAGCGGCGCTTTAGCGCTGCTTTCCATGTGCTTTGACGCTCCCGGCTTGAGCCGCTGAGAAGTGTCATCCCACCACCCCAGCGGCTGTTTATCTCCTTGGAGTCGCTGGCCCCGCCGGTCGCCATCCAACCGCGCCCGCCGGGTTAAGGCCAGCGAGAAACTGTAGAACATCTCTCAAGGCAGCTTGCTCCCGGGGTTGTGAGTGAAATTGATTCCATGACAATGTCGGCTCCCAGACCCGAGTAAAGTTGGTGGTGCTAAAGCCAACCAAAGGCTCGGGAGAAAGGAGCCGAACATGATCATTATAGATTCTCTCTTAAAGTCAAAGTGTTTTCTCTCTAGGAGAGGTGCGGAGAACCCTCTCTCTTTTTCGGGTC
>JAIQFF010000206.1 GCA_020073395.1 Terriglobia bacterium
CGGTTGATCTTGGTCCTCCTGGCGACTGGGGACCTGATTGCGTACTTGTGGTGGATTCTCTCTCTCGCCTCTGCGACGCTGCTTATGATTTCCGCTTACCTCTGGCTGTCAAGGGAAAGGGTGGCGAGATCGATCTCCGCGCAGTCTACGGCGACGCACAGGACGCGATTGAAAACAACCTCGCCAACCTCACCTCTGACGAGTTTCGCACCAACGTCATTGTCATCGCCCATATCGTCTACCAGGAAACGCCCGATGGGATGAAAGGCTTTCCCCAAGGCGTTGGGCAAAAGCTCTCGCCAAAGATTCCCCAATACTTCCCCACCGTGGTGAGGTATTTCAACAAAGGAGGCAAGCGCACGATTAAAACCGGAAGCACGCCGCTGATCGATCTTGCGAACCCGAAGCCGTTCGACATGGCGGATAGCTATGAGATTGGAACAGGATTGGCGGAGATCTTTGAAGTCCTTCGGGGCAAAGGCCCTGAGGTTAAGGTGAAACCAGCATTGAGGAGGGTCTAGCACGACCTACACACGAAGCCAACTCCACAGAAAACCCTACCTAAATCTATCCAGGCGCAAAGCACAGCCAACCACACAAGGAGACTTGTTCATGTCTACCCCTAACTTCGGTTCCGTTCTCGACGTTCCGGCCTCGGAGATCAAGGCCCCAGTCGCCCTGCCCGCCGGCCCGTACCTCTGCGTTGTCCAGGGCCTGCCCAAGCAGGACGTTTCCTCCAAGAAGAAAACGGAGTATCTGGAGTATACCCTCACCCCGCTCCAGGTCATGGAAGAGGAAATGGAAGCCGGTGTGGCAGAGCTTGGCGGACTGACCGACAAAACCATCCGCGCAACGTTCTATCTCTCCGAGAAATCCGTCTACCGGCTTAAGGAGTTCATCGAACATTGCGGCGTGGAGATCGCCGAAGGCGAAGGGCTACGCGGTCCGAGCGAGGCTGTGGTCGGTTGCCAAGTCATCGCCTTCCTCAAGCACGAATCGTCGGAGGACGGGAAGAAGATCTACGCGAAGTTCTCCGGTTCTGCTCCGGTTGATGGTTTTGGGGAGTAACCACCATGGAACGCGAACAAACCTTCGGCGAGAAGGCTGTCGGCCTTTCATTCAACCCCTCGGGAATGAGTGATGTTGACAAGCTCAAAAAGCTCTACGCTAATATCATCGACCACATGAATGATTTCCGCAAGGGCTACATCGCTCGTGGTGACAGCCCCGAGATGGTTCGCCTGTACTCCATCGCCATTACCGAAGCACAGACTGCTCAGATGTGGGCGGTCAAAGCAGTAACGTGGCGAGGCTAAACCTCTAAAGCCAGGGTTCGCCATCCCTCGTTTCCCTGGCCCAAGGGGCCCCACGGGTTCAACCGGATCGGGTCTTGCGTTCACCGGACCCGTGGGGCCTTTTAACAAGAGAAGCAAATGACCCAAATCACCATCCTTGGCGAAGCCTGGGGCGAACACGAAGAGCGCGAACGCGCCCCCTTCGTCGGCTACTCCGGCTACGAGCTCACCCGCATGCTCGACGAAGCCGGCATCTCCCGCGCCGACTGCCACCTCACCAACGTTTTCAACCTCCGCCCCAAAGGCAACGACATCACCACCCTCTGTGGAGACAAAGCCCATGGCATTCCGGGATACCCCGCTCTGGCAAAGAGCAAATACGTCAATGCTCGTTATCGCCCAGAACTTGATCGGCTGGCAGACGAGTTGGTGGGAGTTAATCCTAACGTCGTTATTGCTCTTGGTAATACTGCTTGCTGGAGTTTGCTGGGCCGTACAGGAATTAGCGCTGTTCGTGGAACAACTCAGCTGAGCACCCACACCGTCTCCGACTTCAAAGTCCTTCCGACCTACCACCCCGCCGCTGTCGGCCGCGATTGGACCTTGCGTCCGATTGTGGTTGTAGACTTGATGAAAGCAAAAAGGGAATCAGAATATGCCGAACTCCGCAGGCCGAAAAGGGAAATCTGGATCGAGCCAACGATCCAAGACCTCTACACGTTCGACGAAAAATACATCCAAGGAAGTGATATCCTTTCTGTCGACATTGAAACAGCTGGAAACCAAATCACATGTATTGGTTTCGCTCCCTCGGAAGAAGTTGGTCTCGTTGTGCCGTTCCTTGACGCAAGAAAACCTAAACGTAGTTATTGGCCTGACGCCAGCGATGAGTTCAAGGCTTGGGTATTTACACGATTTCTTTTGGAGAGAGCATTGCCACCGAAACTATTCCAAAACGGCCTCTACGACATCTCCTTCCTCCTCCGGGCCTACGGAATCCGAGTGAACAACGCTCTCCATGATAGTATGTTGCTCCACCATGCTTTACAACCTGAAATGTTGAAAGGTTTAGGCTTCCTCGGTAGCTGCTACACCGATGAACGTAACTGGAAGTCTATGCGAGATACTGAGACCATCAAGGCTGATGACTGATGAAGATCATCGACACCTCTACAATGATCGAAGATGACTTCGACAAATTCACCCTACATCAAATCTACAACGGATTGGATGCGTGTGTTACCTATGAGGTTCTAGATGCCCTACTTCCACAGTTGGATAACTATACCGCAGGGACGTATGAGTTTAGTCGGGCCCTTCAAGGGCCTGCTTTGGAGATGCGGTTGCGCGGCGTACGGATCGACAACCGTCGCCGTCAAGAAGTCATCGAAGAATACTACGAATCCCTCTCCGCCCTCGAAGCCCAACTCGAATACATCGTCTCCGAAGGCTGCGGACTTTGGAACTTCAACTGGCGATCCAACTCCGACCTGAAGGAGCTCTTCTATGTTCGTCTTGGAATTCCTCCTATCCGAAAGCAAGGCCGAATCACTGTTGACCGGTCTGCACTTGAAAAGATGGAAGCCTACACAGTTGCAAAGCCAATTGTACGCCATCTCGAAGCTATGCGAGATATTGGTAAAAAGATTCAAGTTCTCAAAACTGCGATTGATAGCGATTGTCGAATTAGAACCAGCTACAACATTGGAGGAACAAGCACTGGAAGATTCAGTTCTTCATTTTCCGAATTCGGTACCGGGACTAACCTTCAAAATATCGAAGAAAGCCTCCGATCGGTCTTCATCTCCGATCCCGGAATGAAGATGGCGTACCTGGATGCACAACAAGGAGAGAGCCGTGTCGTTGGAGCAATCGAGTGGAACCTTTTCAGAGACGGACGATATCTGGATGCATGCGAAGGGGGAGATTTGCACACCGCCGTTGCCAAACTCTGTTGGCCGGAGTTGGATTGGCCCGGAGATCTTGCCGGGGATAGAGAAGTTGCTGAACGGATTTACTACAGACACTATGACCGACGATTCATGTGTAAGAAAATTGGTCATGGAAGTAACTATGGAGGAAAGCCCAGAACACTGGCTGCTCAGGCTAAAGTGGACATCGACGTCATCTCCGACTTCCAACCCAAATACTTCCTCGCCTTCCCGGCGCACTTGAGGTGGCATGCAGATGTGCAACAGCGGCTCAATCGTACCGGCCATCTTGTTAGCCTTACAGGTCGCAAACGCTGGTTCCTGGGTCGTAGGTCTGATGACTCTACACTTCGTGAAGCCATCGCTTACGACCCCCAGGGCTCTCTCGCTGATATACTTAACGGCGGTATGCTTAACGTCTGGCGTTCTACTGTTGGTTGCCAACTCCTTATGCAAATCCACGACGCTATCCTGATCCAATACCCCGAGGAACAAGAAGATAAAATCATCCCCAAGGTTCTCAAGCAACTTGAGCAACCGCTGGCGCTTAAACACGATCGGGAGTTGGTCATCCCCTACGACGCCAAGGTGGGATGGAATTGGGGGAAGTATGATTCGAGCGAGAACGTAGATGGCCTCAAAACGTGGAAAGGTGGGGACACCCGCCAACGGACAAAGGAAATGCATCTCTTGGATCGACCGGTTCGTCGAGCATACAGAAGGGGTTGAGAGTGCGCCAATCTTCCGACGTTGGGCAGCGATCACAACAATTGCATCCGTGCTTGAGCAACGAGTGTGGCTGCATACGACTGCACCATTATTCCCTAACTTGTATTGTTTTCTGGTTGGGCACGCCGGAATTGGTAAGAGCCGAACTATATCCGTGGCGTCCAAATTCATGCGTGAAGTTCCCGAGTTTCACTTGGGCCCAAACTCAGTTACGATGGCTTCGCTTGTGGACTGTTTGGTTGAGGCTAAGAGACAGATTATCCGCCTTCCCGAACCGATGACCGAATACAACTCCCTCACCATCGTCGCCGACGAACTCTCGGCCTTCATGCCGATGTACGATCCGCCGCTGATTGGCGGCCTGACCACCTTCTACGACTGCGTACCCTACGCCGAGCAACGCCGTCACCATCGCCAAGGGGAGAAGCTCGAGATCATGTCCCCGCAGCTGAACATCCTCTGCGGCACGACGCCGAGCAACCTACTCAAGATGGTCCCCGACATCGCCTGGGAGCAAGGGTTCATGTCCCGGGTGATTATGATCTACTCGGCCGAACGGCCGTTGATTGATATCTTCGCCAAGCAGAATGGCGATTTACCGGAGGAGATGATACATGATCTCAGAACAATTTCGGGGCTCTTTGGAGAGTTCACATGGGCTGAATCATATGCGAAGAGTATCCATGACTGGCGAACTGCTGGGCAGTCTCCTGCGCCCAAACACCCAAAACTTGTACATTACAATTCGCGACGACTTGGTCACCTTCTCAAACTGTCCATGGTGTCAGCAATTGATCGTGGAAATATATTACGCTTGGAACAAAGCGACTTTGTACGAGCCTTGGAATGGCTGGCCTCGGCCGAAGCCCTAATGCCCGAAATCTTCTCCTCCGGCCAAGGCAACACCGACTCCCAAGCCATGGACGAGATCGTCGCGTTCATCAACGGCCACGACCTGATCGGGGAAACGCAGATCGTCAACTTCGCCCGGCGCCTCAACGGCGTCAAGGCCCAGAACGTGATGAAGATCATCGAGATAATGGAAAAATCCGGAATCATCCGGGCGGTGAAGAACGATCCCAAAACCGGGATGCGGTTATTCAAAGCGGAGCGTGGCGCTCCAGCCGGTCCAACTCATGGATAACACGTTCCCGAAATTCCTTAAACTCCCGCTCCGGCACGAAGGCGAAGTACAACGCCCAGAACGAGCCAAAGAGCGCGGAGATGATCATGAGAACAATCATCACCGCATAGAGTGGGTTAGATGGCGGACCGTTACTCACCTTCGTGTTTCGCAACACCGTTAATCCACAACGACACCCGTTCCAGCAACGCGTCCAGCCGCTTCCCTTGCTGGTTCACCTGCGTCTGCATTGCATTCATCCGCTCCTCATGCCGCCCCTGTTGCACTAGAACCTGAACCAATTGCTTCATACTTTCTTCCACTGCTAACATCCTTTCCGATAGAGCATCCACTCTCCCTCGGATGGTATACACAAAAGCAACGCCGCCAAGAATGATGGTGACGATTGTTATTAACTGGCCTGCGTTGAAGTTCCAGAAGTCGTTGGTCATTTCACGCTCTCAAAAAGCCGAGGGCATTTGCGCCCTCGCAGTCGCTGGGAGGAACGTTACGCAGCCGGCGCCGGATCGTCAGGCGGCAGCGGCGTGAGAGCTTGATCAACCATCGCCTGGACCTGTGCGTCGAGGGCGTCCAAGTCCGCCTGGGTGATCGTGGTTTTGTTGAACAAGTTGTTGTAGATCGCCTGCGAAAAATCGCCGCTGGAATATGTCGATATAATGATGAAAGTCGGCGAGAAGGAAGTGTCGTTCCCCACAGGAAAGGGTGGTGAATTTTACCTTGAAGACAGCCTGCCCGAAGATCCTAAAGCCGGTGTCGTCGATAACCAGAGCTGCCGGTCGATCGCGGAACGGAGAAAATCCGGTGGGCACGTGATCAAACCGGGCACCTACCGCGCCAGGGTGGACTATGAGGGCGGGACATGCACATTCTCCATCACCTTCCCGAAGACGGAGGACGCGTTGACCGATGTCGGAGAAGTGGTCTGCGAACCGCTGAAGGCGCCAGCACCACCGCGAGCCGGTGTCGTTCCACAACCGGCACCGGTAAGGCCTGCCGCCCCCGCGGTGCCGGCAGCTCCAGCTGAAGCAAAGAAAAAGATCCCCGAGGCTGCAGCTGTCACTGAGATAGTGGTCGTTAAGGCGAATTTTGATAAAACAGGTGTTCCGGTCACCAGTAAGGACAAGAAGGCACTCGATTATGTTGTTCGCCTCTTGAGAGACCATCCCGAGCTTTCTGTCGAGATCGAAGGGCATGGAGACCGGCACGGGTCCGAGGCGGCTACCGTGCGGATCGGAATGAAGAGGGCAGAGGCTGTGAAGACGTATTTGCTACGGTCAGGAGTGAAGCAGCAGCAGATTAGAAAGGTGGAGAGCCTGGGACGGAAACAGATGGTCTGCACTGAAGAAACAACAGTATGCGACCGATTAAACCGTCGCGTTGTGATCAGAGCGGTCCGGGGCAACGTCGAGGCTGGGCCCACGCCGCTACAGATTGATAAATCGGCACCTTTAAGGTAGAATGTGGTGTTGGAGGAGATGTAACCTGTCTATGATGATGTCAATAGAGAAGAACAGGAGAATGGAGAGATATCCGAGGCAAATTGGCAGAATACCTCTTGTGGCTATTACTGCACTGTTCCTATGTTGCCAACCGCAGTCGTGCGGTGATGCGGACAAGGTCAAGAGAGAAGTTGCACCTGTTGTTACTGCAGGTGGCGATAGAACCAAGAAAGAAGCTCCGCCTGCGGCTCCTGCAGAAGCGGATAAAGTTAAGATAGAGACTGCACCTGCCGCTTTGCCAGATGCGGACGAGGCCAAGAAGAAGTCTGCGCCTCCGGTCGGGACGATGATGGCCAAGCCCAAAAAAAAGCGAATGTCTGCGGTCACGACGGCGACGACCCAATTCAAGAAGAAAACTGTGCCTGCCCTGAACATTCAGGGGTACTATGTCGGCATGTCAATCGACGAGGTAAAACAGATCTTGCGCAAGAGAGGCGTGAAGGCTTACCAGACAGGGTACTCGGACTTCTTTGTTTATGACAGTGAGCCTGATACTGAAATCAGCCTCTCATTCACGTGCAGCTCAAATCGTTCCGTGCTAAGCACCGTCCAACTGGCCACGACATACGATGCGGCAGATACCGCCGTTGCCGTAGCAAAATACAAGAAAAAGATGGTATCGAAGTACGGCAAACCGTCTCTTGCGGAATCCCACGGTGAACAATTTTCATACTGCTGGGGACAATGTCAGCGAAAGTCAACAGGGACAAGGCTCGAAGCCAGAACTATGGATACCGCCGAAGGAAAGCGGAAGCTTGTGGTGACCCTTCGGAACGATCATCTTGTACAGGCCTGCGCTTCACA
>JAIQFF010000207.1 GCA_020073395.1 Terriglobia bacterium
GCGGTTGACATGGGCTCCAGTAGCTGTAAGGCCGTGGCTTTCTCGGAAGAGGGCCGCGTACTCGCACAAGAAAGTTGCTCCTACTTACCCGAGCCGCGGCGGCCTGGCTGGGCCGAGATGGGTCCGGACCAATTCTGGGAGGCCTTCCAGGCGGTTACGCGCGCAGTCGCAACGGAGAAGATCCCACCCATCGAAGTGTTGGCCATCAGTTCTCACGGTGAGACCTTTATTCCCGTCGATTCTCGCCAGCAACCAGTCGGACCTGCAATTCTCAATATCGACAACCGGGCTGTTGCTGAGGCTAATTGGCTGGCAGATACGCTGGGCCGTCGTCACATTTTCGAGATTACCGGGCTGACCGTGCACTCCATGTATCCGATCCCGAAGATCTTGTGGATGCGCGAGCACCAGCGGGATGTATTTTCCTCTGCTAGTTTTTTTCTCGCATTACCCGCGTACTTAATTTCCCGGCTCGGCCTGCCTTCTTATATCGACTACTCCCTCGCATCCAGATTTCTCGCCTTTGATGTGCGTCAGCGCTGTTGGTCCGCGGAAATCATGTCCGCTTGCCACTTGAATCCCGAACAGTTTTCGATCCCGGTGCCGAGTGGAACAGTGGCTGGACGGTTGCAGTCGTCGATTGCCGCCGACCTGGGATTGCGGAGCGGAACCCTGGTTGCTGTCGGTGGGCATGATCAGCCTTGCGCTGCACTCGGCTGCGGAGTCCTGGCACCCGGGCGGGTTTCAGCCTCCTTTGGCACTTATGAGTGTCTGGTTGCGGCTTCTGAATCGCCCACGATCAACGACCAGGCCCTATCTGCCAATTTGAACTCTTATTGCCATGTCGTACCCGACCGGTTCGTAACGATTGCATACTTTCCCTCGGGAATCATGGTGGAGTGGCTTCTCCACCTGCTTTATTCGGAGCAGCAACTGGCCAGCGCGTCGGTCAGCGAGTTCTGTGCCGCACTAGAGGCAGACGCGCCCGAGGGACCAACCGGTCTGTGTATCACTCCTCATCTGCCAGGCACCTGCAACCCTGATTTTGATCCGCATGCAACGGGAGTAATCCTCGGAATTCGCCCAACCACTAATCGCAATGACCTCTACAAAGGGATTCTCGAAGGTATTGCTTGCGAGTTCGCGACTATAGCGGATCTGTTGCAACGAGTGGTCGGGCCTTATGACGACGTTTACGTGGCGGGCGGAGGTGGCCGTTCTCGTCTCGGTCTGAAGCTGCGGGCCAGCCTGGCATCCCGTCGCTTGCACTTGATGCAGTCTCCCGAAGCTGTCTGCCTCGGAACCGCCATTCTCGCGGGCGTAGCCGCTGGCAAGTATCGCAGTTTCGCCGAGGCAGTGAAGCAGGTCGTTGTCCCCGGCGAGACCATTCAGCCCACCCCTGGCATGGCTACGAGCTACGGCAGGCAGTTGCAGCAATATCGTCTTCTCTACTCGAGCCTGGCACCGGTGAGGCAGGCGCAAGCTGCATTCCACTCCGGAGGAGGTAACGCGTGATCGAGCCCACAGTCGGCTTCATTGTCTACGGCGTTCACAAAGACGGGCTGAAGGACCCCATGGGCCAGCCCTTTATCGATGCTGCGGTGGTCGAGCGTTCCCAAAACGCGTTGACCCAGGCTGGCGTCAAACTCGTCAAACATGAAATCGTCGTGGCCACAAAGGCGGAAGCGGTTGCGGCCCTACGCCGAATGAAAAATGACCCGCAAGTGGATGCAGTGATCCTCTTTTCGGGCACGTGGGTATGGGCAGCTCACCTGGTTGGCGCCATTCGCGATTACGCCAGCACTGGGAAAGGGGTACTGCTTTGGACTCATCCCGGCTCCCAGGGGTGGCGCCCCGTGGGTGGACTCGTCATGCACGGCGGCCTGCTCGAGATCGGCGTTCCTCATAAGTTCGTTTACGGCGCTGGGGACGACCGTCAAGCGATTGAGAAGATCGTGAGTTATACGCGCGCCGCCCACCTGAAGAACTGGCTGAACCTCTCCACCCTGGGAGCCTTCGGGGGCAGAGGCATGGGCCAGACCTGCGGTGTAGCCGACCCTTCGCAATGGATGCGCGTATTCGGGGTGGACATAGATTCCCGCGACACCACCGAACTCATGCGCACTGCAGGGTCGATCTCGCAAGAAGAACTCAGGGCACTCGCCCCACGGTTGCAAACCTTGTTCGGCAAGACTCCGGATGCAAGTGTTGTCAACGAGCGCTCTATTCGCCTCTATCTCGCCCTAAAGAAGACTGTGGAGCGGGAGAGGTTCGACTTTTACACGATCCAGTCTTTCCCTGGTTTGGGAGACGACTATTCCGCAACCTGTTTTGCCCAAAGCATGATGCTGGAAGATGGGCATGGGACTTCGACGCTGGGCGATTTCAATACTGCGCTGACGGTCCTCCTCTTGACCAAACTCAGCAGGGAGCGCGTGTACTATGGAGACCTCCAGCATATCGACGCGAAGAACAAAGAGATCAAAATCATCGGCGACGGAGCGTGTCCGCCCTCTCTGGCGGGAAAATTGGGACCAGCGGGCTTCGCCGAACACGGCATTCCGACCGAGGGTGAAGCCGGGGGCCTGGCCGTAAGGCTCATATGCAAAGTTGGGGAAGGAGTTCTGGCACGCCTGGGAAGAGTGAATGGAGAATTCCAGATGGTGATCACTCGCGCTACCATTTTTGAGCCACCCGCTGAGCAGGTCGAAACCAGGCTGAGAGAATGCGGTATTCCATTCTGGCCCCACGGCTTTGTCACGGCGCATTGCGATATCGAGAATCTTCTACAGAATTGGACTAACGAGTACGCTTGCCTGGGCTATGGAAGCGATCTTTTTCCGGCGCTGGTCGATTTCTGCGAAATGACAGGAATAAAACCGGTTCTGCCGTAACCGTTGGCAGGCGGTCAGATGGACTGCCGTGCAGGGTTGTGCCGTATGTCAGGAGGCTACATGAAAATCATCGCTCAAACGGCTTTCTTCCCCACATTGATCTTGAGCGCGGCCCTGGGTGCCTGGTCTACATCGCACTACTCCGGCCCCGTTTCATCTTCCCCAGAGCCGGCCAGCAACGAACAAGTTCTAAAATCATTCGCCGCGTTGCAGCCGATCGACGCGCATGTCCACGTATTCAAGACGGACCCGGCATTTCAGGCGATGCTGGAGCGGCTACACCTGACACTCCTTAACATCCTCCTAGTCGATGACACACTCTCGTACCGCAAGCAATTGAAGCCGCAGGTTGACGATGCGTTCGCTTTGATGCATTCAAGCCACGGGCATATTGCTCTGTGTACGACCTTTGATCCCTACAAGTTCAACGACGCTTCGTTCAGTGCTGAGGCGATCAAGCAACTCGATGAGAACTTTGCAGCAGGTGCGGTGGCAGTGAAGATCTGGAAAAACCTCGGGATGGAAATCAAGAATGGAGACGGCAAGTTCGTCATGCCTGACGATCCGAAACTTGAACCCATTTACCGGGATATCGCAATGCACGGTAAGACGCTCCTGACCCACGTTGCCGAGCCGGACGTGGCCTGGGGACCACCCGATCCTTCCGATCCGTCGTGGTCCTACTATCAGGAGAATCCGCAATGGTTCCTGTACAACAAGCCCGGCTTTCCGTCCAAGCAGACGATTCTCCAGGCACGCGATCACTTACTCGCGGCGAATCCTGAACTTCGTGTGGTGGGAGTTCATTTGGGCAGCATGGAAAAGGACATTGACAATATTGCCATGCACCTGGATCAGTACCCGACTTTTGTGGTAGATATGGCGGCCCGGATGGATTACCTCATGATGGCACCCACAGACAACGTACGGGCCTTTCTAATCAAGTATCAAGACCGCGTCCTCTACGGTACGGACCTCGATCTGCTTGCTGCCGCCGATGTCACGGAGTCGCTGAAAGACTGGGAATCCACATACGTACGCGACTGGAAATTCCTTGCAACCAATGAAACCTTTGACTCCGAGGGCAGGAAAGTTCGGGGCCTGAAACTACCCGAAGCGGTTCTGCGGAAGATTTTTCGAGAAAATGCCTTGCACTGGATTCACGGCTTGTGATGCGGCAAAGTCATACGAGCCGGTGGACCTAAGCAAACGGTTGCGGGGAACTGACATAGGCGATGCCGGCCCTGGCTGCGAAGTATGGGCGGTATGGCACCAAAAGGGCAGAACGACGTTCTGACTGCTGTCCACCAGTTTGAACTTGTGGGCACCGAACACCGCTCCTGCGTCAGTGGAAATCAAACGGCACCACTACCCGTATTGCTGAGGCCTTGATGTCGAGCTCCTTTACTGGCGCAAGAAAAAAGTGAAAACTCCACGAACATTTTGTGGGCACCGAACGTTCTACGAGAGCCTAGATAATTCGGCGACGCATGAAGAAAGTAAGTAGGACTGGAGTGCCGACCAGCTAAGCTGTAGATCCGAACCGGCAGCAAGAAGTCCAAACCGGTGTCACGGGTGGAGAGCAGATGGAGACCATGAAGTTGTCGTGAGCTGGCTTGGCAGAAAGCACGTGGCGAATAGCAAGCGAAGCCTCGAGGCTCGCACTCGGAGCCTCACGCCCCATGAAGAAACAGCTAGAACTGGAGCATCCCTTCACTTGTTCTAGCCGAGCCACCTCGGGGTACCTTTTCTGGCGATCTGTTGCACTCGCTCGTTGTACTCACGGATGCGGTCGCTGAGCGATGCGATCTCATCCAACAGGGGTTGCAGGGCACTAGCACAATATTTGACTCGGTGATCATTTGCAGAGAGCAAAGCAGCCCCAACTCGCCGCGAACTTCTTGGTCGCAGAAGGCCGTGGGCGTGCAGAACCTCGAGATCCTTGCGGATTGTGATCTGGGAGATCTGGAAAGTTTCGGCTAGATCTTTCACCAACACGCGGCCATCGCGGTTCAGGGCATGCAGAATGGCGCGTCGTCTTTCCTCGTTCAACAGACCCTCGGCTCTGGACACAATGGGTGCTCCGGCGAGTTTCTTTTTACATTGTGTTATTACGTTTTACAAGTTTTTGTTCCGGTCTGCAATGCGCCCCGGACCTGCCTAGGTGGAAACTTTCCCGAATTCCGGAGACGGCTCGTTTTATCTGGGTCTAGGACTAGGGGTGCCATTAACCCCGAACCTAGCGATGTCACGCCGATAGTCAGCATATCGCACGTGGCTCACCGACCTGAGGTTCGACAAACGGCGTTCAGGGAGATAGCTCCTCACTGTCGCCAAGCGTAGAGCTATGTTATAAGGATTTCCCACTTGGCGAGTAACGGGCTACTCTGAGGTAATCCCAAGGTAAGGGTTGCCGACCACTCGGGAGCGACGCCTAAACACGGTGAAGACGAGATCTTGAGGCGCGTCAGATGGAAGCTTGGCGATCGGCACTGATAAACGCCCATGGAGCCGTGCATTTCCTGGCACCATCTGATCCTGGAATTGGGGCACCATGCCGACTTCTCGATACTAATCGCGGCGAGCCGGCGTCCACTGGCTATAATTTCAACTCGCGAATCGCGTCCCCAGCGCCGCTGAGGTCGGCGAGCCGCATCTCGGAATACTTACGAGATAGAATGACACCTGGCGCGCCAGCGCAGAAAGCCGCCAGGACTGCTTCCTTAACGCTTTGCGGCGTACACTTGCTGTTATTGGGTTCGGTCGGGATATCGATATCAATGCCCGGCCAGATCAAAGTCCTCGTGCCAGCAACACCCTCCAGCGCGCGTTTCGTCTCGCGGTAGACGTAGTCAGCTGAAAGCCCTGTGTGAGGAATCTGATCGTAGCTGCGCTCCTTGAATCCCATCAGTGCATAGTTAAGATCGATCAGGCTCTGTTTCGAGAGATCTCCATAAAGTGTCGAGCCGATATTGTCTGCATACAGCGCCATCCGCTCGCCGCCGCAGTTGTTGTACATAACGATCTTTATAAAATCCGAATAATTCGAGAGCTCATGCAGGTCCTGTTCAGCGCGATAGATCGGATTGAAGGAATTGTTGTGCCAGATGTGCCAGCCCACCGGCACCGCCGGTTTCGCTGTCTTTACGGTTTTGTAGATTGCGGCGTAGGTCTCGCGAAGACCGTCGGTGAAAAGCATTTCCCAGGCGGCCAGTTCGGGATAGCGCAACAGGAGCCGCCAGAATTGAACGTAGTAGCCGTCCACGGGGCGCTTGCCGCTGCGCGCCGAGCGAACGAATTTTTCCAGCTCGAGAAATCCCTGCCTGGCGCGCTCCACACTGATGCCGCGCTGCTTAGCCTTGGCCTGACAAAACTCGCAGAAGCAGGTCACGTTACCCGGATCGATCGGTGGTGTGTCATGTGTGGCCCCAAGACTGTCCGAAAGTGCACCCTGCCGCTCGGATCCCCACATGATTCCGTCGATGTCATAGGAACGGGCATAATCCTCGACCAGGCCGGTAAAGAAATTTCGGTAGTCGGGATTGTTGACGCATAGCGTCTCGGCATTCCGCCCGTAGAGGTCCCGCTCTTGCACTTTCCCGATGTTCGGCAAGTCATTGCGAAACACGTCCTCAAGCCAGCAGATGACCTTCATGCCGCGCTTCTTAGCCGCCGGGAGCACTTCAGCCAAGATATCCAGGTCGCCGTGGTCGGGCGCGCGCGTGTCCTTGATCACTGTGTTCTTGTAGTACTGGGAATGGGGGGTGGCGAAGTTCCCGCCGTGAAAATTGAGATCGTATTCCTGCTTGCCGTGATCGGGCAGCGGCTGGCCCGGAATCTGTCTCCCGGCGATGCCCCGGCCATAAGTGAATACCGCAAGAAACAGGGTATTCACGCAGGCACGTTCCTGAAGCACATCAAGGACTTTCTCGGTACCTTCATCCACAAACGAAATGGCTCCGACCTGGATGCCGATCATTTTGTTTGAGGAGGCGGCATTTCCTAACGTTGGCATGGCCAGGGCGGCGCCGGCCCCAGCCGTGATCTTCAGGAATTCGCGACGATTCACGTCAAGGCTCAAGGGATTGCTCCGATTAAAGTGGCCCACTCAAGCCCGGTTTTGGCCTGAGTGGGGTAGTTCTACCGCTGGACCAATTCTTTCCGCGGCTCGTTCGCCTTTTCGTCCCGCCCACTCTGACTCGATCTTCACGCTTCCCGCACAGTTTGGTGACATCACAACACAAGGCCCCCACCTCGCAGACCACCGCTCTCGCGCTGATGTGCTTCGGTCGGGACGACAGAGTCGGTAGATCTGAACATGCCCACTCAAGCCAAAATCGGGCTTGAGCGGGCCACCTACGCCACTACACCAACGGCTGATCAGGTTTGTAATTGTGGCGCAGCGTCAACGAGCCATCCGAATTGACCTTCTGCCGGCACGCCCATCGGACCGGATGACGCACGCCCTTAACTTCGATCTC
>JAIQFF010000026.1 GCA_020073395.1 Terriglobia bacterium
TGCACGCCGTTGGTGATGTGCCCGATGGGAACTTCTTCTTCGGGCTTGCCGGGATAGAGGCCGGTCCACATGTGCCGGGACACCTCGCCATGTAAAGCGGAAACCGCGTTGGCGCGGCGCGCGAGTTTCAAACCCAGGACGGTCATGCAGAAGTCTTCGTTGCGATCGCCCGGATTCTCCCGTCCCAGTTCCATAAGCTTGTCCTGGGAGATACCCAGAGCTTCGCGCAGGGGGCCCAGATGCTCTTCCATCAACTCGGCGTAAAAACGGTCGTGGCCCGCGGGCACTGGGGTGTGGGTGGTGAAGACGGTTTCGCGGGAAACCCGGCGGACAGCATGATCAAAGGCGATGCCCTCGCTCTGCATCCGGTCACGAACTGCTTCCAGCACGGCGAATCCGCTATGGCCTTCGTTCAGGTGCAGAACACCAGGTGTGATGCCCATGGCCCGGAGGGCGCGGAAGCCCCCAATACCCAGCAGCAGTTCCTGGCGGATCCGAATGCGCGAATCTCCTCCATATAAACGCGAGGTGAGTTCACGGTCTTCGGGATGATTGCCCTCGATATTGGAGTCGAGCAGAAGTAAATCGCAGCGCCCCACCTTCATACGCCAGACTTTGGCCCGCAGAGCTGCCCCGCGGGTTTCTACCTGGACGGTGACGGGTTCGCCGTTCCGTCCGATGGCCGGTTCCATGGGCAACTGGTTAACGTCGGTCTGGATGTACTCTTCCTGCTGCCAGCCGGCCCGATCGAGGCGCTGCCGGAAATATCCCTGGCCATAAAACAATCCGATGCCCACCAGGGGTATTCCCAAGTCGGACGCACTCTTGACGTGATCGCCGGCCAGCACGCCCAGGCCGCCGGAGTATTCCGGAATGGAGACATGCAAACCGAATTCAGCGGAGAAGTACGCCACCGGACGAGGCCGCAGAATGCCGGCGTGGCGGGCTCCCCAGGTCCGGTCGGCATCGAGATATTCGCGCTGTCGGCGATAGGCATAGTTGATCCGGCTGTGCAGCACCAGCTCACGGGCGCGGCGTTCCATCTCGGGCAGGGGGATCTCTGAAAGCAAAGCCACCGGGTTGTGATTGAGCTGCCGCCAGCGTACGGGGTCGAGGTCGCGGAATAAGCTGCTGGTGTCATGGTCCCAGGACCACCATAGGTTGCGCGCCAGCGTCCACAGCCGCTCCTGCGCGGGAGCGATGAAGCGGTCCAGAGTACGGGCTTCACTCACCACCGACCCCACCTGGGCCGCAGCCTCAGCCAGCATCCGGATTTCTTCCTCGCGAAAGACTCGGGGGGTAATGGTTTGAACCACTAACACTCCCTGCAGCACTCCGCGATCAATCAGCGGAACTCCGAGGAACGATTGGTATGCCTCTTCTCCCGCTTCACTGAAATACTTGAAACGGGGATGGTTTTTTACCTGTTCCACCGCCACCGGACCTACCCGTTCCGCGACCAGGCCCGCCAGACCCTCATGCAGCCCCATGCGAAGGGTGCCAATGCATTGGGGGCGAAGTCCCAGAGTCGCGGCCAACACCAGATTGGCCCGGTCCGGCTCCAACAGGTATGCGGAACAGACGTCGGTCTGAAAGCGTTTGGCGATCAAGGCGACAACGTTCATTAACGTTTCGGCCGAGTTGCCGCCCTCGGCGGCCAGGTTGCCGATTTCCTCAAGGGTCAGGACGTAATTTTCGTCGTGCGCGGGAGCGGGTTGGCTCATGTTCTGAATTATCTCGTCGTTGGCAGTCAATTTAGGATTCATGGCGCGGTTGTTCGCGCATCCCAATAGTGTAACCGCTGGAAGATGAAGCGACTAGTTTACGATGGTGGCTCCCCGCGGCCGGAGGCCACTGCAATCTCGATTTTATTGCTGGAAACTCCAATGACGGGCTGCCAAACACAACACAGTGCTGCACTTCTGGCGTTGGGCCTGCCCCCACGACAACGAAGTGCCATTTTGCGCCTAAATCCAGTTTGGGTTTCGTTCTGCGAAACCTTAGACGCTGGCACAAATCGAGTCCAATCGAATTTCTTTATGGGATTGATCCCAATCTTGGTTCGAGACGGAGAATAGTCAATGAAAGAATACCGAGGCATCAGAATGGGCCAACGATTGGTCCCCGCGGGCGGCGACTACGACCGCATCCGCGACCTACAGTAGATTCTGTAGGTACGAATTGCGCAGTTGGCCGGAAAGCCGCACGGCCGCTATTTGCGTAAGCCACAGAAAAGACATGCAAACTGCTTTTGGCAGACTAACTGCAACAGGGCCTGGTGAACTTCCAGGAGGACGCGCATGACTGAGATGCCTGGCCACGATTGGAAGGAACTGGCCGAAGCGGCCCGCGATGAGCAAGACCCGAAAAAGTTGATGAATCTCATTGATCAACTGAACCGCGCGCTCGAGGAGCATATGAAAGACCTGTATCCCCGCTCCGAGGAAGCAGCGAGCTAGCGCACTTTCGCTTCGCCCCTATAAACAACTCTGGCACCTGCGCTTCGAGACTGCCGCGCCAGTAAATGTGCTAAATCCGCCGGTTGACGGTGGAGGCTTACTGAGCCTGCTGTTCGAATCCGCTGTCGAAGCCCCCCTTGCATGTAAAATCCTTCACGTGACGCCAGCGTGCCGCAAACGCCGGTGTCAGGCGTACCGCCGTGACCTCGATCGCGTCCCCGCGCTCGAATCTGAATCGGAGAAAGCGATGATGGCCGAGTGCGAAGGCAAGGTGACACTGGTGACGGGTGGGACCTCGGGCATCGGACGGGAGACATCGGTTCTGTTCGCGAAGCAGGGTGCCCGGGTCGTGGTCGCCGGCCGGCGTGAAAATGAAGGGAAAGCTACGGTGGACCTGATCCGCCGGGCAGGGGGCGAAGGAGTCTTCGTCGAGGCGGACGTTTCGCAGGCATCCGAGGTCGAGACCCTAATCGAAAAGACCGTCGCGGCCTTTGGCGGACTGGACTATGCCTTTAACAATGCCGGCATTGAGGGTAAGTGGGTGCCCATCGTCAAGCAAACCGAAGCAGATTGGGATCGAACGATTGACATCAACCTCAAAGGCACATGGCTGTGCCTGAAATATGAGCTTCAACAAATGCTGAGGCAAGGCCGCGGGGGGGTGATCGTCAATAACGCTTCCATTTCCGGGTTTATCGGAAGCTACGGATCGGCGACCTACGCGGCCAGCAAGCACGGGGTGTTGGCGCTGACCAAGGCCGCAGCTCTTGAGGTGGCGCGGAATGGAATCAGAGTCAACGCGGTTTGTCCGGCAGCCATCGAGACCGCCATGGCGGACCGCCTGTTCGGAGCACCCGAGGTCCGCAAGAAGGTGCTTGGGTTTTATCCCATAGGCCGATTTGGCGAACCGATCGAGGTGGCCGAAGCGGTCTTATGGATGTGTTCCAGCGCAGCCAGTTTTATGACCGGCCAAAGCCTGGTTCTGGATGGAGGTTTTCTCGCCGGTCCGAATGTGCCGCCAGAATAGACGAAGCAAAACTAATACTCCCACCTACGAAATCTTATGATCAAGAGAATGATCAAGCGCAACCGCAGTGTGCTGTTGCTGGTTCTATCTGCAATCCCGGGGTTCACTGGCGGGGCGGGAGCACAAACGTCGGTGAAGCCGTCCGAAGTTCTGGTAATTGACGCCTCGGCGCCCGCTCATCCCTTCCCGCATTTCTGGGAGCACATGTTTGGATCGGGCCGAGCCAACCTGACTCTGCGCGAGAGTTACCGCAACGATTTGCGTCAGGCGAAACAAATCACAGAACTGCAATACGTCCGCTTTCACGCCATCTTTCTCGATGACATGGGCGTATACGACGAAGACAGCGCCGGCCACCCGATTTACAACTTCTCCTACGTTGACCAGGTCTATGACGGCCTTTTGCAGAACGGCGTGCGACCTTTTGTGGAGTTAAGTTTCATGCCCACGAAACTGGCTTCCAAGAATGCCCTGCATGCTTTCTGGTACCAGCAAAATGTTGCGCCTCCCAAGGATTGGGCCAAATGGGATGACCTGATCTACCAGTTTACGAAGCATCTGGTGGATCGCTATGGCGAGAATGAGGTAGCGAAGTGGTACTTCGAAGTCTGGAACGAACCTAATATCGATTTCTGGGTCGGCGATCCAAAACAGTCCACCTACTGGGAACTTTACGATCATTCTGTGGCGGCGGTTAAGCGCGTCAGCCCGCGTTTCCGCGTGGGTGGCCCCGCCACCGCACAAGCCGCCTGGGCCGACGCATTCATTCAGCATTGCGTCGAAAAACACGTTCCGGTCGATTTTGTTTCCACCCACGTGTACGGAAATGACAGTGCGAAAGATGTGTTTGGCACGGATGAAAACATTCCCCGCGACCGCATGGTGTGCCGTGCGGTAAAGAAGGTGCATGATCAGATCGAGGCCTCGGCCCTCCCCAGCCTGCCGTTGATCTGGAGCGAGTTCAACGCCAGTTACAAGAACGAGCCGGAGATTACCGACTCCATATATATGGGTCCTTGGATGGCCGACACTATCCGCCAGTGCGATGGGCTGGTGGACGAGATGTCGTACTGGACCTTTTCGGATGTCTTTGAAGAGCAAGGCGTGGTGAAGAAACCTTTTTACGGTGGCTATGGTCTGATCGCGGCCGGAGGAATTCCCAAGCCGGCGTACGCGGCGTTCAAACTTCTGCACCGGTTGGGACGTGAACGCCTCGCTCTCGATTCCGATTCTGCCCTGGTGACTCGCGCCGCGGATGGTTCGCTGGTGTTGGCGCTATGGAACCTCATTCCGCCCGAACAAACGGGCGAAGCCAGGACGGTAGTCTTGCGGTTCAAGAATCTGGGCAGGGCGCATCATGCATCGATTTCCCGCGTGGACCGGGACCACGGTGATCCGCATCCCGCATACGAAAGAATGGGTTCGCCGGATTATCCGACCCAGGCGCAATTGCAGCAGCTGCGCGACTCGGTTCAGCTTGGCGCGCAGGAAGTTCAGGAGCTCAAGAGCGGTGAACTCAGTCTAACGCTTCCCGCAAACGGCCTGGCAGTGATTGCAATCAAATAACACGCATCGGGCTGGTCGGACACTCTAGTGTGGGTCGGACACTCCTGTCCGACGCCTTTGATGTTGATTTTGTTTTTGACCTTTGTAGCTCTCATCCGCCGGCCGGATGGGCTCTGCCCGCATGGTTTTGTAGCTCAGACTCAGCCGCGGAGGGCGAGGCCTCTCGACAGGCGGCGGGACGACGGCGCTACTGGAGAGCCGGGTCAAGGGCGGCGGGCGAGGGCGCCCGCCCCACACTAACTTACGTATAACTCTATGAGCCGACAAACCTTACGGGCTTGGCCGGCATCTACAGGTCACGCCGATTTTCGGTATAGCTTCTAGAAACCTCAGAACTTAGTTAGGATTCATGCATGGCGGAGCAGCAGAGTTTCCTGAGCAGCTGGCAGGAGCGGCTTACGGCGCTCCGTAATACGCCGCCAGTCCTCAAGATTGTTTGGCAATCCGGACCTGGGGTCGTGGTGTTTGGTCTGGTGGCTCGCCTCTTCGCTTCGTTGCTGCCGCTGGCGCTGCTCTGGATTCCCAAGCTGATCGTTGACGAGATCGTGCACCCGAAGTTCGCAGCGCACGTGATGTCGCCCCGGTTGTGGTGGCTGGTTGCGGGCGAATTCGGCCTCGCCGTGTTAGGCGGCATTCTCGCCCGCGCCATTGATTATTCAGACTCGTTGCTGGCAGACAAATACACTCGCCACGTCAGTATTCAGGTCATGAAGCACGCCGCGGAACTTGACCTGATCGCCTACGAGGATCCCGTCTTTTATGACCGCTTGGAGCGGGCGCGGGTGCAGGCAACCGACCGGCTGGGCATGATTCAGCAAATCGGGCGGCTGATCCAGTTGGTGATTACCACCACCACTCTGTCGGTCACTATTATTGTTTACTCGCCCTGGCTGATGTTGATGCTGATTGCAGGAGTACTTCCAGCATTCCTGGGCGAAAGCCATTTTGCTTTTCTGGGGTACGCCAAGAATTTCCGCCAGACTCCGGTCCGGCGTCAGCTGGACTATCTGCGGCAGGTTGGGGGTAGCAAAGAAGCCGCGAAGGAACTCAAACTATTCGGACTCAGCCAGTTCCTCACCCAACGCTTCACCAGACTCTCCGACGGGATCTACCAAGAGAACGTCGCCCTGTCGCGGCGGAAATTGATTGCCGGAGCTTTCCTCTCCGTGATCGCGTTCATGGGTTACTACTCGGCCTATGTGTTCGTAATCTGGCGAACAGTCACTGGCGCGTTCAGCATCGGACTGTGGTACCTGCTGTCGGGCGCAATTTTGCAGGCCAGCAGCAATATTCAACAGATTTTCTCCACCGTTTCCGGCATCGCCGACCAGGCCCTCTTCCTGACCGACCTGTTGGCTTTCTTTGATATGCGGCCGACGATCCAGTCCAAGCCTGATGCCCTGCCCGCTCCGCGGCCCATCGTCCGCGGATTTGAATTCCGCAATGTTTCATTTAGGTATCCGGGCAGTTCGCGCCTGGTGCTGAACGGTCTGAACTTCCATCTGCATCCAGGAGAACGGGTTGCGCTGATTGGCGAGAATGGTGAAGGGAAAACCACAATTGTTAAGCTGATCACGCGACTCTACGATCCCACCGAGGGCCAGGTGCTGCTCGACGGCGTAGACCTGAGGGAGTATCGTCTGGAAGACCTGTATCGTGAGATTGGCGTTATCTTTCAGGACTTTATGCGCTATGAGATGACGGCGCGTGAAAACATAGCAGTGGGGCGGATTGAGGAAATCGACGACCTGAAACTGGTCGAAGACGCCGCCCGGAAGAGCCTGGCCGACGCGGTCATTGCAAAGCTTTCCGGCGGTTACGATCAAATGCTGGGCCGACGCTTCGAGACCGGTGTCGATCTCTCGGGAGGAGAGTGGCAGAAGGTTGCACTGGCGCGGGCCTACTTGCGCGACGCGCAACTTCTCATTCTCGATGAACCCACAGCCGCGCTCGATGCGCGCAGCGAGTTCGAGGTTTTCCAACGCTTCGCCGAACTCACCGCGGGGAAAATGGCGCTTTTTATTTCGCACCGATTTTCTACCGTGCGCATGGCCGACCGCATCGTAGTCCTCGAAAACGGGAAGATTGCAGAAGAAGGAAGCCACGAACAACTGGCACGCCTGGGCGGGCGGTACAAGGAGATGTTCGAATTGCAGGCTGCCAGCTATCGTTAGTATTTGCGGACCATAGTGTTCACCGACAATGCCTCCCGACACCCATATCGAGATGTTGAGCGCCGAAGCGGAGCGCTCGCCTGAGGCCTCCAAAGAAACCGGCCCAAATGTGGAGGCCCTGACGGCTGCAGCAGCGGACTTGGGGCGAAGGCTAGTATGGCTACCGGGGACGCACGCATCTCGCTTTTTCTCCGAGCGTTACCGTGCTCTGCGCCGCGCCATCAGACCCGTGCTTCGCACCTTTCAGGGGTCGTTGCCCAAGATCCCTGTCGGCGACGATTTTCGCTGGCTCAACGACAACCTGCGCCTTGTGCACGCCGACCTTCGGGGTACAAAAGACGGCTTCAAGCTGGTTCGCAAGCTGCCTCACGTCCGCACTCCTGACGGTGCCATCGCTCCGCGGGTAGTTGCCTTGGCTGCGGGATTTTTGGCTACCACCGGCTATGAGTTCACAGTGAGTTCGCTTGTCGCCTATGTGCAAGCTTTTCAGCAGAGCACGGTGCTCAGGCTGGTCGAGCTCTGGGCGCTGGTTCCAGCACTGAAGCTGGTTCTGCTGGAAGAAATCGCGGCCCGAGGATCCAAAGTGATGGCGGACCCGACGGGCTCCTATGGGGCCGGGGTTTGTGTACGCAGCTTGCGCGATATTGGCCAGACTTCGTGGAAGGAAGTTCTCGAGCCGCTGGTGCTGTTCGATCGCGTCCTGCGCCAGGACCCATCCGGAGCCTATGCTCGCATGGATTTTGAGAGCCGCGATCTGTATCGCACCGAGGTCGCAAACATCGCGGAACACTCCGATCTGCCGGAGAGCGAAGTTGCCGCGGCGGCGCTGGCTCTGGCCCGGTCCTCTCACCAGGAAACCCACGCCAGCCCGCGTCTCAAGGCCCGTCTTGGACACATCGGGTACTACCTTCTGGCGGAAGGCTCGGCATCGCTTCACGGAAGAGTGGGCTTCCAGCCTCCGCTGGGCCAGCGGATTGGATCGTTCTTACAGCGGCACCCGGATGAGTTCTATCTGCCAGCAACTGAAGTGCTGACCCTCGCCCTCATGTCGGCGATCGTGCTGCTGCTGACCAACACTTACACTTCTCTCGAACTGATCCTCTTCTCCATGCTGGTGCTGCTCCTTCCCAGTTCGCAGAGTGCCATTCAGCTGGTGAACTATCTGGTCACGTCCCTGCTGGAACCAAAGATTCTGCCCAAGCTTGATTTCTCCGCAGGCGTTCCCGACAACTGCACCACGCTGGTCGCCATTCCCAGTCTGCTGTTTAACCAGGAGCAGGCTCGCCGACTGGTGGAGGATCTGGAAGTACGATTCCTCGGCAATCACGATCCCAACATTCACTTCGCGTTGCTCACTGATCTGCCGGATTCCCCTGAACCCTCGTCCGAAGATGACCCGGTGATCGAATACTGTGCGCAATTGGTGCGTGAACTGAACGAAAAGTACGCCAGTCAAGCTTCGGGATCGTTTCTCCTCTTCCATCGCCACCGGGTTTACAACCCGCGCGAAAGAGTGTGGATGGGTTGGGAGCGAAAGCGCGGCAAGCTGATGGACCTGAACAAGCTGTTGCGCAACGAACACGATAGTTTCCCGGTCAAGATTGGCGATCTGTCCATCCTGCCGCAGATCCGTTTTGTTATCACCCTGGACGCGGACACGGAATTGCCGCGCGGATCTGCCGATCGCATGATTGGGGCGATGGCCCATCCTCTGAATCAGGCAATTATTGATCCGGAAAAGAATATCGTGGTGGCGGGCTACGGCATCCTGCAGCCGCGGGTGGGGGTGAGCGTGCAGAGCGCCTCCCGCTCCCGCCTGGCGAGCCTCTATTCCGGCGAAACCGGTTTCGATATCTACACTCGCGCTATTTCGGATGTGTATCAGGATTTGTACGGGGAAGGCATCTTCGCCGGCAAAGGAATCTATGAAGTGGACACGGTGCACCGCGTGCTGGACCGCCGCTTTCCACGCAATGCCCTGCTCAGCCATGATCTGATCGAAGGCGCATACGCGCGCGCAGGTCTGGCCAGTGACATCGAGATCATCGAAGATTATCCCTCGCACTACAGCGCCTACAATCGCCGCAAGCACCGCTGGCTGCGGGGAGACTGGCAGATCACGGGCTGGCTGCTGTCAAGCGTGCGGGATGAGTCGGGACGCAAGGTGCCGAATCCCATCTCGCTGGTCTCACAGTGGAAGATTCTGGACAATCTGCGCCGCAGCCTGGTGGAGCCGGCAACCTTCCTGCTGCTGGTATTCGGCTGGCTGGTGCTGCCCGGTAATCCGCTCTACTGGACGCTAGCGACCCTTGGCATCTTGTTTGTGCCCGCCTGGTTCCAGTTTTTGTTCAACCTGGTGCGGGCCGCCATTGAGCGCAAATCCCAGGTCGTCAAAGACGCTCGGACCGCGCTGCTCACGGCCAACGCCAGCATGTTTTTCACGTTGTCATTCCTGCCGCACCAGATGTTGCTTTCGCTTGATGCCGTAGTGCGAACGTTGGTCCGGCGACTGGTAACCCGGCGGCGGCTGCTCGAATGGGAGACGGCGGCCGAAACCGAACTCAGTGCCCGCAAGCGAACCCCGGTTGATATTTATCTCGACTGGATGCCCGCACTGGCCCTGGGCTTGGGCGCGCTGGTGTTCTTTACCCGCCGCCACGCTTTTTTTGCAGCACTGCCCATCCTGCTGCTGTGGGGTTGCAGCAAGTGGATCTCGATGTGGCTGAACCTGCCTTCGCGGGCCATGCGCAGTGAAACATCCGACAAAGACGAATTGTTTCTGGAGCGCACCGCGCTTCGCACCTGGCGGTATTTCGCCGAGTTCAGCACGGAGGAGCACCACTGGCTGGTGCCGGATAATGTGCAGGAAGAACCCCCTGCTATCGCCGCTCGCATTTCGCCCACCAACCTGGGATTCCTTTTGAATGCCCGCCAGGTGGCCTGCGAGTTTGGTTTCCTGACCGTTCCGGAATTCGCCGAACAAACCTTACGCACTCTGGCCACAGTGGACAAGCTTTCGCGCTCCCATGGGCACCTGCTCAACTGGTATGACACGCGCACCCTCGAACCTCTTCGGCCCCGCTTCATCTCTGCCGTGGATAGCGGCAACCTGGTAGCGTCGCTCTGGACGTTGCAGCAAGGCTGTCTGGACCTTTTGCAGCGTCCGTTGCTGGAGAAACAGCTGGCGGAAGGTCTGGCCGATCATCTCCGGATTCTGGTCGAAAGTCATGCCTTTCCGCAGAAACGTTTCAAGGCGTTTCAGGAACAGATCAGAAAGAGAAGCTGGCTGCAGCGTCTGCTGGCGCCTTCTGAAGAAGGATTGCTTGAGAGCGACCTGGAAACGGTGAGCCCCAAGTACGAGTCGGATGTTCGCTGGTTCGCGACCGAATCTCTGTCACGGGTGAGAAATCTCAGGAAAGCGGTCCAGGTCTATGCTCCGTGGATGCTGCCGGAGTTTGTCCCGCTGTGGAAAGACGCCACGCTGGAATTCAAATTCGACTCGCAAAGCCTGACCATAGCGCGCTTGCCGGAAGTGGTGGACAGGCTAACGGCTCGTCTGCAATTTGCTCTCGACCATGCCAACGGCTCCGGCGACCGCAAGGCCCTCTATCAACGATTGCAGGCCATGTTGCCGGATGCGCGCTCGCGGGCGCTCGATCTGATCGAAGATCTCAAAGAAATCGCCGACGCGGCCGGGAAGTTCGCCGACGAGATGGACTTCCGCTTCCTGCTTGATCCCCGGCGCAAGTTGCTTTCCCTCGGTTTCGATGTTGAAGCGGGAAAGCTCCCGGCCGCCTGTTACGATTTGCTGGCTTCAGAAGCGCGCATCGCCGTATTCGCCGCTATCGCCAAGGAAGATATTCCGCAGGACGTCTGGTTTCTGCTGGGCCGAGCGCACACTCGTGAGCACGGATTGCCGGTGCTGCTCTCCTGGACTGGAACCATGTTCGAGTACCTGATGCCGGTACTCTGGATGCGGACCTATCCCAACACTCTTCTGGATAATTCGCGCATCGCTTCGGTCCGGCTGCAGCAGATTTATGCCGCCGAAAAGAGCGTGCCGTGGGGGATTTCGGAATCGGCTTACGCCAAACGGGATGAGGCTGGGAATTATCAGTATCAGGCATTCGGCCTGCCTGATATTTCGCTCCATCAGGGTGAGGCCAACATGCTGGTCATCTCGCCCTATTCCACATTCCTCGCGCTGCACGTGGATGCCTCCGCGGCGTTGCGCAACCTGCGCCGAATGGAAGGCGAGGGCTGGTTGGGTCCGTACGGGTTCTACGAGGCAGCCGATTACAGCACGGCTTCCGGTCGCCGCAACTGGCGCCATCGCCACGAACTAGTGCGCTGCTGGATGGCCCACCACCAGGGCATGACTCTGCTTACCCTGGCTAACTTCCTGCACGACGGCGTGGTCCAGCGCTGGTTTCACAATGACCGGCGGGTACAGGCCACGGAACTTCTTCTGCATGAAAGACCGGCAACCAACGTCAAATCGTTACGCAAACTCTACGGCGCAGCAGCGTGAGATGCATCCATAGGCGGGTGCCTTGACCCGCCTAGCGGAGCGAAGCTCAGCCAACCCGGCGAGCCTTGCTCGCCTGCCCGGACGAGGGCGTCCCGGCCTACGTAAATTGAGGAACGACGCGGTTTCGGATTACTGACGAACTATGAAGTGGTAGTGGTGGAGGTCTGGTATTCATCCGCGATGCCGGACTCGGGGAGCTCAAGCCCCCAGTTTTCACCGATGGAGCCGAGTCCTTCCAGGCCGACCTGGTACTCGCTTGTCCCCTCCATCGCTTTTACCCAGACCACGCGGAACTGGATCCTCCGCTGCCGGTATTGCAAGGTGAGTTTGTCGCCGGCTTTCAAGGCATGGTGGATCGCTCCCAGCCGGGCCCCGTTGGGAGTGATGTCCAGGGTGTGCGCCAGTTCGTTCACCGGATTGTTGGCCGAGTCCTTCCCCGATATCCGCACGGGCAAAACCATTTTGATCCGCTTGTGTCGCCGATTACCTTTTCCCACGGAAATCCCCCAGTGCGGCTACATTGATCTACTTATCGCCTAGCTGGCAGCCGCACTTTAGGGGCCACCTTGCGACCGGACGACAAGTCTCTGGCCCGTGCAGAATCAGGGGTTTAGGAGCGAGGTTTGGTCAAGATCAGAGGCTCGTCCCAGGCGACTGACGCTCTGAATCATCCGGTTGACAGTTTTTGTCAAACGGTAAACTCCCCTATTGGACTGGGTGCATGCCTGGTGGGATGGGGTTCTGGTTTATTTTTGATGAATGACAGAATCCAACACCGTCACAGGAGCTTTCCATGAAAGGTAAGATCGCGCTGGTTACCGGTGCCGATGGAGGCCTGGGAACCTTTGTTACGCAGGCGCTGCTCGATTCCGGCGCCACGGTCGTGGGTCTATCGCGAAAGATTCAGCAGTCACAATTCAACCACCCAAACTTTACCGCGTTGCCGGCGGAAATTTCGACAGCCGCCGGAGCAAAGTCTGCGGTGGACGAATTAGTATCTCGCTTCGGCAGGCTGGACATTCTCGCCCACACGGTGGGTGGGTTCGCCGGCGGCCAGTCCATCACCGAAACCGACGATGCCACTTTCCAGCGCATGTTCGATGTGAACTTGTGCAGCACGTTTTATCTTCTGCGCGCTGCGGTCCCGGTCATGCGCCAAGCGGGGAATGGACGCATCGTTGCCATCGGCAGCCGCGCCGCGCTGGAACCTGGAGCAGGCGTCGGCGCGTACAGCGCCTCCAAGGCCGCCATGGTTTCGTTGATCAGGACTGTAGCCCAGGAAAACAAGGACGCTGGAGTGACCGCCAATGCGATCCTGCCCGGCACAATGGACACGCCGGCCAACCGGAAGTTCATGCCTGATGCGGACTTTTCCAAATGGGTTCGCCCGGCCGCTGTCGCCAGCCTGATCGTATGGCTGGCCGGCGATGCCGGCAAAGAGGTCAATGGAGCCGTGATCCCAGTGTATGGCAACGAGGTCTGAGACTCCGACGGCTAGCATTCGTCTGCACCGAACGACTGGGAACACAAAACTGGCAACTGAGAGCCGGCTTCCCTTTTTGTCTTTTCTTGCCTATTCGTTATCAGTCAGGAATTACGTGCTGTTTGCATGCAGGTCGGGGAGGACGAAGATGGTTTTCGCCAAATCCGAGGCAAGGGTCTCGGCACGATAGTATTGCGCCAGGACTCCGTCCTTCCATGTCAAGAGATCGGGATTGTTCCGGGCAAACTCCTCCCAGCTCTGTTTGTCGCCACCCCGCGCCATGCGCTCGTGAATAAGAAAAACGTACGCGCAGGTTACCGTCGCGTGGTAGAGCTGCGGCTTCCCATGGGACTCGGCGAATCTCCGCAAAGCTCTGGAAAACGCTTGCAGGGCCTCCAGCACGGGGTATTCAGTCAGATATAGAAACGCTGCCCGAACGTGCTCTCGATGATGAAAGTGCTCATTCGAAAGGGTTCCATCTTCAAATCGTTCTATCAGCTCTTGATCTGTCATTTAGGTACGCAGCGAATCGCGGCTCAGCATGGGTTTGCCGGTGATTTTCATACAGACTTGGAATCCCGTTTGCGGGGCGCGCGCGCTCTCTTCGCCTCCTTCAGTCGATGACTGGCACTCGAGTCCAGTTCGAGGCCATAGAACTTCTTCAACTCCTTGATCTGGTCAAGGGATCCCTGGCCAAAAGGCGTCTTGCCGTCAAAAGCGTGCAAGACGATTCCCTCCAGCAGATCACCCAGCGTCAAGTCGTGGTACTCGGCAAAGGCTTTAAGCACTTTGAGCAGGCGCTTTTCGATTCGAACTCCGGTCTGCACCCGCTCGATCAGAAATCCCTCGTCCGGCTTCATGGTACCAATGTACCATGGTACGTAAATGCACACAAGCTTCTTGGCCGTAGACGTCATTCCTGCAATGGCTCAATAAATTTCTCTTATCTCCCCCATAAATTAATGTTTTTAAAAGTATTTGTGATAGGGGCGAAAAGAATTATGCATTGGACTCTCACAGCCGCAGGGCGGTACTGTGCAGCACGCTGGTTACGGGGCTGTGGCGTGGTTCACACCACACATGACTAGGGGAGAAAGAGAGTCGTCTAGATGAATCGTGCCTTCCGTTGGAGGGTTTTGGTACTCGCTGCAAGTCTCGGAATTATTTGTGGCTCCGCGAATCGAGCTTTGGCTCAGGCTGAGCCTGCGCCCGACCTAGCCAGCCGTATCGACTCGTTGGAAAAACAACTGGCGGACCTGCGCAGTCAGATGGAGGCGCAGAAAGCCGCTGCTGCCGCGCCTGCCCCTGCGCCCGCCCAAGCTGCGGTTGCCAGCCCGGCACCGCCTGCCACTCCCGCACCTACCGGGCTTGCCGGTCTGCTGGGGCCAACCACTCTCAGCGGGTTCGTAGATGTGTACTACGGCTATAACTCGAACCAGCCCATCGGCCGCACCACGGCCTTTCGCAACTTTGACATCAACTCGGGTCAGTTCGGACTGAACATGATCGAACTGGTGGCCGACAAAGCGCCGGATGCTACGGCAAGTCGTCTGGGCTATCACGTCGCGCTGGGCTTTGGACAGGCGATGAACATCGTCAATTCGACCGAGCCCGGCCAGTTTGCAACCGAATCCAACTTCGATCAATACCTCAAGGAAGGCTATCTGGAATACCTGGCGCCCATAGGGAAGGGATTGCAAATCAACGTCGGCAAGTTCGTGACCCCGGCCGGTGCCGAGGTGATCGAAACCAAGGACAACTGGAACTACTCGCGCGGCATACTCTTCGCCCTGGCCATTCCCTACTTTCATTTCGGTACCAGCGCCAAGTATGCCTTCAATTCAAAGTTTGCCCTCACCGGATACCTGGTGAATGGCTGGAACAACAGCTTCGACAACAATAGCGGCAAAACTACCGGCTTCAGCGCCGCCTGGACTCCGAACAGCAAGTTCAGCCTGATCCAGAACTATCTGGTGGGTCCGGAACAACTCAACGACAACTCGAACTTCAGGCACCTTTCGGACACGGTGGTGACGTACACGCCCAACAGCAAGCTTTCGTTGATGGCGAACTATGACTACGGCCACGATCACTTGACCGGCAGCCTGACTTCAGTCCATTGGAGCGGCATTGCCGGATACATCAAGTACGCGCCGAACGACAAGTGGGCATTCGCCACGCGCGGCGAATACTTCAGCGACAACGGGGGTACGCAGAGCGGAACCCCGCAGAAGCTGAGCGAAGTCACACTTACGCTGCAGCGCATGCTGGCCAGCAAGCTCATGACCCGGCTGGAATTCCGGCGCGACATGTCGGATCAGGACGTCTTTCCCTACCGGACGGGGCTGTTCAAAGACGCGCAGAACACGGTCACCCTCGGCATGGTGTACGCATTCAGTAGCGCCGATGCCAAGTAAGACAGGAGAGCGACTTGAAGCAAAAACTTCTTTATCCAATGACCGAAGTTATGTGTTGGAGAAATGAAGATCGGTTTTCACCCAGCGGCCGTGATGCCGCTGTTATGTGGGCTCACGGCTTGGGCCCAACTCAAACCACCCCTAGTGCCAGCGCCCAAGCCGTGCCCGCGCCAATCATGAGTTCGGAGAAGGTAAGCAAGTTTTACAGGAGACAAAGTTGCCTCTTATTGACGCAGACAACGGACGGGGTCCTAAGCTTGCCTCGGTTCAAATACTCGATGTAAGGAGCAGAAGAATGGCGGCTAATGCAAAGCAGGGAACGTATCTGGGCACTACCTTGGTCGGCTTCACTTCCTTTGTGGCGGGTTTGCACAGCGGGGGTGGGCTGGGCATCGTCTTCGCCATCGTGGGGGCGGGTTTGCTGCTTGTCTCTGCGGCCGGCTTTTACAAGATCAAAGCTGTATAGATCAATAAAGAGGGGAACCACATGAAGCTAGTTGGAATTTTGCTGGCAGTTTTCGGATGGTTGCTTCCGGTTGTAGGTCTGGGGATGACATCATCCACCGGGGCCAGGCTAGTTCTCTGCATCGTGGGGATCGCTATCACGCTCACCGCAATTCTCAAGCTGCTGATCAGCTCCCACGAGAAGGAAGCAGTGTGGAAACAGTAGCAGAACGATCAGCAGCAATAGGTCAAAGTTTAGAGACCGGGGGCGCGGCGACGACTAAGCTCGCGTTCAACCTCACTAGGAGATACGCAATGACACGTTGCACATGGTTAAGACCATGTTTGTGGGCGGCGATTGTAGCGCTGCTCGTATGTGGAATACCGGCGTGGGCCCAGGGTCAAACCGCTGCGCCCAGCGCTCCAGCAGCTGCCGCCACGCCACCCCCGCTCGCGGTGGACGCACCTCTACCGGTCAGCGGCCCCAGCGCCGACGATCAGGCCGCGGGTGATCCTAGCGGGACCAAGACCGGAACCGCGAATGACGTGGTTCACGCCGATCCCACCAAACCTCTCACCCTGGTGGATCTGGTGAACCAGGCGGGACAGAACCGGATCGCCGTCAATTTTGTCTGGACATTGGTCGCGGGCTTTCTGGTCATGTTCATGCAGGCCGGCTTCGCCATCGTAGAAACCGGGCTGTGCCGTGCCAAGAACGCCAACCACACCATGATGATGAACTTCATGGTTTACGGTTTCGGCCTGTTCGCCTATTGGGTGTGCGGCTTTGCCTTGCAGATGGGCGGAGCGGCTGGTGTTTCAATCCTGGGCGGAGCCGCCCCGCTGAGTCACGAGTTCACTATTCATCTGCTGGGACACGACTGGGGCCTGTGGGGCACCAAGGGCTTCTTCCTTTCCGGTGCGACCTACGACGTAGGCGTGATGGTTCTGTTTCTGTTCCAGATGGTTTTCATGGACACGGCATTGACCATCGTGACGGGCGCGGCGGCGGAGAGATGGAAGTACGCCGCTTTCGCGGTTTCCTCCCTGCTTCTGGGCGCCTTTACCTATCCCATCTACGCTAATTGGGCATGGGGTGGGGGATGGCTCTCCAAGCTGGGCGCAAACTACGGACTGGGCGCGGGCTATGCCGATTTTGCCGGATCGGGAGTGGTGCACGCGGTTGGCGGTCTCACAGCTTTGGCTCTGTCCATCATCATCGGACCTCGTATCGGCAAGTACAATCGCGATGGCTCATCGAATGCGATGCCGGGACACGACATTGTCATTGTGCTGACAGGATGCTTCATCCTGGCCTTCGGCTGGTTCGGCTTTAACCCGGGCAGCACGCTGGGCGCGTCGGGCGCGCTGCGCATCAGCACCATTGCGGTCGATACAATGTTGGCAGGCTGCACTGGATCCTTCGGCGCACTCCTGTATATGTGGATCAAGTATGGGAAGCCAGATGCCTCCATGTCGGGCAACGGGCTGCTGGCCGGCCTGGTCGCCATAACGGCTCCCAGCGGCTATGTCAACACCATGGGCGCCGTCATCATCGGGTTCGTTGCGGGCTTGCTGGTCTGCGTAAGCGTTGAATTCGTAGATCGCGTGCTGCGCGTGGACGATCCCGTGGGCGCCATCTCGGTGCACGGAACCAACGGACTGTGGGGAGTTATCTCCGTCGGTCTGTTCGCTGACGGCACCAACGGCGTGAAGGGATTGTTCTACGGAGATCCCACGCAGTTGGTCGCCCAACTCATTGGCGTAGGTACGCTGCTCGGTTTTGTTTTCACCACTTCATACGTGGCCAACCTGGCGATTCACGCGATTGTCGGGCAGCGGGTGGCCGCGGCCGATGAGCTCGAAGGGTTGGACATCCCAGAAATGGGCGCTCTGTGCTATCCCGAGTTCGTGCTAAAACCTGACACAACGCACAGTGGCGCGGCCGCGAGTGTCAAAGCCGGCTTGCAGGTCGCGCGGGAGACAGCGTAATGACAAACGCCTTTCCCATTAAGGGTGAGTTGGGCGGGCATTCCCTTACCTGGCAATGTCCCCCTTCATTTGACTTCCCTCGCGAAGCCGTCGAGTGCTTCCAGGAAGGCGTGGCACTACTTCAAATGGGTGATCCGGGAGCGGCGCTGCCGGCGCTCTCCCGGAGCACCGATCTAGCTCCAACCTTTGGAGAGGCTCACGTGTTTCTGGGTCTCGCCAATGCCCTGACGAGCAATATCTACCCTGCGATTGATCATCTGGAACTTGCAACCCGGATCCAGCCGGATAGCTTTGCTGCGCATTACACGCTGGCACAGCTCAATTTCAAGCTGCGTATTCCCCAAAAGGGCTATGCTGCTGCAGAACAGGCATTGCGCTGCGTGGCCACTCTGGAACAGCGTAAGATGCTGACCCAGTTGCTCAAGGAAGAACGGGCTCGCGAACGAAATGGGATTGCACGGCCCTGGTTCAACACACCGTTCAGCAAGCCGGGACTTTTTCTTACGGGTGGTGGCCTAGCGGCCGCCATCGTGGCGCTCCTGCTGCATGTTCGCTGGTAAAGAGGGAGAGGTGACGCGTGACTGACAGGCTCTTCGAAACCATCAAAAAGCAGCGGCTGGCTTGGTCTTGGGCTGTGATCGTCGGGCTTTTCCTCATACTCCTGGGGCATGCCCCTGTCTTTCCTGTGATTGCTGGTTGTGCACTGGCCATCGCGATTTCAACGTTACGCTCTGCCCCCAGAAGTCAGGCAGGGAGCGTCCGGCTTGGTGGAGGCCGATGAGCACTTCGCTCCAGATACTGTTGTTCATCGCCCTGCTGATCGCGGCGGCGAAGACTGCCGGTTCTCTGGCGTCTCGCCTTGGGCTGCCCGCGGTGCTGGGCGAACTACTGGCAGGCGTAATCCTGGGTCCCAGCGCGCTCAACATTTGGCACATGCACTGGCTGGCTACTCCGGGCGAAGGTGGGGCCTCGGTCGCCGGCGTATTCAAGGTGCTGGCTCAGCTTGGAGTAGTGGTACTCATGTTCGTGGCCGGCCTGGAGACCGACATCCAGATGGCCAAGCGCGCCCTGAAACCGGCTTTCTGGGCGGCTTCCGGCGGAGTGGTCCTGCCCATGGCAGGCGGTTACCTGCTGTCTCGATGGTTTGGGTTCGGCTGGCGGGAGGCGTTATTCATCGGCACCATTCTTACCGCCACCAGTGTCACCATTACCGCGCAGACGCTGATGAATTTGAGCCAGATTCGATCCACGGCTGGTTCCACGATTCTGGGTGCAGCGGTTATTGACGATGTGTTGGGTCTCATCGTGCTCTCCCTGGTCATCGCAGTGAGTGCACGTTCCGGCGGCGGAAGCGTGGGCAACTGGAAGGCCCTCGTTATGCCGGTAAGTTATATGACGGGTTGTCTGGTAGCAATGTTTGCTGCCGGCCCGTTTCTTACACGCTGGCTGATGAAACAGGCCTCTCGCATGCATGGCCACCATATGGAGGTCGCTGCCGCCCTGTCGATTGCATTCCTGATGGCCTTCACCGCTGAATCATTGGGGAAGATGGCGGCAATCACAGGCGCATACCTCGCCGGGCTTTTCGTCGCTGCCACGCCATCTCACGAGCGGGTCATTGAAGAACTACGGGCCATGACCAACTCTTTCTTTGGGCCCATCTTCCTGGTGTCCATCGGGCTTGAGGTAAACGCGTGGCAGTCGGGAGGATATCTCGGATTCTTCGCCATCCTCCTGGGGATTGCGATTGTGGGGAAGATTGTGGGCTGCGGCCTTGGCGCCGGTTTCGCCGGATTCAGCAGGCGTGACTCGTTTGTCGTGGGAATCGGAATGATCCCTCGAGGTGAAGTCGGACTGATTACGGCCAGTATCGGTTTTGCGGCGGGCCTGGTCACGCGGGACATTTATGCGCAAACCGTACTACTGGTGTTAATCACTACACTGATCACACCGGCGCTGTTGCGTTATGCCTTTCCCAAGGAGCTGTTGCAGGCTTCGGTATCGGAGACGGCGGCAGCGGAGATTTCTCTGTAACCTGCTTTTGCAGTCGCAGGGATTAGTCAGGTGAGGACTGGAAACTTCAGAAAGGTTTTAGGACTGGAATCCGCCGGTACGAGGATAAACACAATGACGAAACTTGAAGCGATTATTCAGCCCTCCAGATTTGAGGCCGTCAAGGAAGTTTTGGCGGAACTGGGGGTTGAGGGCATGACGATCTCTGACGTGCGCGGGCACGGCAGGCAGAAGGGTCACACCGAGGTTTATCGTGGCCGGGAATACACCGTCGATCTCGTCCCCAAGATCAAGATCGAAATGGTACTGGCCGACAACCTGGTGAACGCCGCCGTCGATGCCATCGTGCAAAGCGCAGGGACAGGGAAGATCGGCGACGGAAAGATTTTTCTCTCCAAGGTGGACGAAGCCATAAGGATTCGGAACCACGAGCGCGGAGTGGCGGCACTTTAACGCACCATCACGTCAGGCCACCGGAGTCCGATGCCAGTGCTGGCGAATAGCGCTAAATCACAGGGCGCATATCAGGCCGAGTCGGAAAAGATACGCGAGAGATTCGAGCGCTCACATGACGGGCAAGCTGCCATCCGCGAGCGCTCGGATCTGACTGATTCCCTAATTGGCGAGTTGTGGAATCAATTTTCCCCAGGCTCGCCCGACAGGATCTGCGTTGCTGCCCTGGGCGGCTATGGCCGTCGTGCGTTATTTCCCTGTTCGGACGTTGATGTGCTCTTCCTGCACGAATCACCCCTGAGTGAAGATGCGCAGAAGCGCGTCATCCCGCGAATCTCTCAAGCCCTCTGGGACCTGCATCTCCGCGTCAGTCCCACTACCCGTTCCCTGGCAGAGTGCGGCAAGCTGCATCGCGACAACCTCGAGTTCAACATTTCCCTGCTGGATTGCCGCTACATCTGCGGCGATGCGGGACTGTTTGAACAGCTTCGCTCGCAGGTGATTCCGAAGATGGTCGGCCGCGAAGCGCTTGAGTTGCAGCAGAGGCTGATCGATCTGACATCGGCACGGCACACCAAATACGGCCACACCATTTTTCACCTGGAACCCAATATCAAGGACTGCCCCGGCGGGCTGCGGGATTATCAAGTCGCTTGCTGGCTGAGCCTGATTTCAGAACTGGAGAAAACGGGCGTGTGGCCAGCCCCGGAGAATTTGCTGCCCAGCGCCTTTCGCGCGGAGTGTGGTGCGGCCCTGGATTTTCTTTCAGCGGTACGATGTTTTCTGCACTATCGCCAAGGCCGGGACCTGAATAATCTGACCTACGAACTTCAGTCTGAGGCTGCGGCGGCGGGAATCGGGTTGCCGGACCGCGCGCCGGTCTCGGCCGCCGTCTGGATGCGAACTTACTTCCGCCACGTTCGATCGATTTACCGGCTGACCGTCCTCTTCGATGAGGTGCCGCCCGGACGCTCCGGTCTCTACCGGCTCTTCGAAAATCGCAAGTCGCGCTTGTCGAACGCCGATTTCTCCGTGGTCGAAGGCCGCGTCTTTCTGCGCCAGCTCTCCTCGGTAAAGGATCCCACCATCCTGCTGGGTCTTTTCGAGTTCGTTGGCCGTCATGGCCTGAAGCTGACTGCCGAAACGGAGCGCTGCGTCGAAACCGCCCTTCCCAGCTTCCGGGAATGGGCCCATGATTCTCCGGAGGTATGGTCATACTTCAGGCGAATTCTGGTATCGCCCCATGCCGGAGCCGCTCTGCGCGCCATGCACCGGCTAGGGGTGCTGGTCCTGCTGTTTCCCGAGTTTCAGGCGGTCGATTCCCTCGTCATTCGCGACTATTACCACCGCTATACGGTCGACGAGCATTCCCTGGTTGCGATCGAGAACATTCACGCGTTGCGAACTCCCGACAGCGAATTGGAACGCCGCTTCCGCGACATCCTGGACGGACTCGAACGTCCGGACCTGCTGTTTTTGGCGCTCCTGTTTCACGATGTCGGCAAGGGCATGCCCGCGGATGACCATGTGGCCGGAAGCCTGCAGGCCTCAGCCAGCGCTCTGGAGCGGCTGCGACTGGAACCGGTTGAGCGTGAAACTGTGGTTTTTCTGATTGCGAACCATTTGCGCATGTCGGCCACCACCATGCGCCAGGACATCTTCGATGCCAACGTGGTGGCGGAGTTCAGTGAGTCTGTCGGCACTACGGAACGGCTGAAGATGCTGACACTGCTTACCTACACCGACGTTAAGTCAGTCAACCCGGAAGCTCTGACGCCGTGGAAGGCTGAAATGCTGTGGCAGCTCTATGCGGCTGCATTCAACCACCTCAGCCGGACGGTGGACGACCAACGTCTGACCGCGAGTGCGACTAACAGTGAGCTAATCAAGGAAGTTGTTGCCGTCGCGGGCGAGCCTGATGCCAAGCACATCACTTCCTTTCTGGAAGGTTTTCCCAAACGCTATCTGCTGATGCACACGCCCAGCGAGATCGTCGCTCACTGCCAAATGTACGATCGCCTCAAAGAGAAAGATGAGGAGCCGCAGATCGAAATACTCCGTCGCGACGGCTACTTTGAACTTGTTCTTCTGACCCTGGACTGCCCTGGCCTGTTTTCGCACGTAGTGGGCACCCTATCATCCTGGGGCATGAATATCTTGAAGGCTGAAGCCTTTGCCAACAAAGCGGGCGTTGTCCTCGACACCTTCCGCTTCTCGGACCGGTTCCGCACTCTTGAGCTCAATCCTTCCGAAATAAACCGCCTGAAACGGAAACTTGCTGAGGCCGTTTCGGGAGAGATTAACGTGGTCGACCTCATGGAGACGAAGTTCAAGCCGGGAGTGCAGAACCCGAAAGTAAAAATCGAAACCAGCGTCCAGACCGACAACAGCTGTTCGCAACACAGCACCCTGATCGAGATCATCGCCCAGGACCGTCCCGGGTTGCTCTACGACATCAGTTCCACTATGGCTGAACTGGGCTGCAATATCGAGGTTGCGATCATCGACACGCAAGGCCAAACTGCGACCGACGTGTTCCACGTGACCTGCGCCGGCGCCAAGCTGGATCCGAAACATCAGGAGAAGATGCGAACCGCGCTCCTGGAGCAGCTGTAAGTCCACCCGAATCACCGCGCACTGCGTAGGGACAGATGTCCTCATCTGTCCGGCGGAGCAAAGCTCCGCTCTCTTCACATTCCCAATGAACAACGGTCGAGCTGCGCTCGAGAGGACAGATGAGGACATCTGTCCCTACGTGCGCTGTAGCAGGTATCTCGTCAGCGCATCCCGCCAGTCGGGCATGGCGATGCCGCGTTTTTGCAGGCTTTCGGGAGAAAGGACGGAATATTTGGGACGTTCGGCGGGACGCACGAACTTGGCGCTGGTAGTCTCGCGCACAACCGTTTTCAGTCCTGCACGCGCAATGATTTCGCGGGCAAACTCATACCACGAACACTCACCGCGGTTGGTGACGTGCACAATGCCACTCGCCCCTTGGCGGCAGAGTTGAACGATGGCGTGGGCCAGGTCGATCGAGTAGGTCGGGGATCCGCGCTGGTCGCCAACTACCTCCAACTCCGGTCGGCTTGCGGCCAATTTCAGAATTGTGGCTGGGAAACATTTCCCGCCCGCGCCGAAAAGCCAGGATATTCGGACGATGCAGCACTCCGGCAGAGTTTCACCCAGTTGCACCTCTGCCTCGGCCTTCGACTGGCCGTAAACGCTGCGCGGCGCGCGCGGGTCATCGGTTGCGTAGGGCGTGGTTTTGGTCCCATCGAAGACGTAGTCTGTGCTGAGAAAGAGCAGGCGCGTCCCTTGCTGCTTCGCCGCTCGCGCCACATTCACCGCTCCGCGGCAGTTCACGTCGAAAGCCAGGTCACGATTGGTTTCGCAACCGTCCACATCGGTATAAGCCGCCGCCAGGACGATCCAATCGGGGCGGGAGTCCCGGACCAGAGTCAGTACCTGTTTCGCATCCCGGATGTCGCCGTCCGCGGAACCGAGTCCAGTGACCTCGTCATCCTTCCACTCACGCATCAGCGCCTTTCCCAGCAGGCCGGTGGCGCCGAAGATAGTGATTCGCATGCGGTCAGTTCTCTGTTTCGCCGAGGCCGGGTCGTAACAATCCTACGAGTACTGCGTGGCAATCCACTTTCGGTAGCCGCCGCTGGTGACCTCTTTCACCCACTCCTCATGTTGCAAATACCATTCGATGGTCTTGCGAATGCCGGTTTCGAAACTTTCACGCGGCTTCCATCCCAATTCGCGCTCGATCTTGCGTGCATCGATGGCATAGCGACGGTCGTGTCCGGGGCGGTCCTTCACAAACGCAATCAGCTTTCGATGGGGCACTGTAGGATCAGCAGGACACGACTGGTCCAGGATCGCACAGATGGTTTCCACGATCTCGATATTTCGTTTCTCGCTGCGCCCACCGATGTTGTACGTTTCCCCTACTCTGCCTCTGGCCAATACCGTGCATACCCCGTCGCAGTGATCTGAGACGAACACCCAGTCACGCACATTCTGCCCGTCGCCGTACACCGGCAATGGCTTGCCGGCGCGGGCGTTCAGAATCACCAGAGGGATCAATTTTTCCGGGAACTGGTAGGGCCCGTAATTATTGGAGCAATTGGTGGTCAGGGTGGGAAGGCCGTAAGTGTGGTGATAGGCCCGCACCAGGTGGTCCGAACCCGCCTTGGAAGCAGAGTACGGGCTATTAGGCGCGTACGGCGTGGTCTCGCAAAAAGGCGGATCGCTCGGGCCCAGCGATCCGTACACTTCGTCGGTGGACACGTGAAGAAAGCGGAATGCCTTGCGGTCCGGATCGCCTAGCCCTTCGCAATAGGCCCGCGCTTCTTCCAGCAGACTGAATGTTCCGAAAACATTGGTGCGAATGAAATCATCCGGCCCATGAATCGAACGATCCACATGGCTCTCGGCGGCGAAGTGCACGATGGCGCGCGGCTGGTGGAGTTTGAACAATTTGCGCACGAGGTCGCGGTCACACACGTCTCCCTGAGTGAAGGAATATCGCAGATCAGAAGTAACCTGGAGCAAGTTGCGTGGATTGCCCGCGTAAGTCAGCTTGTCGAGGTTGACGACCGGAGTTCCTTCCTGCTCGATCCATCGCAGGATGAAGTTGGAACCGATGAACCCTGATCCTCCGGTCACCAGAATCGTCTTTTCCATGGGAGCAGCTCGCGCCGGTTGTGTCGTGGTTAATCGGCGACGCCGCTCTGATTGTAATCAAGAAAGAGAGCAACTCCCGTGGCGAAATGTTATTCACGTAAGTTCCGGCCCGTGCAGAGCGGCAAAATGCGCGGGGGCAAGGCGTCATGCTGAGCTTGCGAAGCATCTGGCGTGGAGCGGATCCGAACGCGGGCGGCAGCAGCGGCGATCCGCGCAAGATCCTTCGGGCTGAAGTCCTCAGGAATGACGCCGCCCCCGGGGTACCCGTCTCAACCCAGACCACCATTGAGGGCGAAAGCAACCTACGCGGCGCGACGGCGATAACCAGTTGCCCGCGCCGGAGCGGCAGGTTTGGGCAAGTTCTTCTCCGTAGCCAGTTCCAAATATCTGCTTCCAATCTCTTGCGCCACCCGTCCCCACAAATAGTGCTCCCACACTCTCTCCCTGGCCCTGCTGGCGGCAGCCTTCCTGATTTCTGGCTCGGAGATCAGCAACCGCAGCATGCGTTCCAGGTCATTGCGATCGCCATGCCGAAAAGTAAAGCCCGCATCCTCGACCACTTCGCAGTTTTCAGAAACATCGCTGGCCAGCACGCAAACGCCTGCTCCCATGGCGTCAAGCAAGGCTAGGGAGAGGCCTTCCATATCAGAGGGCAACACAAATAGCATGGCATTGGTGAGCAATTCATCCAAGGCTTCGCCGGACACCCAGTCCAGAACGCGGACCCGATCGCTCTGATGCTCTCGCAATTGCTTCACGTACGTGTCCGAATGGCTCGACCCGCCTGCGAGTACGAGCTTTACCGGAGTGTCCATCTGTTCGTAGGCCTGAATCAGTAGGGCGCAATTCTTCTCCGGAGAAAAGCGGCCGAGAAACAGGATGTAAGCGCCCGACTCGAGACCCCATTCGCGCAGCCGACCGGCCGCGCGCCGCTGCCGCAACGAAGTCCCGTTCGGCACGTACACAGGTTCCGCGCCATAGTGCGAGCGGTAATACTCTTGTAGAGTCCGCGACACAACCATGGTCAGGTCGGGAAGTCTGACGGCTGCGCGCTCCCCCAGCCGCAGAATGGCGGACGCCACGTGGCCCCACTTGCGGCGTTGCCAATCCAGCCCCTGCACGGTGACCACAGTCTTCTTTCCGAACCAGCGTGGCAGGAAGGAAAATAGTGCCGGCCCCAGGCATTGATAGTGCACGATGTCACAGTCGCTGAACAAGGCATGGACAGTGCTGAGAAGGGTGTGGACCAACGTTTCCAGGTGTTTGGAGCGAATGGTGGGCAGCCGGACCAGGCGCATCCCGTGGTGCGCCGCTTGCGCTGGACTGAAGTAAGTCCGACAGTACACGGTGACGTCGTGTCCCATCTCGGCCAGGCGCTGACCAATCTCCTCGTAGTAAGTTTCTACTCCGCTGTATTTCGAAATCACACCGCGGCCGCCGATAAATGCGACCCGCAACCCTGGCTTCGCGACCGGCTTCAGACCTCGACCGTCCATTTTTATTGGACGTGGCGCAAGTTGCTCATACAAGCTCGTCATGGCAACGTAGTGACCCTCGGGTGAGTGCTGGCTTGCCACGAGAGCGCGCCCGGCGGCGCCCATCTGCGCCGCCAGTTCAGGCCGGTCGATCAGAAACGAGATCGCCGCCGTCAGTTGCATCACATCACCCGCCTGGAACAGGACGCCGGTTTCACCCTCATGCACCAGTTCCCTTCTCGAACCCAGGTCCGAGGCGACGACCGCGCGTCCCCACGCGTAGGATTCCAGAATGGTCTTGCCCAGAGTCTCGTAAGCCCGCGAAGGCAGGACCGTGAAGCGCGAGGAGGAGATGAGCCGGTTGAGTTGAGGCCCCGCGACCCGCCCCAGAAATTCAACGTTTGCCAGATCCAGATCTGTCGCTAACCGCTCGAGTTCAGCCCGCTGCGGTCCTTCACCCACAACCTGCAGGAAGACGGCGGGAAGATGCTGCATGGCACGCAGGAGATCGGTCAGTCCTTTTTCCGCTGAGAGCCGGCCGAAATAGAGGATCGGCGCGTCCGGCGATGGGTTAGAAACCGTCTGCGCCGGCAAGTTCTGGAAGTGTGGGAGCACGTCAATCCTTCCAGCGTCCCATCCGTTTTCCACCAGTTTCGTCTTTACAAACCGGCTGGGCACGAGAAAGCGATCCACGCAGCTCTCATAGCTCCGCAGCCACTTATGCAGGTAGGCCTCCGCCGCCAGCACCAGCGCAGCACCAGGAGGCCCTGCATAACAGCCTTCGGTTACGACATGCCAGAACTTTCCTCCATGGCAACGCTCACAGGCATGGCCCTGCGCCACCATGTTGTAGCTGGGACAAAGCAGTTTGAAGTCGTTCAGGTGATAGACCACGGGAACTCCCTGCGCTTTGAGTTCCCACAGGATCGAGGGTGAAAGATGGTGATAAATGTTGCGCAGGTGGGCGACGTCGGGCCGAAAAGCCTGGACCATGTCGCGCAATTTCTCCCGCGCCTGGCGCGAATAAAGCGCGTGCGCCGCCTGCCGGGCGCCGCCCAGTGGACCTGGCCTGGCGCCTTTGAAATCAATGGCGGGAACGAAGTGCTGGTCATATTTCGTCGCTTCACCGCGCGGGTCCGCCATGGAAAACAATGCGGCCTCGTGTCCGCGCGCCCGCATCAGTTCCATCAGTTCGAAGAGGTAAACCTCAGTGCCGCTGAAGGCAAAGTTATATTTGTTGCAGTACAGGATTCTCATGTGCGTCGTGCCTTTCCTTTCTGGTGATGCGGAAGACCAGCAGCTCTGCCAGAGCAGCCAGGTTCTTCTCCCGGTCGAAGTGCTCCAGCACGTGTTGACGAGCGGCGCGGCGCAACCGCGGCAGCGTCGTTGGTGAGTTACGAATGATTTCGATTTGGGTTACAAAGTCTTCCAGCGAACCGGCGTGATACAGAAAGCCGGTTTCACCATGCTTCACCAGCTCGGGGATTCCGGTGATCGCGGGTGCAAGCACGGTGGTGCAGTGCGCCATCGCCTCCATCAGCACCAGGGGAATGCCCTCGCTGCGACTGGTGAGGACGACCAGGTCGCACAACCTGTAGCAGGCATCGAGTTCCTGCCGGCAAAGATGGCCCAGAAGTTTCACTTGCGCCTCGAGCCCGAGGTTTCGAATCAGGTGTTCGAGCCAGGGACGCTGTGGCCCTTCACCCGCGATTAGGCAGAGAAAATCGGTGCCCAAACTCTTCAGCTCGTGACAGGCGTGTAACAGGAAAGCATGGTCTTTCACCGGGTGCAGCCTGCCCACCGCCAGCATCGTCAAGCGGGGCAGTTCCCGGTCGGGTCGCGCAGCCCCAGTGGGGGTGCAAGCCAAGTCCACTCCCAGGCGTCGCACCATGATTTTTCCCGGCTCGACGCCGGGGTAGTGCTCCAGAAGAAAGTCGCGGTTGAATTCCGAAACGGTTACACAGAACGCGCAGCATTTCAGCTTGGTATCCAGGTAGACGCCGTGCAGCAACAGATCGGAACCATGCAGCGTCAAGCTGTAGTCAATGGAGAGCAGGCGGGCCGCAACCATGGCGACCCAGGACCCAAAATATCCGTGGTGCACATGGATGTGCTGCACTCCGCGTCCTTGCAGCTTTAGCGCGTAGCAAGCTCCCAGGAGCGTATGCAGCAGAGTGCGTGCCCGCCGCGCGGGCGGTTCGCCCCCTTGCAGCAGCACGCGAGAGAGAATGTTCGCCAGCGCAGTGCATCGGCGCAGGCAGAGCCAGGCCCCGCGCATAAGAAGTAAAAGACCGAGCGGTTGCAGATACAAGGTTTCGGCTGCAAGCGATTGCAGCTGGTCTTCCTGCATCGCGTCAGTGCGACGGGCACTGCATGGGATTACTTGCACTCCCCGCCGTCGCAGTTCTCCGATTTCCTCGAACACATAGGGTTCAACCGGAGAAGGAAACTGGTTGGCGAGATAAGCGACTGTAGGCACTTCAGGCGAGGACAAACAGCCCTGTGAGGAAAACTGCGAACCAGGGCAGGGTCCGGCGATAGGAGATCACTACCACCCTCGCCAGACCCGCGTGGATGAGGAAGTAGGCAACGCATGCCAGCAGCTCGGCCCATCCATATCCTGCGATTCCCAGGCGAGGAAGCAGCAGGTGCGTTCCTACGCCCAGCAGGGCTACGTGAGTCATGTACGACCACATAACCGTCCACTGCCGTCCCAATACGAACAGCGCGGACGCTTGCAGGTTGTAAACAGAGTTAGCCAGGACGCCGGCGGCCACGAAGGGATACACCGTCAGGCTCGGCATCCATCTCGCGCCCATGACATGCCGGACGGCGAATGGTCCGGCCAACGCGAACCCGCACAGCAGAGGCCCCAGGGTGATGATCTGCAGCCCTATAGCACGCTCGAGGGTTGTACGGAATTCCGCGCGCTGGTGCTGAAGTCGCGACAGGGCCGCGATCGCCATCCGGCCAGCAGCCAGCCGGATTGTACCCAGCGCCTCCGCGATACGCAGCGCCAGGGCCACGTAGGCCACTCCCTCGGCGCCGGCGAATCGCCCTACCAGCAGGGGATTGATCAGGGTCCGCAACTGCCAGGTCCGCAGGGACGCAGTCAATCCGATTCCGAAGGCGAGCATTTCGCGTGCCTGACCTGATTCGAATTGCGGACGTGGAAACATCTGGGCGGACACCCAGGCTGCAATCAGCACATAGATCTGTGCGGTCATTTGCCCAAACACAGGGGCCCAGACTCCCAAGCCGCTCCAGGCCAGCAGCGCCGCCGTCAGAAGCCCCAGGAACTGTCCACCCAACTCAATCCCGGCAACCCTGCCGAAGTCCAGCTTGCGCTCCAGTTTCGCAATGGGAACGCCGCTCAGCCCGGTAAGAGGAACGGTGAGAAGCAGCACCAGGTAGGGCAAGATAAATTCGTGACTGCCGTACCAGCGTATGAGTAGCGGCGCGAGGGTCACACCTGCCAGTACCAACCCCGTGGATATGCCGAAGATCAGGGTGGAAGCAATGTCGTAGGTTCTCTTTTCGGGCTCTCGGTCACTCCGAACGAGGTAGGTGTCCAGTCCGACCCGCGCCAGCGTGGACAGAAAGGCCGCCAGCCCGATGGCGGTGACGAACACTCCGTAGTTGTGAGGGCCGATCCATCGGGTCATGACCAGCATGTTTCCCAGGCTGACGAACACGCCCAGGCCATACCGGGCCGCCAAGTACGCGCCCCCGCGAACCGTCTGCGAGGAAACATCCGCTACTGAGAGTTTTCCCGCGAACACTTCATTCCCGGGCGCGGGTGTAGCGCACGCTGCGAGTGGACTTAGGACGTGCGGATCAGTTGAGGAGGGCATGCGAATGGGCGTCTGCCTGGCGATTCTGCGCCGCCAGGATGCCCGCGATCGTGAACACGAGTCCGTTCACAAACTGGTAGTTCATCACCACGAAACTGCCGTTAAACAGATACACCGCCACCAGGACGGGCCAGAATGAACGGAACTGCTCATCCAGAAAGGTCCCGTCGCGGGCGGCGGTGTGAGGATGCCGCCTTCCACCCACCCGAAACAGCTCAACCACAATCCGCAGATACAAAAGCAGCCCCACCAGACCGTGCTGCACCGCAATCTCCAGGTAGGTGTTGTGGAAGAAGAAAGCCGACTGGTGAAAGTCGTGGACCCGCTTCGCCAGTTCGGGTTGCAGTTCGCTCGAACCCCAACCCGTGAGCGGTTTCTCCAGAAACATTTCCAGGCCGGTCTGGTACATCACGACCCGGAATTCAACCGGGCTGCGCTCTTCCAGACGGTCGAAGAAAGAAGTATTGGTGTCTTCGAAACTGAGAACGGTCAGCAATCCCACCCCTCCGGCCAAAATCAAACCCAGGCAGGCCCGGCGCACCCGCTTGCTGGAAGAAAAAAAGATCAAGGCGGGGACGCATCCGGCAAAGGACAACCATACTGCCCTCGTTTGGGTCGCCAGAACCGCCAGCGGCACTGCAATCAGCAACAATACGGCCAATAATCCTTTCAACCGCCCGCGGCGAAATGAGTCCATAGCGATCAGCCCCAGCAGGTTCAAGGTGACACCATTGGCCACAGCCTGCAGAAAGGGTCCTCGAGCGCGATCGGCGTGAATGCCAAGACTCTCGTCTAGGATGTAGCGCGGAAAGATCAGCCCTTTGGCCCCGCAAAGAAATAAGATTGCGATGGCACTCAAATGGCCCAGGACGACCAACGCGAATGTCTCTAGCTGGCGAAGGGAGGCCGCGTCGTCGAAGACCGATCCTGCCAGGTGATAGAGCGCGAATGGCACGAGCCACTTGGCGGCAAACACGCTCCAACTCTGGGCGTCATACGACTGGGCCAGGAGGCTGCCCAGCGCCAGCAACAGCAAACCGGCCATGGGCCACATGGCCGGAGCGGCGATGGTTGGCCGCCGGCGCAGCACCAGCACCCGCAGCAGCGCGACGAACACCAGAAGCAGAAAGGCAATGCGGTCCACCCAGCAAAACCGCGTATCCGGAGGACGGAAGAGCATTACTGTAAGGGTTGCCAGGAACAACATCGCGGGCGCCGCCATCAGTGCATGCAGCGGGCGGAATGCGGTGACCACCGTCCAGTGGGCCAGGGCGGGGACCGAATTTCGCAACGTAATCTGTCCGGTAGAGGCCAACCTAGGCACCGCTTCCATGCAGGATCACGAACATCGTCTTCCACAGAATCCAGAGGTCCATGCCCAGACTCCAGTGCTCGATGTATTCCAGGTCGAGCGCCATGTTCCGCTGAAACGATGGGTCGCGCCGGGCAGTGACTTGCCACAGCCCCGTGATCCCCGGGGTCACGTCGAGGCACCGCAGATGTTCCAGTCGGTAGTGCTCGAAGTCGTCGACAGGATGCGGCCTGGGGCCGACCAGGCTCATCTCGCCTCGCAACACGTTCCACAATTGCGGCAGTTCGTCCAGGCTATAGCGCCGCAGAAACTGGCCCACGCGCGTGATGCGAGGATCGGCGGCAATCTTGAAGCACGGGCCATAACGCTCGTTGTCCGCGCCGAGCCCGTCCTTCAACTGATCCGCATCGGAGACCATGGTGCGAAATTTGTAACAGATAAATCTTCTGCCCTTGAGTCCCACTCGTTTGGCCTGGTACAGAACTTGCCCGGGCGACGCCACCTTGATCAACACGGCGACCGTTGCTAGCAGTGGCGCTGCCAAGAGCAGAGCAACGGCAGAGAACGTGATATCGAGCACACGTTTCCAGAACAGGCCTGACGTCGGGGCTTTCTCCTCGTGCAGCGTCAGTACGGGCACGTCCCCGAAATACTGGAACGCCATGTGACCCGGCTCATGCTCCCGCCGCTGGGCCTGTTCGCAGTCACAGTCATACAGATCAGGGATGACCCGGATGTTGAGCCGGTTTCGCCGAGCTTCACGGACCACCCATTTCGCCAGGTCACGGCGGTCCGGAATCGCCAGGATGACTTCGTCCACGAATTCGCTGCGGGCGATCCGGGTAAGGTGTTCAACTCGCCCGAGCACATCGCCGCCAACCATGTCGATTTCGTCCAGGAAGCCCACCACGGTTCGGCCGTCGATCTGGTCCCGTTGCAGGATTGCGGCCAGCTTGCGTCCCGTCGGCCCTGCTCCGACGATCAGTACATTCCGCCCCTGCCCTCGCTCCATGCGGCCGGTCGCGGCCCGCCGCTGCCAGCCGCTCCAGTCGAACCCGGAGGTAGGAGCTGGCACGGCTCCGTCCCATGTGAGCGACTGCGGCTTTTTTGCCGGAACGGGGCGAGGCGGAGACGGGCGGTGAAAGCCTTCGGGATTGAATCCGGCGGGAAAGGACACTTTAGACCAGCTCCAGTTCGTAACCTTCAATGGTGACGGCGACAGATCGCTCAATGCACCCAATCGAAATGACCAGGGTCTTCCGACTGCTCTGCGCCAGAACGCCTTCCAGGCCGTCGAGGCATCCGCCTCGAATTCGGACTCGTTGCCCTACTCTCAGAAATGCATGCAGCGCGCACGGAAGCTTCTGCGCCAGCAGACGGCGCAGATCATCGATCTGCCGTGAAGGAATTGGACTCGCATCTCCGTGAACCTGCACAAACCCCATGACGCCTTCCGTGCGCAAGACCCTGGTGCGCCAAGGGGCTGATGGCTGCAGCCGCACGAAGACGTATCCGGAAAACAACGGAAGAGAGACAGTCTTTTGCCGGTCACTCCAGCGATGAGATTCGTTCACCAGGGGAAGGAACGTCTCCACACCTTTGCCTCGCAACTGGGCCGCAACCTTGCTTTCGAAACGGTATCGGGTCTGCACCACGTACCAGGGCTCGGCTGAGGATAGTTCTTCCTCCAGGGCTTCCGGCGGTAACCGGTCGGGGTAGGCTTTCATGGGGATGTCAGCGGGTGTCGGATAAAGCTCTGCTACTTGAGTCCCATTCGGTTTGGCTGCTTGTCTTCCACAAATAACTTCAATTCAAAGAGGCCAGAAGGAAGTAACCTGCATTCTTACAGCCTCCGGTAAATTCCTTCACGGATTGGAAATGTTCGCCTGCTCAAGACCGATCCCAACAGTCGGGCATTAGTAGCCTGCATTACCTGGACGGCTCTTTGGGCCGCGGCACGCCGGGTCGAGTTCGCTTCCAGCACCAGGACGACTCCGTCGCTCAGGTAGCCGAGCAAGGCAGCGTCACTGCACAACGCAGCCGGGGGACCGTGAACTACGGCGTAGTCAAATTCGAGCCGCAGTTCCCTCAGTCTTCCGGGCAACCATTCCACCGAGAGGCCGGCCTCGTTTTCCCCCATGAACATTTCGCGCGGCACACGCCACAAGTGGCTGGAGACGCGCCGCGCAGTGTCGCGCAAGGGTCTGAATCCAGCCGGACGGAACACCGGCGACGGAGTTCCATAGTCCTCGTTTTCTTCAGCGGATTGAAGGTGGGCTTCGACCAGCGCCACATTTCCCGGAATCTGGGACGCCAGCACTTGCCCAACCCGAAAACAGATTCCGGCAACATCGCCATCTTCGACGGCACAGAAGACGACTTGCCGGGCCGGTTTCGGCCATCCCGGAAGAAATACCTGTCGCACCAGGCTGCGGATCTGCTCTTCGCCGAACCGGTCAGGATTCCAGGCAATCGACTCACGCGCCGCCGACGTCTGTGGCTGGGTTGCTTCCGTCTCGAAAATGTCGCCCGCCAGCGCCTGTTCCAGTAAATCCGGCCGTGTGCTCATTCATGTCTCCTTCGGCGACTCATCTCAAGGCAGTGACGCGAGGACCGGTATGCCCAGGTAGGCGACGACTTCATCCGGCGTCCGGAACCCCGGCGCCAGATAGTCAGCGGTAAAAGCCAGGCCCGTGCTCAAGGTGCCTCCGAGCATTACGCCGATCAGGCCGAACACCCAACCTGCCCGGGCCGGCAGGGCCGGGACCCTTGGTTCTTCGGCAATGGTGACGTTTAGAATTCCACCCTGGTCCAGGGCGTCCTCGATCCTCGCCTCTTCGCGCTTGTTCACGTACAGCAGATATTTCTCCTCCGCCGCCTTCAACTCTGCCAGCAATTCACCTTGCCGAAGCGCGTTCCCTCCGAGCCGCTGCGCGACTTCACGATAGCCTGCTACCTGGATGCGGACCGCTTGTCCGTGGGCCTCCAGCGTGCCTAGCTCCACTTGTGCCTTGATCAGTTCGGACTTCGCCCATTCATGATTGGGCTCCTGGTTCGTAGTCTCATCGCGCAATGGCGAATGCTCCTCGCCCAGGATGCTGGTTCTGGTCTCGGCAATTTGCTGATCGACTTCCTGCACCAGGCGGTACGAGGGTTGGAACTTGGTCAGCAGTTCAGTCCGCCTCAGCTGCAGTTCCAGGAGCTTTGACTTCATCTTTTCTGTCAGTTGCGGGTTGTCGGAATTCCGAATCACGGTCAAGGTCCGCTCCGGCAACGACTTCAGCTTGGATTCCAGGTCCCGGATGCGCTGCCTGGTCTCAACGATCGTCACCTGGGTCTGGCGGTCGTTAGCTTCAGCGTCGTTGAGTTTCTGCAGCATCATGTCGCGCTCCTGCGCCGCCGAAACCACGCCCTGATCGCTGCTGAAGTCCATGAGCCGGAACTCTGCGTCCAGCAACCCGCGCCGGGATTGCGTGACTTGCTGTTCAAAGAATTCGTACTCCCCCGAAGGGCGCCGCACCCGCTTCTGTCGTTCCAGATAGGCGTGCGCCAGAGAATGAAGTACGGCCACCGCCTGGGAGGGATCCGATGACGAATACTCCACTTGAATCAGATTGGTTTTCCGTATCGGCACCACCGTCAGCCGGCGCGTCATCCGCCGCACCGACCGAGCCAACCGGAATTCCTCGCTGCCCCCAAGAAAACGGTCGTACCAGGGGCTGCCGGCCCCTGCCGTGGCTTGCACCACAGTGCGCAAGATTTCGTCGTCGCGCAGCAGCTCCACTTGTGAATTCAATTCTTCCTCCGTGATTTCGTCCCGCTGAAACATGGGCGATGGCGTGGGCGCGGGCGTTACCAGCGGATCGACTCGTCCTCGCCGCACCAGCACATTCATGTGGGCCTGGTAGGAGGGCGCCAACACGCCATAGCCAAGAACCGCCAGGAAGATCGCGATAAAGGAGGCCAGGGCCAGCCGGCGCTGCCGGAACAGCACGGCCAACAGGTCGCGCATCGTAGGGGAGATGGCGGGTACGGGCTTGCGAATGATCGTGAGTTCTTCCCCCATACGGAGTTCTCCGGCCCGGCGGCCTTCTATCTATTTTTTCCTGGTATCGGGCAGCGGCTGAATCCGCTTGAGGGCACGGTAAGCCCGAGAGGCTTGCAATTCGATCTTCGAGAGGTGTTGCTTTCCGCGCCTCTTCTTTAAAATTGGGTTGGGTTTACGTATGTGCTGAGACTGGAAGTCGGCAAGTAGCGCCGGATCTTCGAAATCACGTTCTGCGGAACGTATAACAAATCTCCTGCCCGCAGATGGAAATCCTCAGCCAGGTTATGCGCCTTCAACATCTGTTTTACGTTCAGGACACGGGCCTCGGTCCGCTCCTCGGAAATCCTCCGGAACAAAACCACTTCGGAGTGTTTGGCCTGCTCGGTGAATCCTCCGGCCAAAGCCACACCTTCGGTTACCGTTGCGTCGCCGCGCAATTCGTACTTTCCCGGACGAGCCACCGCTCCGGTAGCCATGAAATAAGGCTTCTCGAACTCCTTTAAATTAATCGTAACTTCCGGTTCGTGCAGTGTCGTGGCATAAGCCTGGCGGACCGCGCCACGCAATTCAGCCACGGTAAGACCTTCCGCATACAACTCGTCCATGTCCCGGAGCGCGATGAAGCCATCCGGCTGCACACTGAGGGTCTGGTCGAACTCGGAGGCGAAATTGAATTTGATCTCGATCACGTCGCTTTTTCGTAGCCGGTATAGCGGACGGCGGTTCCCCATCTCGTCTGGACTCGATGCACCGTCCGCTATTCCGGATTTCGTGGCCTCCGCCGCCCCTTGGCTGGTGCTTGTCACTTTCATCTGCTCCTGAGCCACGGCGGCCACCGAACCCGCCTGCACGGCAAAACCAACAAGGGCAATTACCGTACAGGTCAGAACTCGTTTCATTTTCTCTCTTTCTCTCTATGCTTCTGCCGCCTCGGGCGCGGCAACTTTGGGTATTTTGTAAGTTATGCCGGTGGACAAAGAGCGGCAAGACATGGGAAGTATCGTCCACAAAGGTAGGCATCTTGAGACGAGGCGCTGAATTATGATGTAGCGCTGGCATCTTGCCGGCTGTCCCGAGGACGTCTCGCCCTCGGCCCAGCGGGCGGGACGCCCGCCGCCGCCACGCTACAAACCCCAGAGGTAATTGTTCTCGTCTTCTTTGGTAGTACACACAAAAGTAGACTGGCGAATCGCGCAGGCCCGGTGTCCGGGTAGAGGAAAGTCCGGATAGGCTTTTATCTATATTGAATGCATGGAGTTAGGGGCTAACTCAGGGAGACTGCACGCTCTCTGGCCGATTTCGGTCTGGTTTGTCCACAGGTCATCTGACCATCCGCAATGTCGAGATGTCACAGAAACGTCCCCCAACACTCTTGTAGGCTGACACCAATCTGTTCGGGATGGGATTGGATCGGAGGATGCAACCGTGCGCCGAAAGGACATGTGACCTCAATACTAGATGGAACTTCGACTTCGATTGGAGTGCTGGTCGCCGACTCCAATCAGATGCAATGCCAGCTTCTGGTCAGCGCCCTTCGCCGCCGTCCAGAACTCCAGGTCACCTCATGCCTTCTTGATCCGGACGTCATCCTGCACGCGATTAGCTCGCTGCCCGTCCAGGTCGCCGTGCTTAATGCTGACAGTCCTAGGGATGGCTGGCCGGATATGACGGTGGTGCGACGGATGCATCTGACCCACCCTGAGGTGGCAAAAATCATTTTGCTCGACACCTATGATCGCGAGGTCGTGGTCAACGCCTTCCGCTCCGGCGCGCGCGGCTTGTTTTGTTTTTCCCAGTACCCTTTTCGCCTGCTCTGCAAGTGTATCCAGAGCGTGCATCACGGACAGGTGTGGGCCAACAGCGAACAGATGCAATACCTCGTCGAGGCATTGAGCCAGGTACCCTCGCTGCACATGGTCAATTCGCGAGGGATTCGCTTGCTAACCCCGCGCGAAGAGCAGGTCGTGGCCCTGGTTGCGGACGGCCTCAGCAATCGCGAGGTGGCGCGTGAACTCTGCCTTAGTGAGCACACCATCAAGAAATATCTGTTCCGTATCTTCGATAAGCTGGGCATATCGAGCCGCGTGGAACTGGTGCTGTACGCGCTCAGCCACGGTGGATCTCGTCAAGCCGAGTGGCTCGCCGGAATTGGCGCCTGACGCGGTGACGACAAGCCTTTGACTCTGGGTGGATCAGGCCTCGCGGGACCGCGCGAATCTGAAGACTTCACCCGTCACCGGGTCTCCGGCATCTTCTGGCAGACAATGACAGTGTGTCCGGTCTTGGAGTCGATCCGCGTAGTTACCGGCACGCAGCGGCAAGATACCGTATTTGCGTTCTCCCGTTTGGTCACCACGCAGTGTTCGATGACCTCCGCGGTTGGCGGCGGCATCTGGCTGCGCACCGGAGCGGGCGGTGGCGGCTGAGGTGGCGCGACCGTCTTCTTCTTGGCGGAGCAGCCAATCAGGAGCACCAGCAACATGAGCCACAGATTCTTCATGGGTGAATAGCAATCCGATTGGCCCACTATAAGGCACCGCTCATCCCGTGGATATACACTCGAGGGTGCCCCGTCCAAACTCCGCTTGGGCGGGGATTTTCGTCTGGACACAATAGCGGACGCGACTCGATTTCACCCGCGAGCGCGCGAGATTCCCTGACTGAAAATTGCGGCATCCGCAAAAAAATCCCCGTCCAAGCGGAGCTTGGACGGGGCACCCTCTGGAGTTATGGATAGGCACAGGACTTACATCAGCGCGTACAGGAATCCATCGGTGCTGCCCACGTAGATCACATTATTCACTACCACTGGCGACGACAGTATGGCGCCCACGCTCATCATCTTCTGGACGCCGATCACCATGCTCTCGTAGAAATTGTCGGCGAATGCGGCTTCGTATTTGGGAGTTCCATCGGGCTTGGTAAGTGGCGGACCGTTTTGCCGCGAAGCGTCGGTCTCAAATGTCCAGGCTAATTTCTGGCTGGCGAGATCGATGGCGATGAGCTTGCCCTGGTGTGAGCCGATATACAGCATACCGCCGGCAAGGGCCGGCGAAGAAAACAGGGGCCAGCCGCCGAACTTCAGAGAGAAGATGGGAGTTCCCGCCTTGGCATCCAGGGCATAGACCGTAGCCGTGTCTGAGGTGGCGAAGTACACCTTGCCATCCTGCACCGCCGGGGAAGTGATGACCCACGAGCCTTTGTTGTTGAAGGCCCACTTTTTCTCTCCCGTACGGGCATCCAGGGCATAGAAGTTCGAATCGCGGCAGCCGAAGTACACCACGCCGTCCATGACAGCGGCGGACGACTGAATGCCGACCTGGTTGTAGATGTTGTGGTCCTCGCCGGTCTTGAAACGCCATTTCTCTTTTCCACTGGCGGCATCGAGCGCGTAGAAGTAGCTATCCCAACTGCCTATGAACAAGGTCCCGTCGGAGATCGCCGGAGAGGCGTGGACGACATCGCCGGTGTGAAATTTCCATTTCAGCGCCCCGCTTGCCGCGTCCAGGGCATAGACGTTGCCATCCCCGCTCCCGAAATACACGGCCCCGCCCCACAAAACCGGAGACGATAAGTAAAAATCAAAAGGATCGGGCATGGTCTCCGCGGCGGGCTCAGACCCGTGCAGATGCTTGCCTGCGAACCGCTTTTCACCCTCGGTCTGAAATTTCCATTTCAGTTTCCCGCTGGCAGCATCGACCGCGTAAAACCTGCCGTTATAGCTACCGAAATATACGACTCCGTTCTCGACCGCAGGCGACGACGTCACCCGCACCCCGGTGAAGAGCTTCCATTTTTGCGTGCCGGATGCGAGATCAACCGCGTACAGATTCCCGTCTGTACTCCCCACGAAAACCATGCCATCGGCCACCGCGGGCGATGAGATTACCTGGCCATCAGTGTGAAACCTCCACTTGACTTGACTGAACTTGGGGACGCCTTGCGCCTTATAGACGCCCGTGTGGGCCAGGTCCCCGCGAAACATGGCGGCGTCCTGGCCGAGAGCAGTGAGACAAAACAGCAGCGCGGCGAGCAGAGTACGGCGGGCAATTTTCATTCGGGATAGACGCGGGAACCTGGATAAGGTCACTATCACCACGAACCACGTGTTGAGTCCAAAAAGAAAAGGGGAAGCCGAAGCTTCCCTCTTGATAAGCCGAAGACCCCGCCCAAGCAAAGCTTGGACGGGGCATCCCAGGAGACTAGAGAGCCGCGCACACCGACTTTACCTCGGTGTACAGCTCCAGGACGTCGTGTCCCATTTCCCGGCCCCAGCCCGACTGCTTGTACCCGCCAAAGGGTAGCGCAGCGTCGAAGACGTTGTAGCAGTTGATCCACACCGTGCCGGCGCGCAGTTGCGAAGCCAGGCGATGCGCCTTCCCGATATCGCGTGTCCAGATGCCTGCAGCCAGTCCGTACACGCTGTTGTTAGCTTGCTTGACCACGTCGTCGTAGTCGGTGAAAGGAATGGCTGAAACCACCGGGCCGAAAATCTCCTCGCGCACCACTTTCATGTTTTCGTTGGTATCGACCAGCACCGTGGGTTGGACAAAATATCCCTTGTCACCGTGCCGGCCGCCTCCTACCACGGCCTTGGCGCCTTCGGAGCGCCCGGATTCAAGGTAGCCGCAAACCCGGTTGAGCTGCTCTTCGGAAACCAGGGGCCCCATATCGCTGGCCTCTTCCCATCCCGGACCGACTTTGATCTTTTGTGCCTTCGCCGACACTCCTTCGACCACCTGGTCGAAGATGCTCTGCTCCACATACAGCCGGGAACCGGCACAGCAGCATTGTCCGTGGTTAAAGAAGATGGCGCTGGCCGAGCCCGAGATCGCCGGCTTCAAGTCTCCATCGTTGAAGACAACATTGGGGGATTTACCGCCCAACTCTAGCGACACTTTCTTCAAATTCCCAGCCGCCGCCTGAAGAATCAGCTTGCCCACCTCAGTGGAGCCGGTGAAGGCCACTTTGTCCACATCGGGATGTGCCGCCAGGGCAGCGCCTGCGGTTTCTCCATAGCCCGGGACGATGTTCACGACTCCATCGGGGATGCCTGCCTCCTGAACCAGTTCGCCCAGACGCAGGCAGGAAAGCGGCGTTTGCTCCGCCGGCTTGATCACCACGGTGCATCCCGTAGCCAAAGCCGGTCCCAGCTTCCAGGCCGCCATCAGCAAGGGGAAATTCCACGGAATGATCTGGCCGACCACTCCCACCGGCTGCCGCAAGGTGTAAGCCAGGAACTTGGTGCCGGCTGAAATCGGGATGGTGTTGCCTTCAATCTTGGTGGCCCAACCTGCCATGTAGCGGAACAGGTCCACGGCCAGCGGCACGTCCGCCACCCGCGCCACCTTCAGAGGTTTGCCGTTGTCCAGCATTTCCAGTTCGGCAAATTCCTCCAGGTTTTGCTCCAGCAAATCTCCCAGCTTCCAGATCAGGCGTCCGCGCTCGGAGGGCGTCATCTTTGACCAAGGGCCGGTTTCGAACGCGGCGCGAGCTGCTTTGACGGCGCGGTCAATGTCTTCACGGTCACCCTCGGCTACGCGAGCCAGAACCTCTCCCGTGGCCGGGTTATATGTGG
>JAIQFF010000027.1 GCA_020073395.1 Terriglobia bacterium
TCATACTCCACGTGCGCCGTCGCAATGGTGATGCCGCGCGCCTTCTCTTCCGGCGCGTTGTCGATCGAATCAAACGACCGGAACACGATCTTCGGGTTGTGCTTCTGCAACACCTTGGTGATGGCCGCCGTCAACGTGGTCTTGCCATGGTCAATGTGACCAATCGTGCCTACGTTGCAGTGCGGCTTATTACGCTCAAATTTCTCTTTCGCCATATCCTAGCTCCGTCTTGTGTGGGGCGGGCGCCCTCGCCCGCGTTTTTTGCGTCTAACGCTTGGGCCCTTGTGAACGCCCGATAATCTCGTCCGCCGCGCTGCGCGGCACTTCTTCATAACGCGCGAAATGCATCGAGTACTCGGCGCGACCCTGCGTGCTCGACCGCATGTGGGTGGCATAACCAAACATTTCCGCCAGCGGCACAATGGCCTTGATCACCTGCGAACCGGCGCGATGTTCCATGCCTTCAATCCGCCCGCGGCGCGAGCTCAGATCGCCCATGATGACACCGGCGTAATCTTCCGGCGTGACTACTTCCACCGCCATCACCGGCTCGAGCAGCACCGGGGAGGCCTTGCGGGCAGCTTCCTTAAAGGCCATCGAACCCGCAATCTTGAACGCCATTTCGTTGGAGTCGACGTCGTGATAGCTGCCGTCGTAAAGCTCCACTTTCACGTCGACCATCGGATAGCCAGCCAAAATTCCGCCCTCGAGCGCCTCTTGAATACCTTGATCGATGGGCTTGATGAATTCCTTGGGCACCGAGCCGCCCACAATCTCGTTTACAAACTCGTAACCCTTGCCGGGCTCGTTGGGCTCGATACGAATCTTGGCGTGTCCGTACTGTCCGCGGCCACCGGTCTGGCGGATGTACTTGCCCTCGGCTTCCGACTTCCGGCGAATGGTCTCGCGATAGGCCACCTGCGGCTTGCCCACATTGGCTTCGACTTTATACTCGCGCATCATGCGGTCAACGATGATTTCAAGATGCAGCTCGCCCATGCCGCTGATGATGGTTTGTCCGCTGTCGGGGTCGGTGTGAACTTTGAAGGTGGGATCTTCCTGGGCCAGCTTTGAAAGCGCCATGCCCATTTTTTCCTGATCAGCTTTGGTTTTGGGCTCAACTGCGACCGAGATCACGGGAACCGCGAATGTAATCGACTCGAGAGCGATGGGATGCTTTTCCTCGCAGATGGTGTCGCCGGTCGAAACGTTTTTCAAACCGACTGCGGCGCAGATATCGCCCGCCAGAATCTCGTTGATATCTTCGCGCTTGTTGGCGTGCATCTTGAGCAGACGGCCAATGCGCTCGCTGCGACCGCGGCCGGCATTGAGCACCGAGTCTCCGGATTTGAGCTGGCCGGAGTAAACCCGGATAAACGTCAGTTGGCCGACAAATGGGTCAGCCATGATCTTGAAAGCCAGGGCGGAAAACGGTTCGCTGTCGGCCGGCTTGCGCGTAATAATCTCCCCGTTCTCGGGGTTGACGCCCTTGACTTCGCCGGCATCGAGCGGCGACGGCAGAAAGTCCACCACCGCATCGAGCAGCGGCTGTACCCCTTTGTTCTTGAAGGCGGTGCCGACGACGACGGGGAAAAGTTTCAGAGCGATCGTCGATTTGCGCAACGAAGCCCGCAGTTCCGCGGGAGAAATGGTTTCGCCTTCGAGAAACTTGTGCAGCATGTCGTCGTCATTTTCGGCGACGGTTTCGACCAACTGGGTGTGGAAGGCTTCCGCCTTTTTCTGCAGCTCGGCAGGAATTTCGCCGGTGATGTACTCGGCGCCGATGGTGTCATCCTGCCAGACAATCGATTTCATTTCGATGAGATCGACGACGCCCTTGAACTTGTCTTCCTGGCCGATGGGGATTTGAATCGCGACCGGCTTGGCATTGAGGCGTTTGCGGAGGGTATCGACGGCGTGCTCGAAATCGGCGCCCATTTTATCGATCTTGTTGATGAAACAGATGCGCGGGACGCCGTATTTATCGGCTTGGCGCCAGACTTTTTCCGATTGCGGCTGCACTCCATGGACGGCGTCAAATACAGCCACAGCTCCATCCAGCACGCGCAAGGACCGCTCCACTTCGGCGGTGAAATCCACGTGGCCGGGAGTATCTATAATGTTGATGCGAATGTCGCGCCAAGTGCAGGTGGTGGCGGCGGAGGTAATGGTGATGCCGCGCTCCTGCTCCTGCTCCATCCAGTCCATGGTGGCAGTGCCTTCGTGGACCTCTCCGATGCGGTGCGTCTTTCCGGTATAGAAAAGGATGCGCTCGGTCGTGGTGGTCTTGCCGGCGTCGATGTGGGCCATGATGCCGATGTTCCTGCACCGTTCTAATGGAACTGTTCTGGACACAGCTTTTTTCTTCTCTTCCTTGCGAGACTCTTGTTCGCCGGCGATGTTGGTACCGGTACTCATGTAGTTCAGTTTCTAGCTCTTAGCCATTAGCTCTTAGCTTGACCGTTTTGCCTTAGCTAAAGGCCAAGAGTTCACGGCTAAGAGCTGCGCTTCTACCAGCGGTAGTGGGCGAAGGCCTTGTTGGCTTCGGCCATGCGGTGCACGTCTTCTTTCTTCTTAATCGCCGCGCCGCGGTTATTGCTGGCATCGAGCAACTCGTTGCTCAGCTTGTCGATCATGCCCTTTTCGGCGCGTCCGCGGGAATAAGTAATGAGCCAGCGGATGGCCAGCGAGGTGCGCCGGTCGGCATTCACTTCGACCGGGACCTGATAGTTCGCGCCGCCCACGCGGCGGCTCTTCACTTCGAGCAGCGGCTTGGCGTTCTCCACCGCCTTCTTAAACAGCTTCAGGGGCTCGTCGCCGCCTTTCTCCTGGAGTTTGGTCAAGGCTTCATAGAAGATGCCCTCGGCCGTGCTCTTCTTGCCCTGCCACATCATGGAGTTGACGAACTTCGTCACCAGATCCGATCCGTACACCGGATCGGGCTCCACCTTCCGCTTGGCGATATATCCTTTTCGAGGCATTAAGCTTTTAGCTCCTGGCTTCCAGCTGTCAGCTCTCAGCCGTCAGCTTTCAGCCCAACTTTTTCTGACTTAATCCTTTAATCTCTTGCCATTCCGAACAACCTGCTTTTGCCAACGACCAAGGGCCCATGACCAACGACACTCTTACGCTTTCGGCCGTTTGGCTCCGTACTTCGAACGGCTCTGCTTGCGGCCGGCGACGCCTACGGCGTCCAGGGTGCCACGGATCACGTGATAGCGCACGCCCGGGAGGTCCTTCACACGGCCGCCGCGAATCAGGACGATCGAGTGCTCCTGCAAATTGTGGCCGACGCCGGGAATGTAGGTTGTGACCTCGATTCCATTGGTCAATCGCACGCGGGCAACTTTACGCAGGGCGGAGTTCGGCTTCTTGGGGGTCTGGGTGTAAACGCGAGTGCAAACACCGCGCTTTTGGGGACATCCCTGCAAGGCCGGGCTCGCCGTCTTGTAGCGCGGCCGCTTGCGGCCGCTACGCACCAATTGATTGAAAGTAGGCATACGGTTCCTGGTGCTCCTGTTCCTAAGGGCTGCGGTTCCCGGTGCTTCCAAGCCACGCCCTTCCCGCCTGGCGTCCTTACAGGCACACCCTCGCGGAACGACGCCGCATCTGCTCTTCCCCGATTTCAGGGGCTGGATGGCGGACCCGCCAACCATGTTTCCCGCGCCGTATAGCGCGCGGGAGATTTTGATTTCCCGTTCAGAACTAATAGCCGCCGACGGTGGCACCAAGCCCGAACCTTCCGGGAGCTGCTCCGTTTCGTCAGCACCGCCCCGCATAGCCTTTCAACGGGTGAAAGGTGTGCGCAGGACGTTTCAGCGAGGGCGCCTCCATCGTATTTCATCGGAGACGTTTGTTGCTAAAGCTCAGCTGTGTTTCAGGCATTCCACACGCGCGCCAGCGCAGTAGGGAAAACCCACCGCCTACAGACCAGCCAGACTTAACTCGCGGAACCTTACAAATATAGCAACTGGCTGGACACATCGTCAACCGGGATTGGTTGCATCAGATGGAAATGGCGGCTTTCCCTGGAATTGACGGATTGACGGATTTTCGAATCGACGGATTTTTGGATTTTAAATTCTTAAATCCTAGAATCCGGCAATTCAACAATCGCAGGTTGCAGCACTGCACGCAGAAAAGGTCAGCAGATCCTTCACTTCGTTCAGGATTTCGGCGCCTCAACTTGCTGAAAAAAATTCTAGCCTCTACACTTGGAGCTTTCTACAAAACGAGCTCGCCCCGTGGGTCAACTGGGCGGGGAGGGTGCATGGGTAGGTCGTTCTGTATAGTCCGGTTGGCCTTCATTTTTATCGCCGTCAGTTTGATCGCCGCCTTGACCGGTTGCAGTAGCAGCAGTCCGACTACGACCACGAACTTCCCGACCCCGGCCAATATCAGTCTCTCACCGGCCAACCCGGTTTCTCTGGACGCGGGCAGCGCGAGCCAGACCTTCACCGCTTCCCCCCGGAACAGCAAGAACACAGCCATCACTACACCGGTTACGTTCCTTTCCAGCAATACCGCAGTTTTGACCATCGCCACCAATGGGTTGGCGTGCGCCGGTACGTGGGATTCGCTCACCGCCCCGCAAATCTGCACTCCCGGCCCGGTCGGGGTGGCCCAGGTGACCGCCCGGTCGCACGGGATTAGCAGCCCCCCCACGACCGTGTACGTGCATCAGCACATCGATAAGATCGTAATCAGCCCGGTCCCTGAGCAGACCCCTCCCGCCGGTCCTTGCTTTTCCAAGGGTCAAAGCTTCAACTACCAGGCCAGCGCCCTTAGCCGTGGGCTGGACATCACCGGCACCGTGGGGCCCTTTACCTGGCAGTCCGTCAACGTCGATGTAACCACACTGGAGATAGCCACTGACAGCGCACCTGTGGCCGGACTTCAGACCGGGCAAGTCAAAGTCACAGCCCACACTCCGGGAATAACCTCGCTGGTGGCCAGCAACAGCAATGTAAACAGCCAACCTCTGGATTTCACCACCTGCGCCGTGCAATCCATCGCGCTAGCGGTCACGGGCAGCACCACGAATTCCATTAACGTGACTTCTGGAACCGGAAAGACGGTCACCGCCACCGTGCTGGACACTCTGGACAATACCATCACCGGCGTGCCCCTGACCTGGAGTTCCTCCAATCCGCTGAGCGTGTCCGCGAATGCCGGCTCCATTGCTACTCCGCAGGCCGGGGGGGCAACTGTGGTTGCTTCCTGCACGCCGCCGACCTGCAATATTGGATTGAAGCCGCTCCTCCCGATCTATCCGGAGAGCGCCGTCGATGTGGTGGTCGCTCCTTCCAGTAGCACCACGACCACCACAACCACGCCCACCGTTTACGTATCGAGCACCGGATTTTCTTCCTCTCCTCCCGGCAATTGCGCCACCACTGCCGGCTGCGTAAGCCTCCTGGTTCCAATTGGTTCGCCAAACAATACCGTGGGAACGGCGGTCGGATTGCCGGCAACGCCGAACTCTCTGGTCTTCGATCGCCAGGGCGCGAAGGCCTACATGGGTACGGATTTTTCGTTCTTCGGAAGCCGCGGGCTGATGCAGATTACGGTCGCCAGTCCGCCCACGGTGACCGAGTTCAAGTCCGTGACCGGGAAGGTGCTGACGGTTTCTCCCGATGGTAAGAAGGTGATCCTGTCAGGCGCCGACCCCAACGCAGTGCCGGTCCCGGGAAGCAACACCCCTCCGCCTGCCACCCAGGTGATCGTGTTCGACACCACCACCAATACCAGTACGACGTTGAACATTGCAGGCGCAACCGCGGCCGACTTTTCCCCGGACAATCTGAAGGCCTTCATCGCTGCCAGCTCTAATTTGTATGTGTGGTCGGCACAGGATGCGCTAAAAAAGATCCCTCTCACTGCACCCGCCAAAGACGTGTCATTTTCTCCGGAAGGGGCGTTTGCATTCGTGTCCGGAGGATCGAGTACTTCTTCGGTCACGGCCTGGAGCACATGCGGCCTGAGTTCCGCGCTAACCAATAACGTTGTGCTGCCCGTGGTCCCGTCGTTCCTCAAGGCGCTTCCCCGGGACGCTGTCAATCTGGCGGACCCGCCTACGGCCGGCAGCGCCACCACGATCACCAGCATTTTGGTGGTGGATTCGCCTGGGATCGACCTCTTCCGCGTGGCCCGGGCGCCAACCGGCTGTACGTCAACCGCAAGCAGCGGTACGGCGACATCCTTCAATCTGGGCCAGGGCAGCTTTGTGCCCATCCAGTTGATCGTGTCGCAAGACGCAGCCCGTGCCTACGTGATTGCCAGCGACCGCGGCAGCGTGCTGGTCTTCAATATCGACAACCAGACGTCTTCAGCCATTCCGCTGTCTGGGGATGCCATCCCGATCCAGGCGTCGCTCACCCCCGACGGAAGCCGCCTCTACATCGCGGCCGCGGATGGCCAGGTGCACATCCTGGACACGCAGAACGGTGGCGACCTTCTGCAGATTTCTTTTCCCACCGATCCCACGACTTTTCAGGCCGGCCTGTGCAATGGTGTGCCCTTCACGTGCAATCCGGACTTGATCGCGGTTAAGCCGTAAAGCAGTCGTCAGTCGTCGGTCATCAGTCGTCAGCCCTGCAATGTAGGCGCGAGCGTCCTCGCTCGTTCCATCCCGGACGATGTAAAGCTGGTTGGCGGGGTCGGCTCTGGGCTGACGACTGACGACCGACGACTAACGACTGCTTTGCAGTTCTTTACCCACGCTGTCCAGCACGCCGTTAATGAATTGCACCGATTCCGGGCTGGAAAACTTGCGCGCAATTTCCAAAGCTTCATTGATAACCACGGCGCGTGGAGTGTCGGGGAATCCCAGCAACTCGGCGACCGCGGCACGCAGCAGATTCCGGTCAACCGCAGCCATGCGTTCCATGCGCCAGTGCTGGGCGTGACCCTCAATCAGGCCGTCGATTTCGCTGGCGCGATCGGTGGCGACCCGGAACAAGTCCTCGGCAAAGCTTTGGACATCGGCACCCACATCTCCACTCTCGCGCCAGAAGGTCTGACGCACCTGCTCCGGGGTTTGCTTTCCCATATCGGACTGAAAAAGCATTTGCAGGGTAAGTTCGCGAGATTTGCGGCGGGTTCCCATGGGAGGCTGTCAGCTTTCAGCTGTCAGTGTACAACCGATGAAGTTAAGGATTGGCCTTGCGCTTCGCGCGAGGGGCACTCGGTTTGGACTGTTCGGCTTTTCTGAAAGCTGAAAGCTGAGAGCTAACAGCTTTGCTGACGACCGATGACTGCTTTCAGGTTTGCCATCTCGACTGCCGCCAGCGCCGCTTCAAGGCCCTTGTTGCCCATCTTCAGGCCGGCTCGATCGATGGCTTGCTCGAGGGTTTCACAGGTGAGGACGCCGAACGCGTGCGGCACTCCGGTTTCCTGCGCCGACTGGCCGATGCCGCGAGCCACCTCGTGACGATGACGTCGTAGTGCGCAGTGTCACCGCGCAGCAGGCACCCAAGACAGATGATAGCATCGTATTTTTTGGTCTCGGCAAGAGTGCGGGCCGCGGACGGAATTTCGAAGGCGCCGGGAACGCGAACGATTTTGATATCCTTCGGCTTGGCGCCACATTGCATCAGCCCGTCGAACGCGCTTTGGAGCAGGCGATCGGTGATAAAGGCGTTGAAGCGGGAAACCACAATCGCGAAGCGTTTTCCCTCAGCGTTGAGCTTGCCTTCAAGCGCCCTGATTCGAATTTTGCGCTGCGATTTCAATGCGAAATCTCTGGAACTCAGTTCAAACCACGTAGGCCCGGACGCCCTCGTCCGGGCGGGCGAGCAACGCTCGCCAGGGTTTGCTTGACCTCACTCCCCGGACGAATGACCAGCCCTCAGGGCAATTGCGGAGCTTCGCTCCGCTGGGCAGGTGGGGACACCTGCCCCTACGTGTGCATCACAATTTATTCGCCTTCGGGTTCGCCGGGTCCGAGTAATCGTAAAATCCTTTGCCTGATTTCCGACCATACCACCCGGCCATCACCATGCGCTTCAACAATGGCGGTGAGGCAAAACGGCGCTCCTTGAACTCTTCATACATCACGTGAGTGATGTAATAGGTCGTATCCAGGCCGACAAAATCGAGCAGGGTGAAGGGGCCCATGGGATATCCACAGCCCAGCTTCATCGCATTGTCGATATCGTCGATCGAGCCCACACCCTCTTCATAGGCGCGGATGGCGTCGAGCAGATACGGAACCAGCAGCCGGTTCACGATGAATCCGGTCTTGTCGCTGGTGCGGACCGGGGCCTTGCCCAGCCTCTTTGCAAACTCGTAGGCCGTATCGTACACGTCGCCGGCGGTGGCGATGGTGCGGACCACTTCCACCAGCTTCATCAGCGGCACGGGATTGAAAAAATGCAGGCCGATGAAGCGCTCCGGACGTTTGGTCGAGGTCAACAGCTCGGTAATCGAGATGGATGACGTATTGGATGCGAAGATTGCGTCTTTCTTTACGACGCCGTCAAGCGCGGCGTACATCTTTTTCTTCTCATCGACGTTTTCAATTACGGCCTCGACGATGATGTCGCACTCGGCCAGGTCCTGCATGTTAGTCGCGCCCTTGAGCCGGGCGCGGATGGCCTGCGGCGCTTCCTTGATCGTGCCCTTCTCCGCGAATTTAGCCAGCGACTTCTCGATGCCGGCAAAACCCTTGTCGAGATACTTCTGCTCCACTTCGAGCACGGTGACGTCGAATCCGGCTGTGGCCGCGACTTGCGCGATACCCGAACCCATCAGGCCGCACCCGAGAACGCCAACTCTTCTGATGTCCATGCCATTCCCTTTTTTCAAACGCAGAGGACACAGCGGATACAGAGGAAACCAGTGTCTCTGTGATCCCTACGTCCTCCGTGGTTCAACCTAATTCATACTCTCCACTACCATCGCAATCCCCTGCCCCCCACCAATGCACGCCGTCGCCAGTCCGTACTTCTTTTTTCTGCGGCGAAGTTCATACAGCAGCGTAATCACCAAGCGAGTTCCGGTCGCCCCCAGCGGATGTCCCAGCGCAATCGCGCCGCCGTTGACGTTTACTTTTTCGCGATCAAGACCGAGCTCTTTTTCCACTGCGAGATATTGCGCGGCGAATGCTTCGTTGACTTCGATGAGATCAATGTAATCCAGAGTCAGCCCGGCTTTCTGCAAGGCAATCTTGGTGGCGGGCACGGGTCCGCGGCCCATCACCGTGGGGTCGACTCCGGCGATGCCCCAGCTCACTACGCGTCCCAACGGACGGATGCTCCGCTTACCAGCCTCATCGAGCGACATGACGACCACCGCGGCCCCGCCATCCACGATTCCGCTGGCGTTGCCGGCGGTGACCGTTCCGTTTTTCCCGAATGCAGGTCTGAGCTTGGCCAGACCTTCCAGCGTAGTCTGCGGACGCCGGTGATCGTCTTCCGCGAGCGCTTCACCGGTCGCCTCGCCTTTGGAATTTCTCAGCGCCACCGGAACCAGCTCTTCCTGCAGACGTCCTTCTTTGTAGGCCGCGTCCGCACGTTGTTGGGAACGCAAGGCAAACTCATCCTGCATCTCGCGCGTGATGCCTTGTTGCGAACCGTAAAGCTCGGCCGTATTCGCCATATACAGGCCGCAATAGCTATCCAGCAGCGCGACCATCAGCGAATCTTCCATCTTGCCGCCAGGTGCGAGATTGAAGCCGTCGCGTCCGCGAATAGTAAACGGCGCCTGCGACATCGCCTCCATGCCGCCGGCCAGAACCAGGTCTGCCTCGCCCAGCTGGATCATCTGGGCGGCATTCACGATCGCCTGAATGCCGCTTCCGCACAACCGGTTCACAGTAAGGGCCGGAGTCTCGATGGGCAGACCTGCGCGCAAAGCCACATGCCGGGCGCCATAGATGGCGTCGCCCGAAGTCTGCTGTGCGTTGCCGAAAACCGCGTGATCGAACTCTTTGGGATCGAGGCCAGCGCGTTCGATCGCTCCCTTGCCCGCGAAGGCGCCCAGTTCCTGGGCGGTAAAGTCTTTCAGCTTGCCGCAATAGCGCCCAAAGGGGGTGCGGGCTCCGCTCACGATGGCGATGTCGCCGGGTTTCAGCATGTAGGCTTCCTGGTGCTCTTTGAAATCAGAATGGTTCCGCGTGCGGGATTCAAACTGGTTAGTTTATCAGCGAGGATGCGGTCTCTGCCAAGTGTGTGGGTCGGACACTCTTGTCCGACGCCGGCGACCTGGCCGTTGACTTGCCTTGGACTCTGCCGTTGCCTTTGCCCTTAATCGGCCTTTAAGCATTCAAAACAGGACCGGAGAACACAAGCAAGACAACTTCAAAGGCGGCGGACAAGAGTGTCCGCCCCACACTACTACGCGACGGCGGCGGCGGCGGCCGAGGGGGCCAGGCTGACGATGCGGCCCATGCCCTGAGCCACGGCCGTTTCCAGTGCCTTGTCGGCGCGATTGATGACCTCGGTGACGATATCCACGGGATCGAACTGCTGCCGCACCACGGCTTCCGCCAGGCCCGCGCTGAAGGGAAGAATCTCGTCGGATAGTTTTACTTCCCCGAGCAGCTTGCGCAACTTCTCGACCGCCATCACCGCTTCCTTTTCCCCGGTTTCGCCGAGCACCAGCGCAATCGTGGTCTTCTCGTAGCGGAAGGCAAGATCATTCTGCCGGATGTTGGCGGCGAAGAGCTGGCCGATCTGCTGCATGGCCGCTTCGACGGCTTTTTCTCCGTGCTCCTTTAACATGGCCGGGCTTTTACCAAACTGCATCAGGGTCACGGTAACCGGAGTGCTTTGCTGGACAGCGCGTCGCGTCTCTGCCATCAAGAGGTCAATGTAGGAAGCGCGCTTGAGCAATCCTGATTGCTCGTCCGTGACCGACAAACTCTTGACCAGGCGGCGCAGCCCGGCATTGGTGAGGGCAATCACGATCTGTTCGCTGATGGTTTTAAGCACGACTACATCGGCGGAGTGCCAGCCCCGGGCGGTGCTTTGCGCCAGCAGCAGCACTCCCATCTGGTCTTGGCCGTCACTGAGCGGCAACGCCAGCAACGACGTGATGCCCAATTCCACCAGCACCGGCCGAATTTCCTCCAACTCCGGCGCGGCGGGTGCGTCGGTAACGGTCAGGGTGCCGTTACTGATGGCGATGTCCTGCACGACCGTGACCAGCTTGCTCAAAGCTTTTACTTCTCCATCCTTTACGTTTTCGCCGTGGTACTCCTTGATCGCGCTGGGCACCATTCCCGGCTTGCGCGTGGCCACGATGCACCGGCTGAGCTTCCATTGCGCTCCGATCTCGGCGACCGCAGTGGACATGACGGTTTCGGCATTGGTCTGGCGGTAGAGTTTGCGGGTAATGTCCGCCACCTTGGTGAAGCTATTGACGTCGGCGGATTCTGCCGGGGCTGACGTTCTCGCGGGCGCCGGCGGCGCTTTGGTCGCGGAGCTTGCGGCTCCGGCCGCTGGCAGTGGGCCAGAATCGCCACGATGCGGAGTCATGCCCGCAGCCAGATACAACTGCTGCAGGTCCTGATTGCGTTCTTCTTCCCGCGGAAAGAGTTCCTGAATGCGCTGCAGACGTTCAATCGCCTTGGTGCGCATTCCATACTGCACCAGGATTTCAGCCTGCAGCATAAGGTCCTGCAAGGCAGCGGCGCCCAACGTCGGCCCTTCGGTCTTGGCCGGCTCCGAAGCCGTTTTCGCCATGCTGGTAAAGCGCGAGGCGATGACCTTGTAGCGGCTTTCGTCAATCTTGCCGCGCAGCAATTCCAGACGCTTCTGGTGGCCGGGCTCGTAGGCGTCCACGTCAGCGGCACGATCCAGGCATTCGGCGGCCTTGGCATAGTTGCCCATGCCGCAATGCAGATCGAAAAGCTTGAGCAGGGTCTGGCAATAATCCCCTTCCCGATTGGAGGAGTTGAACAACTCGCTCATGAACTCCAGCAGATCGGGAGAACCACGATGCTTGGCCACCACATCCTGCATCAGGGCGACAAAGGCGCGCCGGTCGCCCTTATTGTGCTGGAATTGCTCCAGCTTGCGCGCGAGCGCAACGGCCTCCGCATCCTGCTGCGCGTCCACCAGCAGTCCGATCAGGTCTGCGACGTCTTGCTGGCGGGACGGATTTGCCTTGAAAAGGTCCCAGACGAGCGGCTCTGCGTCGGTCAGGCGATTGGCGGACAGCAGGGCCTTCACGTAGGTCTCCCGCATTTCCACGCCTGCGTCCTTCGCCTTGGCCAGAGGCTCCAGAACAAATATGGCGGCCCCGACCTGGCCCTGCGCCATCAGACTCTTGCCGTAGGACAAGGCAATCCTGGGGTCGGTGGAGTCTTCGGTGTACGCCCGTTCGAACCACTGCGCGGCGTTGGCGCCGGAAGCTTCGGTCATCTCCGCCAGCTTGAGGAAGGCAGCGGCGGCGTTTGCTTTGTCTCCGGTCTGTGAACAGAGTTCCCCCAACCGCAGAAAGTTTCGTTCCGCTGGCTCCAGCGCCACCAGGCGCTTCAGCACTATCAGGCAATCCTGCTGGCGTCCATTCTTGGTCAGATCTTCAAGCGCACTCTCGTAGGTCTCGAGCGCGAGTTTCCGGTTCGACGTCTCAAGAATCTGCCCGAACTGGACCCTCTGGATGCTGGTGGGAACGGTGTAGCGGGCCAGCTTCTTGTAGGTGAGACTAGCGCGAGTGTTTTCTCCGGCCGCGATCTGCCTTTCAAAGAGCTCGCCCAGCAGCTTTACCGCCTCCGCAGTCCGTTGCAAAGAAAGGCAGATATCGGCTGCCATCTGGCGCACATTGTCGTTCTGCGGGTCATCCGAGAGGACCTGCAGATATTCGTCCAGAGCTTCGCCCGTCTTGCCTTTCTGCAAGAGCTTTTCGGCGCGCTCAACGCGTCGTGCGATCTCGGCTCGGTCCATTCGCTTGCTCGGCTCAGGCATGAGAGACACGGGTAACGTGCGTAGTAACCCAAGTGAGATTTTAGGGGGCGGTTCCGGCAGCGGCAACGAAGTCGGGCTCCGTGGGGATTACGAAAGTCATGAGTGAATATGTCTTTGTTGAAAAAAGGGTTTCTGTTATAGGTGCCGAATGCCTGCGGGGGTGGAACGAGGACTGCGTCACCAGCTGGGCGCCGGCCAAATGGCGATGGTCGCTGTCGGCGGGTCCATCGGTACTGGACTCTTGCTGGGATCCGCGGCAGCTCTCGAAATCGCCGGACCTGGAGTAATCCTCAGCTTTGTTCTGGCTGCATTCATTGGCCTGACCGTGACCATGGCGTTGGGCGAACTCTCCAGCGTGCATCCGGCGGCTGGGTCGTTCGGGGTGTATGCCGATCTTTATTTGAACCAGTGGGCAGGATTCATCGCTCGCGCCGGCTATTGGGCAGCCATTTCGATTTCGATCGGCGCGGAATTAGTGGCCTCCGCCACCTATCTTGCATTTTGGTTTCCTTCCGTTCCGGCATTGTTCTGGGTGCTGATCTTCTCCGTTTTTCTGTTGCTGATCAATCTGCGCAGCGTGGGCAACTACGCCCGCTTTGAATACTGGTTCGCGATGATCAAAGTGGCCACCATCGCGGTGTTTGTCGTGCTGGGAACAGGGTTGTTGCTCAGCGGCCGGGTGACGCCGGAGTACACGGCGCATGGCGGGTTTCTGCCCCGAGGCACCCTGGCGCCCCTGCTGGCCATGGGATTCGCTCTTTACACCTTTGGAGGAATTGAATTTGTGGCCATTACCACGGGAGAGTCACGCTCGCCGCAGGAAATTCCACGCGCCGTCAAGCTGACTTTCACCATACTGGCTTCCGTCTATCTGGGCGCGATCATCGTGCTCGTAGGCGTGATGCCATGGGACCGTGCCGGCGTTACCGAGAGCCCGTTTGTCACCGTGTTCCGGCACGCGCATATTCCGGCCGCCCCGCACATCATGACCTTCGTGATACTGACGGCCGCCCTGTCGGGCGCCAATGCAGCGCTCTACGCTGCTTCGCACGTGCTCTTTTCGTTGGCGCGGACAGGATGGGCGCCCGCGGTTTTGGGACAACTGAATGCGGCCGGATCGCCCAAGCTGGCTTTATTGGCCTCGTCCTACGGAATCGTGGTTGCGCTGGTGCTGGAGAAGTGGGCACCGAAGGATGCCTTCGTCTCGATTCTGGGTGCGGCTCTGGTGGGAATGATGCTGGCCTGGCTGGTTTCACTGGCCGCTCACATTCAGTTCCGATGGAAGCTCTCAGCCAGCCAACTCGGGGCGTTGCCGATGCGTTCCCCTCTGGGGGCATGGGGCTCGGCGCTCGGGTTTGTGCTTATCCTTGTGGCATTCCTGGAGACCGGCTGGAACTCTCACTTGACGCTGGTGAGCGGAGGCGTGTACATGGTCGTACTGACCGCAGCCTATTTCCTGCTGAAGAAGAAGTAGTAGTGTGGGGGGCACTCCTGTCCGCCGCTTTTGATTTTGACTACCCCGTTCGATCGCTCGCTCTTGTAGTCCCAAAGCGCAAGCAACAACTAAAAAAATCAAATTCAAAGGCGACGGGTAAGAGTGTCCGTCCCACACAGGCACCTTCTTTTTACATCGTGCTCATCCTTATGTAGCGGCGAACATCCGTCATACTCGAAATAAATACGTAGCTGGCGTACAGCAGGCCCACCGTTCCCACGATATTTCTGATGGTCTTCATGGCTTTCCATTTGCTCCTGAATTCAATGAATGCAAAAAACAGAGATTGGATGCGGGGCAGAATCGCAGGGTTGTCGGACTGAATTCTGTTCGTCTTGTCGAGGTAAACAGCCGCGGAAGTACAATGTCGGAATGGCCGACGATCTTCTGCGCTATCGCTCGCAGTTCCCCATCCTGGAACGCAGCACCTACCTGATCAGCAATTCGCTGGGCGCCATGCCTCAGGGCGTTTACGAAGCCGTGAAGGGTTACGCCGACACATGGGCCACCCGCGGCGTGCGGGCATGGGAAGAGCGCTGGTGGATGCTGGCCGCCCAGGTGGGTGACGAGATTGGCACGCTCATGAACGCTGCTCCGGGCTCGGTTTCGACCCACCAAAATGTGACCACCTGCCAGGCAGTGGTAGCTTCCTGCTTCGATTTCTCCGGCAAACGCAACAAAGTGGTGTACAGCGACCTGAACTTCCCCTCGGTGATGTATTTCTGGGAGGCGCAACGGGCCTATGGGGCGCGCGTTCACATGGTCAAGACCGACGACGGGATCACCGTTTCCACCGACCGACTACTGGATGCGATCGATGAACAGACTTTGCTGGTCCCGGTATCGCACGTGATCTTCAGAAGCGCCTATATTCAGGATGCGAAAGCTATCGTCGAGAAGGCCCACCGGGTTGGCGCACAGGTAGTGCTCGACACTTTTCAGTCGCTGGGCACAGTGCCAGTCGATGTGCAGGCGCTGGATGTTGACTTTACCTGTGGCGGAGTTTTGAAGTGGCTATGCGGAGGACCCGGCGTCGCCTACTTGTATGTTCGCCCTGACTTGGGAAAGAAGCTCCAGCCAAAATTCACTGGCTGGTTCGCACATCAGAATCCCTTCGGTTTCGAAATCGGACCCACTCGCTACGGCGAGCCGCCGTTCCGCTTCATGAACGGGACCTCGCACATACCAGCCTTGGAAGCGGCGCGGCCCGGGTTGAAGATCATTGCGGAGGTCGGCATCGAACGCATCCGAGAGAAATCGAAGCGCCAGACTTTCCGATTGATCGAATTGGCTTCGGAGCGCGGTTGGCGAGTGAATTCGCCTCGCCACCCCGACCAACGCGGCGGAACGGTTTCGATCGAGATGCCCGATGCCGAGGAGGTCTGCCGCGAGCTGCTCAAGCGCGACATCCTGGTGGACTATCGCCCCCAAGCCGGCGTGCGTATGGCTCCGCACTTCTACAATCAAGATGAGGAATTGGAAACGGCCATTGCGGCGGTGGATGAAATTCTGAAAGAGCGCTCTGTAACCACAAAGTGAATGAATGATGGATGGAGGACGGGTGTCCCCGCCCGTCAATGGAGACGTAAGCGTTCCACTTGTGCAGCCAAGCAAAGGCCGGCTACGCGGTCACCAGCCTTCTCACCTCCCTATCTCCGCTGCCCATATAAAATGACACGGTGACCGATCTCGTCCGCATTGGAATTCTCGGGGATTACGACCCCAAGTCTCCGACTCTTCCCGCAGTCGAGAAGTCACTGCAGCACGCTGCCGCACAGTTGAATATGCCAGTCGAAGGAGAGTGGATCGCAACGCCGAGCCTGCTCGCATCCGACACCCAGAAAAAGCTGGAGAGCTTTGACGGTCTTTGGGCCGCGCCCGGCAGTCCCTACAAGAGTTTTGATGGAATGTTGAAGGGCATAGAATTTGCGCGCCGGCGCGACTGGCCTTTCCTCGGCACCTGCGGCGGTTTTCAATACGCCCTGATCGAGTGCGCCCGCAATGTCCTGGGCATCACGGACGCGGACAGCGCGGAGAACAATTCCGGTTCGAAAAACATCATTATTTATCCGGTAGCCTGCGCCGTGCCCAATCGCGTCAAGGGCAAACCCAAGCTTTCTGGTTCGATACCGGAAATCCGCCTGCGTCCCGGTTCCTATCTGCAGTCGTATTATTCGCAGGACACGGTAGCCGAAGAATTCTTCTGCAACTTCGAAGTCAATCCCGACTATGAATGGGCGGCCATGGAAGCCGGGTTCCCGGTGGTGGCACGCGGCCCCCAAGGCGAGATCCGGGCCATCGAGTCGCCCACCCATCGTTTTTATATCGCGACCTTGTTCCAACCGCAGCTTTCTTCCCAACCCGGCAAGCCCCACCCTCTGGTGCTCGCCTTCGTGCAAGCCGCCGCCGACTGGGGAAAGAAGAAACTGGATGACAGCGTTTTGGAGTAGCGGGCATCGAGCGTCAGACCTCGGCAACAAACATGTAGGGACGGGTCGGAGCCTGCCCTGCGCGAAGTCGAAGGACCCGTCCAGGTCGAGCGCAGCTCGACAGCCAGAACCGACCACGATTCCGCGCGGACAAACACGATCGAGTTCTCAACTTCCCGGAAGAATCTTATGTCGGCGTTAGCTCGAACGCTGGATAGCTCTGCACCAGTTCACGAAAAGTCTCGACCGGTGACTCGGCCGGCACTGGAAAGTAGCGTTGCACCTCGCGCTTGAACTGATCCAGATAGGCCTTTAAGATTTCCGGTTTCTCCTGATCTGAGAGAGCTCGAAGCCGGAGCTGCTGCCGCTTGCTTCCCTTCTTGAGCGTGACTTCTCCAGCCGCTTCTGCGTTGCGCACCCACTGTGTGCGTCCACGCGGGGCCACCAGAAACCGTTTCCCGCCGAGTTCCAGCAGATCGATCGGGGTGGAGTAGATCTTCCCGCTCTTGCGTCCGCGCACCTGCAGCAGGTAGTTATGGGAAAAACCCAGGCCCAGCCCCACCACAAATCCAAAAATGCGATTGAACACGCGTTCGCCCGCGCTGGGCGCACGAAATGAAGGCATAGAGGAATTCATATTCAAACTCTATCCTGAATTGTAATCCCGAGCGCGGCCTTGGGATTGCGTTCGCATCAGCTAAATCGTGCCGGGCGTTGCCCGGCTGGGCGGGTGAGGGCACCCGCTCCTACGTGGGCCGGAGGGCGGAGAACTACGCTGCAGGAACGTCGAGGGCTAGGTTTGCTTCACGAACTTCAGTGAAGCCGAATTCATGCAATAGCGAAGCCCCGTAGGCTGAGGCCCGTCATCGAAGACGTGCCCCAAATGCGCGTCACACAGGGTGCAGGCAACCGCGCTCCGCACCATACCGTAACTGGTGTCGTTGATGGTCCGAACATTCTCCCGTGCGATCGGTTGCCAGAAGCTGGGCCAGCCGGTGCCGGATTCAAACTTCGTCTCCGAGCTGAACAGCGCGTTGTCGCAACAGATGCAGCGGTAGAGACCCTTGTCGTGCAGGTTCCAATACTTTCCGCTGAACGCAATTTCAGTGTCGGCATGACGCGTGATGTCGAACTGCCCCGGGGACAGTTGCTGGCGCCACTGCTCGTCACTCTTCACCACTTTGGGGACGCGAACTTTTTGCAGGCGCTGCCCGGAATCGGAGAACTGCACGATGGTGACTTCCCCGGGGTCGCCCTTGGGCATGGCCGCTTCGATGAGCCGCGGCTTCCGCAGCGACCATAGGGCAGCGCCGGCGATTGCAGAAAGGGAAATACCCAGAAAGGCGCGGCGCCGCACCTTCACCGATGAATCATCCCGATCAAGCTCTGAGTCAAACATAGCTCACTCCTTGACCTGCCTTCGCCACCGAACCTGCTGCCCTACTTGCCCGTGTAGAGTTCCGGAAACTGCTGCTTCAGATGCACCACCTTCGGCGCATCGTTATAGACGATGTAAAGCTGGTCCGGGTGACGCGTCGCATAATCCTGGTGATACGCCTCGGCAGGATAGAACGCCTTCAGTGGAACCACCTGGGTCACGATCGGCCGTGGAAATACTTTGCCTTTGTCGAGCTGTGCGATATACGCTTCCGCAATTTTCTTCTGTTCGTCGTTGGCGTAGAAAATCACCGAGCGATACTGCGTACCGTCGTCCGGCCCCTGCCGATTCAGCTGCGTGGGATCGTGGGCCACCGAAAAAAACACCCGCAGCAGTTCTCCGTATGTTATCTGCGCCGGATCATAAGTAATTTTCACTGACTCGGCGTGTCCGGTTTCGCCCGTACTTACGATTTCATACTGCGCGGTTTTGGCATCGCCTCCGGAGTATCCCGAAGTCGCGCTGATTACGCCTTTCACATGCTGGAAGACGGCCTGTATGCCCCAGAAACATCCGCCCGCCACCACCGCGGTTTGCTGACCCGGCGCAGCGGCTTTGGCCGAATCGACGGCCGGACCCGGCACCGCGGCACCGGCAGCACTTCTCGCGCTGCACGCCACCGTGCCCCCGACCAGAACCAGGAACAATAAGAAGATATGAGCAGAGAATCTGAACATGGAGGACACTCCTGCGACCCTCTTGCCGGCCGCAGTCTATTAGAGTCCTGAGAATGACAAAAGTTTCGCCGGGGCTAATGCGCTACGGGTCACACACTTGACGCCGCTTTCCGCTCGTATCCCGCACACGAGATGACCGGCAGCCGGGGATATTTCTTGAAGCGAGAGTCGGTCAAAGCCAGCCGGCAAAGAACGAACACCGAACCGCGGTCGGACTCGATGCGCCGCGCATGCGAGCAGTCCTGGCAGAGTCCGGGCCGGGTCTGCGGCGACGACTTTTCCGCGGGAGCGCTCACCAGCTCAGAATAACAGCCCAGCTATCGTCGCGTTTTTTGAAGCAGTAAAATGCGGGCTCGAGTTGTCGTTGTTGCCTGTTCCGGTACGATCATTCTGGTACTGTAGACGGACGTTTTATCCGTACCAGCGGAGGGCGGGACGCCCTCCGGGCAGCCGGCGGAACGCCGGCTCTGCCTAAGGAGCCCTCGATTGAAATATCGGAACCGGCCATTGACTCTCGCGATTTTATTCCTGGCAACAACTTCACCAGCGCACATTGACGACTCTACCCGCCAGCTTTCTCATGACATTTTCAAGCAACTCATCGAAATCAACACTACCGATTCAGTCGGAAATGTGACCACCGCTGCCGAAGCCATGGCGCAGCGCTTTCGGGATGCCGGATTTCCGGAAAGCGACCTCCACATCATGGGGCCGAACGATCGCAAGAAGAATTTAGTTGTCCGGCTGCATGGCAGTGGCAAGCACAAACCGGTCCTGCTGATCGGGCATCTCGACGTGGTCGAAGCCCGGCGCGAAGACTGGACCACCGATCCCTTTCAGTTCGTGGAGAAGGACGGTTACTACTACGGACGGGGCACGCAGGACATGAAAGACGGCGACGCCATCATGTCCACGACCCTCATCCGGTTCAAGAAGGAAGGTTTCGTGCCTGACCGCGACATCATCCTGGCGCTGACCGCCGATGAAGAAGGCGGCACTTCGAACGGCGTGGATTGGTTGATCAAGAACCACCGCGACCTGATCGATGCCGAATTCGTACTCAACCACGACGGCGGCGGAATTTTGTCCGAGCAGGGCAATCCGCAGTTCATGACCGTGGATGCGTCGGAAAAGCTGTATTCCGATTATCAGCTGACCGTGACCAATCCTGGAGGCCACAGTTCCCTACCCAGGCCGGACAACGCCATCTATCATCTCGCCGACGGTCTGGCGCGGCTGGAGCACTACCAGTTTCCCTTCGAGTTGACCAACATCACGCGCGCCTATTACGAGCGCATGTCAAAGATAGCGACCGGCGAGCGTGCAGCCGACATACGTGCGATCCTCAAGACTCCTCCCGACATGGGCGCCGTGGCGCGGTTGTCGGAAGACCCCATCGACAATTCGATCATGCACACCACCTGCGTGGCCACCCGTCTGAATGGAGGTCATGCCAACAATGCTTTGCCGCAGATGGCGCAGGCCAATGTGAACTGCCGCATCGTTCCTGGCCATGCGCCGGAGGAGATCCGGCAGGAACTGGAAAAGATCGTGGCCGATCCCAAGATTTCGGTGAAGGACATGGGAACGATCGGCGGAGTCAACAACCGCCGCTCCTACGCGCCGCCCCCGCTGCGTCCGGACGTATTCCAGCCCCTGGAGAAAGTGGTGAACCGCATGTGGCCGGGCCTGGCCGTGGTTCCCGACATGGCAACCGGCGCCTCGGACGGCGTTTACACCAATGCCGCCGGCATGCCGACCTATTGCGTATCGGGAGAAGCCATTGATCGCGATGACATCCGCGCCCATGGCAAGGATGAACGCATCCGGGTGGACGCCTTCTATCAGGCGGTGGATTTTTACTACCGTTACTTGAAAGCGTTGACGGCGCAATAGAAACGAGGTGTCATCCTGAGCGGAGTGACTGCTTCGCTTCGCGAAGCAGTCGCGGAGTCGAAGGACCCCTACCTCCTCGAACCGGCTCGTCAGATGGATTACTTTGGGGTTTCTGTGTGTGCCCGACCGCGACAGCTATTGCTTCCGGTAGAACACAAGAATCATAGGGGTCCTTCGACTCCATCGGCCCATTCGTAAGCGAATGGGCCCATTCCGCTCAGGATGACACCCGGTTCTTTGTTTATCGCATAGTGTTTACTGTACTGTTCTCTTGACATTCGCCTTCCCTTCGCCCAAAATTACGCTATGGCAATCACCAAGCGGCAACGGCAGGTGTACGACTTCATCTCCGAGTTCGTGCAGAAGAACGGCTACTCGCCCTCGTTCGAGGAAATCGGCGAAGGTCTGGAGCTCAGCTCGCTGGCGACGGTACACAAGCATATTTCCAACCTGGAGAAAAAGGGGCTGCTTACCCGCGACTACAACCGCAGCCGCTCCATCGACCTGCTGCCGCCCAAGGGCCGGCTCAAACAGGCCATGGCGGTGAACACTACGATGGTGCTGCCGCTGGTGGGCCGCATTGCGGCCGGTCAGCCTATTGAAGCGGTGCAAAGCAACGAGACCATTTCACTGGCTGATTTTGTCCGCTCCAAAGAAGTGTTTGTGCTCGAAGTCCGCGGCGATTCCATGCAGGATGAGGCGATCCTCAACGGCGACTACGTGATGGTAGAAAAAAGCAGGACGGCGCACAATGGCGATATCGTTGTCGCCCTGGTGGAAGGCACCGATGCAACGCTCAAACGCTTTTACCGTGAAGGTGAAAATATTCGCCTGCAACCTTCCAATGCCAGCATGCAGCCCATCATCGTGCCGGCAGCGTCGGTTGAGGTGCAAGGTAGAGTGATTGGGGTGTTGCGGAAATACTGAAAGAAGCTTTCAGCTTTCAGCTGTCTGCTATCAGCCGTCAGCTTGAACCGCGGACTTCGCTGGAGCAGAAGAATATTTTTTCGCGGAAAACACAAAACGCCCGGGACGAATCCCGGGCGTTTTGCTGATAGCTGAAAGCTGACGGCTGACAGCTTACCCGACGTGCTTGTCAATCGCCTTCTGAATGGTTTCCTTGGGGACGTAGCCTACGATCTGTTCCTTCACCTGTCCGCCCTTGAAAACCAGCAGCGTGGGAATGCCGCGGACTCCATAGCGCATGGGGGTCGCCTGGTTGCTGTCCACATCCATCTTGCCGACCTTGATTTTGCCGTGATAGTCCTTGGCCAATTCGTCCACGATGGGAGCGAGGGCGCGGCAAGGTCCACACCAGGCCGCCCAGAAATCCACCAATACGGGCTGCTCTGACTTCAGAACATCCTGGTCAAAGTTTGCGTCCGTCACTTCCACAATTCCGTTGCTTGCCATTTCTCCTCCGGGAGTGCCGCTCGCCGCGATTCCAGGTCGGGAGCGGTCTATCAGCCAACGTTGGCTGCATGTATCGTACCACCTCATTGGATGCATCGTAGCCACAGAAGTCGCAAAGCCAGGAGTTTCGGGTTTCCACTTGCTGGTTTCCGGACAATCTCTGACAAACAAAAAGCGCCCTGAACTTTTCAGTTCAGGACGCCTCGGCAGCCCTCCCCCAGAACTGCCAAACCACGAGATGGATACTAGGCCCGCCCTATGTTGCTGTAAACGTCACTTTGGTAACTCATGAAGGGTACCGGTTCAAATCGGGAGTGCCGTGGTAGCCTGGTCTGCAGACCCGTTGATAGTCATATTGATAGTCATCGAAAAGCAAAACGGGATAGCGGCAGGGCCTCGGTCCGGATCGTTTCAGGAATGTGCTGGGGTGGAAGCTCAAGGTTGGATGCGAGCGGTCACTGTCGCTGCCAGGTCGCTCCCGCGTCGCTCGTAGTCCAAATTTCACGGTTGCCGGTGATCACCTTGCCATGCTGGCTATCGCTGAATTCAACCGTGACAATGTCAGCGGTCAGGGACTTCCCATCCACCACCGGCTTGATCCGGGTCCAGTGTTGGCCCGCATCGGAAGAATGGTAAAGAGCGCCGGCGGCTCCGCCCAGCCAGATATCGGAATCATTCGCAGCCAGAGCGCGGAAGGTAACGTTGTTCGCCACCGGAATCGTCTGCCAGGTCTTGCCGGAATCGAACGAGCGCTGCAGCACTCCGTCGGCGGAGAGGGTCCAGCGAAGCGTGCTGTTGCCGGCCCGCAACCGTCCGGCGTACTGGACCGTAGCGGCTGGCGCGGTTAAACCCGAGAGCGTGTCCGCCTTCCGATCAGCGAGCGATCCCGCGCTCGCTCCGCCGCTTACGGCCTGAACTTGTTTTTGCGATTCGTTCGTGCGTGACTCGTCCTTTGCCTTCCGCTCGGCGGGTTGAGCCGCCTCCGGCACCGGAGCCGGTGCGTTCCCCACCATGACAGCTTGCGTGCTGGCTCTGTCTGAGAAATCTACGGCGTCATTCCGTGCTTTGGTCTGTTGCCCTGGTCCCGCTGTCTTCGCGGCCGACAAAGGCACAGGTGCCGCAGGCTCCGCCGGCTTTTCGGCAGATCGGACCGCATCAATGCTCGCCAACCGGTTGTTGGTCAGCTCCTGTCCCTTTTTATTTTGATCCATGGCCAGCGCGGGTGACACGGACTCTTCTGCCTGCGCAGCCATCATCCCTGTTTCAGTGCCCTTTTCGCGCCGCTTGGCCAGCTTTCCCGCTGCCCCGAAGTCGCGCTCCGACCCGGAAAGTGAGGGGGGCGCAATATTTGCCGCCAGCTTCTGACCAGGCTGTTTGGAAACCTCGCCCTCCAACCTGAGATCCGTCGGCGCTGCGGCAGCCCTTTCTGCAAGAGGAGGTTCGACGGCTGGTCGGCGCTCATAGCGAAGCGTTACCGCCGCGCTGACCACCACGATGCATGCCGCCAGCGCCCCCCAGCGCAGCACCGGCCAGCTCAGCCAGCGTGAGCGGTCCAAGCTTGGCGCTCGTGCGGGTTCGATCTCGGGCATGGCCAGCGACATGACACTCCGGCAATCGGCGCACTCCGCCAAGTGTTGCAGCACATGGGCGCGTTCGCGGTCATTCAACGATTTCTCCGCGAAGGCAGTCAACAGGTCGGGATCAGGATGGATCCCGGGCTTTGCAGGTCCCTGCAGGCGCTGTTGCACGATTTTGGGAAGTTTCTCCATTTTCTTTCGCCCCTGCGGGGCTTTGTCTTGTATCTCTTACCCCAGGGCTTGCGCCCTGAGCTGCATTCTTACGCCGCTTCGCGGCTCGAGGCGCCGTCTCGCAGCCATCCGATCGAGGCATTCCGCCCGATGTCTGATGTCAGACGCCTGAAGCCCGAGGTCCGACGTCCGACGCCCGTACCTCACCCTTCTTATCAGAGAACGTCTGGGAAGCGGTTTCTTGCGCTACCCGGTCGCGTATATTCAGGCGCATGTCACGCACGTCTACATCCAATGCTTCCTCGGCCTGGCGGCGACTCATGCCCTTGCGCTCCAGCGCCGCCAGAATTTGCTTGCGCAGGGACTTGGCCAGTTTATCGATCTTGCGGCTGACAGTGGACTCGTGCACAGTGAGCGTGCGCGCAATCTCAGCCAGGGTGCGACCGTCTAAGTAATGAGATGCCAGAAGGAATCGATCCTCCGGGGCGAGTCGGGACAGGGCTTCGTCGGTCGCGGTTTCAACTCGAGGATCGACCGCCACCGCAGGCTCAGGATCGGTCGCGGCAAACTGCGCGCCGTCTTCATTCTCTTCATCCAGGCTGACCAGCCGGCGCTGACGGCGAAAGCGATTCACGAACTCCTGCGCCATCACGGTGCGCAGCCAGCCCTCTAAAGAACCGCGGCCGGTGTAGGAAGCCAGTTTTGAAATGCGCTGCCCGTCGCGGGTGGTCGTTCCGTAGAGATCGGCATAGAGCGAGTCGGCGAGTTCGCGAGCGGCGGAGCTTTCTTTGGCGATGTAGGCAGCAATGTCGTAAAGCTTCTCGCGGTAGCGCGCCATGAAGACTTCCCAGGCTCGTTCGTGGCCGGCGGCACAAGCCCGGGCCAGCGCAAGTTCTTCCACCCGCAAACTGGCGTACAGTTCCGCGGTCTGCCGGGCGGAGGCGTCCGCTGGCAAATACTTGGCCGCGACCTCACTCAGGATGACTCCGAACTGCTCGCGACTGAGGCCCGAGTTTCCACTCTTTTCATATAGTTCAGTGATCACGGATTCCAACCCCGCGGAAGCTTCCACTATGGGTTGGACACCGTGGTTGGTCATGGCGGGCAGCCATCCCGGATGCTATCAACATTTGTGCTGCAAGAAGCTGAATATTTGCCGTTCCTCGTACAAGCGCAGGCACTGCCGGGCAGTGGGCGGGACGCCCGCTGGACAGCCGGCGAGACGCCGACGCTACAGGAGGAAGACCATGAATCCCAAGCTATTTGCGTTGCTTCCGGCGCTTGCGCTTGCCGGAATCGCTTTATTTATGCCCTCAACCGCCCCCGCCGGAGAGGCTACTCTCCCTTCCGGCTACAAGGTGCTGGAGCCAATTCGGCACGGCAACCTGACCGTTTTCCCGGTGGTTGCCGCCCGCTCCCACGACACGCAGGAATTCTTGACCCTGGACGAGGGACTGCGCTCCGGCGACGTGATCGTGACCGAATCCGGAAGCGTGCAACCATTAATGCGCCGGCGTCGAACGCGGCCTTCACAGGGCGGCGCCCAGGTTAACCAGTTGGTCTTGGTCAATAACTCCAAACGGCCGCTGATCCTGCTGGCCGGCGAGATCGTGACCGGGGGGAAACAGGATCGCGTGATCGGCAAAGATCGCATCATCCCGGCGGAGAGCGATCCCATTGATCTCGGCGTGTTCTGCGTCGAGCCGGGACGCTGGACCGGCAGCAGCGACAGATTTGGAATAGATGGAAGCGCTGGCTTGGTGCAAGCGCCTATGGCAGCCCCGAATGTCCGTGCCAAGGCCATGGCCGACAAGGATCAGTCAAAAGTATGGGCAGAGGTAGGCAGGACCAAAGAGGCGATGTCAGCCATGGTCCCCGCGCCCGCGGCTGGGGCCGTGATGGGAACCAGTTCCTATGCCCGCGTGATGCAGAACGAGGAAGTAAAACTGCAAGTCGATTCCGTGGCGGAACCCATCCAGCGAAACTACCAGAGCCTGATCCAGCAACTCCGTGATCAGAATGCGGTGGGCGTGGTGGTGGCGGTGAACGGACAGATTGTCTGGGCCGATATCTTCGCAAGCACCAACCTTCTGGAAAAATACTGGCCCAAGCTGGTGCGATCCTACGCCGCAGAAGCGGTTGTGACCCGAACTAAAGACCGCGCTGCCGACATCAAGCTGGCGCAGGAGTTTCTCAACCATCTGGATGGACGTCATGAGACGGTTGACAGCGAACCCGGACTCTACCGGCACACGGAAATCGCGGGCGATGGCTTTAGAGCGTTTGAGCTAACGTCGCTGCTACCCAAGACGGGGTTTGATCTGCACGTGGCCAAGATGGCGGAGTAGGGAAACTGGTTTCTGGTTTCTGGTTTCTGGTTTCTGGTTTCTGGTTTCTGGTTTCTGGTTTCTGGTCTTGGCGGTCGGGCCTGCCTGAGACGCGCACACCGGAATTGGAACTGGAAACCAGAAACTGGAAACCGGAAACTACTTCCTCACCCACGGTTGGCGTCGTACCAGCTTCTCCACGCGGAGGTGTCGTTTGGCAGGGTCTGTCCCGTAATGTCGCGCAGCGCCTGATAAACCCAGCCGTGAGTCTGCGCGTCCAGGGAGGCGTCGTCAGCGTAGTCCAGCAGTTGCGGAATCACGCTGCGGCGCTGTTCCTGGGTAAGCATGCCGGATTGCGCCAGGCTGCAGCCGGCGCGCTCGCGGACCATCGCCGAGGAATCGTCGTGAAACGTCTGCAGCAGGGGAGCGATAGTCTCGTTGGTCCCCAGGTAGGCCAGGCCTTCTACCGCCCAGTGGCGGACTTCCGGATCAGGATCGTGGAGTTGGCTGACCAAAATCTCATTCACGCGCTCAGGTTCGACGCCGCGGTTACCCAGAAGGCCCAGTTCCCAAAGCGCCCATACCCGTTGCGATCGTGGTCCGCCTCCTACCTGTAGCGCCAGACGCTCTATCGTCGCCGGCGACTTGATCGCGCCCATGGCCACCAGATCCAGCTCGATCCCGGCGGCCCGGACCCGAAGGTCATTGGAGTTGAGCGCGGTGGTGATCAGTGAATTGAACTGGGGAGTAAATTTCAGTTTTCCCCACCAGCCCTCCACGCGCGCGGCAATCTGATCATTGGCGCCTTCGTAGTGGTTGACGGCGCGCTCCAGCAGAGCTTCTGCCTGTTGCTGCGGGCTCTGGCGATCCAGGTTCTCCAGTTCGTGTTCGGAAAGCACAGCCGGAGAAGCAGGTTCGGGCTTGCCTTGCAGGGTAAGGAACTTGGTGATCTCTTCAAACGCAGCCCTTGCATTGCCCGTGGCAAAGAATGCCGCCAGCAGAATCCCCACCGCTATGGCGAACAAAATACGCCAGCTTCCCGACTGGGGATCGATGGACTGATCCAGTTTCAGGCCTGAGGCATGCTGTATAGTGCCGTACTCCGGCACCGGCTCGGGACGCGGATCTCCTTCCCAGGAATGCATGCCAGCAGTGTAGGAGGGTTGGCAAATAGGGTAAAGTTACGGTCGAGTTACGATCGTATTACCTTCACATCGAGGCTGCTGCAAATGAAGCGCTTGAAGCAATTGTGCTCGGCAAGAGCCGGGGTCACGCTGGTCACCCTGCTGCTGGTTACGTCCGGTTTGGCCGCCGCTCCCGGCTACCACCTGATCAAAACCTACAAACTGAGCGGCGACGGCGGGTGGGACTATCTGACGCTCGATCGCACCTCGAACCGTCTCTACATTTCCCGTTCCACTCACGTCATCGTGATCAATCCTGATTCCGGTGAGCCTGTGGGCGATATTCCGGATACCCCTGGAGTTCACGGAATTGCCCTAGCTCCGGAATTCGGCCGTGGCTTCATCAGCAACGGCGGCGAAGGTACGATGGGCGTTTTCGACTTGACCAGTCTGAAAGTGCTCAGCAAGATCAAGGTTGGCGACAACCCGGACGCGATTCTCTATGATCCCGCGAGCAAGCGGGTGTTCACGTTCAATGGCAGGAGCCATGATGCCACCGCAATCGATGCCGCCAAGGGCATGGTGGTGGCCACGATCAAGCTGGGTGGGAAGCCTGAGTTTGCGGTCAGTGACGAAAAAGGCGAAATCTTCGTTAATCTCGAAGACAAGAGCGAGTTGCTCGCTGTGGATCCGATCAAGTTGGAGATAAAGTCACGCTGGCCGCTGGCGCCGTGTGAGGAGCCGACCGGATTGGCCATCGATCGCAAGCATCGGCGGCTGTTTTCCGGTTGCGGCAATAAGCTGATGGCCATCGTAGATGCGGACAACGGCAAAGTCATCTCCACCCTTCCGATCGGCCAGGGCGTGGATGCAACTGCGTTCGATCCGGAGACCGGACTGGCCTTCGCTTCCTGCGGTGAGGGCGTGCTCACGGTGGTACATGAAGATTCGGCGGACAAATTCAGCGTCGCCGAGAATGTTCCCACTGAACGCGGGGCACGCACCATGGCGCTCGATCCCGCGAAGCACCAGATTTTCGTGGTGACTGCGAAATTCGGGCCACCTCCCGCTCCGACGGCGGAGCAACCTCATCCCCGGCCGGCGATTTTGCCAGGTAGTTTTGAAGTGTTGCTGGTGGGCAAGTAAGAACGATGCCTCACATTACGGCCGGCACGCTGATCCCCATGACCGCCAACACCCGGGTCAATTCGCGGCGGACCACGGCCACGGTGGCCAGCAGAAATTTCTTTCGACCTTCGTCCGCCTCACTCAGGATCGGGTGCCGGTGGTAGAAGGCATTGAAGAGTTGGGCAAGTTGGAAGGCGTGCTTGGCCAGGTACGCGGGCTCGGTGGTAGCAATCGATTGATCGATGATGTAGGAAGTCTTGGCAGCGGCCAGCCACAATTCCCAGATTTCGTTTCCCGCGTCCCCGGCTAGGTGCCTGGCCAAGTCGTCGGTCGAAACGCGGTCTGCCGCATTTCTGCCAAATTCTTCAGGATCGAAGCCGCCCTTGCGGAAGATGTTGACGGCTCGCACCACGGCATACTGTGCATAAGGACCCGTCTCGCCTTCAAAGCTCAAGGCTTCCTTGAAGTCGAATGCGATCACCGACGACTTGGTGAACTTGAGCATGAAATAACGCAGGGCGCCGACTGCAATCTGGGTGGCGATCGTCGTGCGCTCGGCTTCCGTCAGTTGAGGATGGCGGGCGTCCACCTCGTTCTTCGCTGACGCGATCAACCGGTCGAGCAGGTCGTCAGCCTTTACCCCAAATCCCTTGCGGCCGGAGACTTCGATGTACGGGCGGCTCTTGTCTTCATCGGAAAGCTGGTAGCCCAGTTCCGCGGCACAACGCGGCGTGAGTGCAACCATCTCATACGAAAAGTGCGTGTAGTGGTCGGCCTGCTGGTTGTAACCCAGCCCACGCAGAGCTTCGATGACCGTGTTCTGCGCCTCCGCCTGGCGAGCGTCAATCACGTTGTAGATTTCCGACACGCTGCCGAAATGGGGATGGTCCAGCGCGCCCACCGCGGTAGAAATCCAGCAATCATGCCCGTTGGGATAGCGATAGAACTTGCGATAACCGAAATCGCGGCCCAGCAGTCCGAACTTCCACATATGGTAAGCGATGTCTTTGCCCACATAACCAACTGTCCCGTTGGAACGAACGATGACCTTCTGGTCTTCCTCGGCGACTTCGTCTGTCTCCGCGCCCGCAGCGGCCGGTGCGGTTTCGGCTTTTGCCGTCCCCGCCCGGCGCATCACCCAGCAACCTTTATTCTTCCCCTCCGTTTCAAAGGAAAGTACGCCGCCTTCCTTCAGCTTGGCAAAAGCCGCATCCCAGAAATGAAGATGGAGGATCTCGCTCTCCCGCGGCAGGAAGTCGTATTCGATATCGAGCCGATCCATGGTCTCGAGGTGACGCCGCAGGACGGCGATGGAAATTACGTCGGCGACGGCTGCGCTTTCATTGTTGCCCTCTTCGATAGCGTGCAGCGCCTGCTGACGGACCTGCAAGTTCTGCTGGTCCTCGGCGTACCACTGCGAGACGCGCGCATAGAGGTCCCAGCAGTAGTAGTCAAAGCGCGGCTGGCGCGCCAGCTGTTCGATCTCCGCGCGCGACTTCTTTTCAATGTTTAGAAATCCCACCACTACGTCGGCAACCTGCACGCCGGTGTTGTCGATGTAATTCTGGACGTCCACTTCTCTTCCGGCAAACTTCAGCAGCCGGACAAAGGTGTCGCCGAGAATGGCGTTGCGCAGGTGGCCGACATGGGCCGCTTTATTGGGATTTATGCTGGAGTGCTCGACCAGAATCTTGCCGGGAGGGGCGTCGGCCCGCGGCTGTTCGTCGGCAATAAGGGTTGCGGCCAGCTCTTCGCGCCTGAGCCGGGCGTTGATATAGCCTGCGCCCGCTAATTCCAGCTTCTCAAAGCCGGGGCTAGGGCCGATTCCGTTGACAATCTCCTCCGCAATCTTTCGCGGGGCCTTGCGCAGCTTTTTGGCCAGCTCGAAAGCCAGCGGCAAGGCGTACTCGCCGAACTCCACTTTGGGGGGCTGTTCGATGACGATTTTCGGCAGATCCAGATCGTAGGTGCGACGCAGAAATTCGCGTACGTGTTGGGCCAGCCGTCGTTCGAGATGGCGATACAAGAATTCCCCTAAGCTGTTGAAGAAAAGAGTGATTGTAACAAACCACGCGAGGTCGCAAGGTTTGACGGCAAATGCTGGCTTCCCTATGATGAAAACTGTCTTTAGTCGTTGGTCGTTGGCCGCGGAGTTCACGGCTCCTTGATTTAATGGCGGCGTCCGAAGCCCAATGACCAAGGACCAAGGGCCAGCACAACCAACGACCGGTCTTCCCATGCGCATAGCCTACCTCGACTGCTTCTCCGGCATGAGCGGCGACATGTTTCTCGGCGCCCTGGTGGACGCGGGAGTACCGGCCAAGCTCTTCGAAGACACCGTCGCGGCCCTAAACATCGGAGCGCGCCTGGAAATTTCGAGGGTGCAGCGCAGCGGCATCAGCGCGACCAAAGTCGATGTCTTCGTGAACGGCGAAAAGGAATTGCCGCGGGAGGTTTTCTTCGAACAGCAGAGTCTCGCACAGACACATGAACACGGGCATGAAAAGGGACATCAGCATGCGCCCGAGCACGTTGAGCTTCGCGAGCATAACTACAGCCAATCCGTACAGGAAGCCACGCGGGCGGGGGCGCCACACCGGCATGAGTCAGATCAACATGAACATGGGCGCGGTTTGGCCGAGATACGGGAGATAATTCGTCAGACAGGAATCAGCGAAGGGGCGAAGCGCGCCGCTGTTGCCATCTTCGAGGTGCTGGGCGCGGCGGAAGCCAAGATCCACAACAGCGACATTGAGAAGGTGCATTTCCACGAAGTGGGCGCCGTGGATGCAATGGTGGATATTGTCTGCGCTGCGGTTGGAGCCGAGGCGTTGGCAGTCGATGAAATTGTTTGCTCCCCCCTGAATGTTGGCGGGGGCACGGTAAAGTGCGCCCATGGAGTTCTGCCGGTGCCGGTTCCCGCCACGGTACAGTTGTTGCAGGGCGCGCCGGTTTATTCCTCCGGCATTCAGGTGGAACTGGTCACCCCGACAGGTGCAGCGATTGTCAAGACGCTGGCCAAACGATTCGCGCAGTTCCCGGCCATGACGATTGAGAAGTCCGGATATGGCGCCGGTACCCGAGACTTTCCCGGGCATGCGAACGTAGTTCGTTTGACCATTGGCGACTCACATGCGGGACTTACCGGGAACACTTCTCAGGAAACCATCAGCGTGCTCGAAGCCAACCTCGACGATCTGAATCCGCAGGTGTTCGGCTACGTCATCGAGCGACTGCTCGAGGCCGGCGCCCTGGATACTTTTGCCGTGCCGGTACAGATGAAGAAGAACCGTCCAGGGATATTGCTGACCGTGTTGTCGAGACCGGAAGACGCTTCCCGGCTGACCCAGATAATTTTCACGGAGACCAGTACGCTGGGGGTGCGGCGGCGCGAGGAGCAGCGTCAAACGTTGGCGCGAAAGTGGGTAGAGGTAGCAACCCGCTGGGGAGGCGTACGCTTGAAGATTGCCAGCATGAATGGCACGGTCACCAACTACGCCCCTGAGTATGAAGATTGCAAGACAATCGCGGCCGAGCATCATGTACCGCTGAAGCGCGTCATAAATGAAGCCATGGAAGCCTATTTGAAGGCCCTGAGAAGTTAACGGCCCGCGCTACCAAGGTCAAACACAAGAACCCAAATGAGCAAAAAGTTTTACATCACGACCCCGATCTATTACGTGAACGCGCGTCCGCACATCGGGCACGCCTACACCACGATTGCCTGCGACACCATTGCCCGGCGCCAGCGCCTCATGGGCTTTGATACCTACTTCTTAACCGGCACCGACGAGCATGGGCAGAAGATCGAGCGCGCGGCGCAGGCCGCGGGAAAGACTCCGCAGCAGCTCACCAATGAAGTTTCCGCCGAGTTCCGTTCGCTTTGGGACCGGATGGGACTGACCTACGACGATTTCATCCGCACCACGTCCGACAAACACAAGCAGGGCGTGCAGGCCCTATGGCGCCGCATTCGCGACAACGGCTACATCTACAAAGGCAGCTACACCGGCCAGTATTGCGTTTTTGACGAACTTTACGTAGATGTCGTCGGCCCCGGCGCACCCTGCCCCGAATGTGGACGCCCAACGGAAACTGTGAAAGAAGAGAATTATTTCTTCAAGCTGTCGGCCTTCCAGGACAAACTGCTCGAGCTGTACACCAGCCAACCTGACTTTATCCGTCCGGAGACGCGACGCAACGAGGTGATGTCGTTCGTGCGCTCTGGCCTGCGCGACCTTTCGGTCAGCCGCAGCACCCTCTCCTGGGGCATTCCGGTGCCTGACGATCCCAAGCACGTCATCTATGTCTGGTGGGATGCGCTGGCGAATTACATCACGGCGCTGGGCTACGGGTCCGCCGATACAGCAAAGTACGACAAATATTGGCCCGCCGACGTGCAGATGATTGGCAAGGAGATCGTGCGTTTCCACTGCGTTTACTGGCCGGCGTTTCTGATGGCCGCGGGATTGCCTTTACCGCAGCGGATCATGGCGCACGGCTGGCTGTTGTTCGAGGAAAGCAAGATGTCGAAGTCGCGCGGGAATATCGTGCGAACGGAGACCATTCTCGACGTGCTCGGCTCCGACGCGTTGCGCTACTTTCTGTTGCGCGAAATCGTCTTCGGGCAGGACGGATCGTTCTCCTTCGACGCGCTGGTGCAACGTTATAACGCCGATCTGGCCAACGGACTAGGCAATCTGACCAGCCGCACGCTGACCATGATCACGCGCTATTTCAAGGGTGAGGTACCTTATCCCTCGCGCGCCGCAACTCTGACCGGGCAAGAGCATGCCGTTGCTGACGCGGCGCGGCAAACGATTACGGAATTCAACAGTCTCTTTGACCAGTGCCAGTTTTCGCGCGCTCTGGAAGTGGCCTGGAGCTTGGTGGGTGCGGTGGACAAGTATATCGTCGAGACTCAGCCCTGGGCGTTGGGCGAGAAGCAGGACGACGAAAGCCGCTCGCGTCTCGCCACCATTCTCTACACCAGCGCCGAAGCCCTTCGCATCGTAACCGCGCTCGCGCATCCCGTGATACCCGAAGCCACGGCGAAGATCTGGGGACAGCTGGGGCTGGGAGACATCCGGAAGTTTCCGCTGTCGGACCTGCAATGGGGACAGCTCAAATTGGGAACGAGGCTCGGCGAGGTTCAGTCCGTCTTTCCGCGCGCTGACAAGAGCACGATTGAAAGGATGCAGCAAATGGAAGAGCAGGGACGCAGTGCGACCGAAGCAGCTGAAGAAAAGACGATCGAAGAAGCAAAGACCAAGAAAGTTGTCGCTGCTCCCGCCGCACCGGCGAATGCTCCCGCGCCTGCCGCCATTGTCCCCGATGGCAAGATCAGCATTGAAGACTTCGCCAAAGTAGAACTGCGCGTGGGTCAAGTGAAGGTGGCAGAGAAAGTGAAAGGGACCGACAAGTTGCTGCGCCTCGAAGTTGATCTCGGTACCGAAGTTCGCCAGGTGGTGGCCGGCATTGCCGAGGCTTATGCACCGGAGACACTGGTGGGGCGCAAGGTCGTGATCGTTGTGAACCTGGCGCCGCGGAAGTTGCGCGGTCTGGAGTCGAATGGAATGATCGTCGCCGCATCTCCGGAAGGCGGGAAGCCGGTGCTGGCATCGTTCTTGGAGGATGTGCCGGTGGGGACCAGGCTGAAGTAGGCGGGGCAGGGTCCTGGGTGATCGAGAAAAAGCCAGCCGAGCGTTGCTCGGCTTGGATGGGTCAGAGACCCGTACCCACACGGCCGCTGCCAATGACCAACGACTAACGACTGTGTTCATAGACTCCCACGCCCATCTCGAGATGGAGCAATTCGACGCCGACCGCGATCAAATGATCGCCCGGGCACGGGACGGCGGCATTGAAAAGATCGTCGCCATTGGCAGCGGAACGGGCCCCGGGTCACTGGACTGCGGCGTTCAACTAGCCGAGCAGCACGAATTTATACTGGCCACCATCGGGATCCATCCCCATGAAGCCAAACTGGCGACCGATGCCGACTTTCAGGAACTTGAACAATTGGCGAGACGGCCCAAGGTCATTGCCTGGGGCGAAATCGGGCTCGATTACTTTTACGATCACTCGCCGCGCGACCTGCAGCAACAAGTCTTCTTGCGGCAGATACAGTTGGCGCGAGCGGCTAAACTGCCGATTGTCATTCACTGTCGCCCCTCCGCCGGCAGCGATAATGCCTGGGATGACTGCCTCGGCCTTCTGGAACAGCACTGGAGAGCCGGCGGGCTGGGAGGAATTCTGCACTGCTTCACCGGGACATGGCCGTACGCGAAACGGGCGCTCGATCTTGGCTTCATGATTTCCTTCGCCGGCAACATAACCTTCCCTAAAGCACAGCCGATACGCGACGCCGCTAAAGAAGTCCCGTTGGAGCGAATGCTGATCGAAACCGACTCGCCCTTCCTGGCACCAGTGCCGCACCGCGGCAAGCGCAACGAGCCGCTGTTTGTAAGGGAGGTTGCCCGGCAACTGGGCGAGATCCGAGGACTTTCGACGGAAGAGGCCGGAAGGCAAACTGCGCGCAACTTCTACACCTTTTTCAAACTCCCTGAATCCGCCGAAATATAAGGCTCAATTTTTGAAGACCCTTTCTGCGAAGGCGTCATGCTGAGCTTGCGAGGCATCTGGCGTGAAGTGGGGATGCAGCAGTGGGCTCGCAATGAACCGATGCCCGCCAGATCCCTTCGACTTCGCTCACGGCAGGCTCCACGGGACTGAAGTCCCTCAGGATGACGCCATGGAAAAGGGGAGGGACTCCCGACATACAACCAAAGAACTGCGGCGCTAAAACCGCTTTCTTCTGGTAACCTCAGAGGTTACATTTTCATAGTTTTCAGAAGGCGCCGCGAACATGCCCGAAAACACTTTCGACATCGTGAGTAAGATCAATCTGGAAGAGGTCTCGAACGCCATCCAGCAGGCGACGAAAGAAATTCATACCCGCTTCGATTTGAAGGATTCCAAGTCCAAGATCGAGCTTGAGGGTAAGGACGCGATCGTCCTGCACTCGGTCGATGAATATAAACTGAAATCGGTGAGCGACGTGCTTCAGCAAAAGCTGGCGAAACGCGGCGTGCCGCTGAAAGGGCTGACGCACGGCGCTGTCGAATTGGCCCTGGGAGGCACCGCCAAGCAGAAGATCACCTTGCAGCAGGGTATCCCGATGGAAAAGGCCAAAGAAATTGTGAAATTGATCAAGACGTCGAAAAACAAGGTGCAAGCGTCAATTCAGGGGGACCTGGTGCGGGTAAGCGGCAAGGACCGCGATACTTTGCAGGAGGTCATCGCTTTGCTAAAACAGCAGGATTTCGGGATCGACATGCAGTTTACGAATTACCGGACGAATTAACGATCTACCACGGAGACACGCAGACACTGAGAAATGCGATGCATGGAAATCCAATCCGATAAGGCGGATCAGTCAGCCAGTTTTAGGAAGGTCGCGCCTTATATTTTCTCCGTGCCTTTGTGTCTCCGTGGTGAAGAAGATGCAGGGTTCTTAGGGAATCAAAATTGAGCGTGCCCGCCGCCATCAACGGAAAGGAATTCTTCGAGCTTCTGCGCGAGGACCTCGCCGCCATTGAGCGCGAGTTCGGGCGGGACACCGTTTCGGGCGTCGAAGCCATCACCGAGATTGGCGAATACCTGAGGAATGGCGGAGGCAAACGCATCCGTCCCGCGCTGTTGCTGCTGGCCGCGAAGTTATTCAATTATCAGGGACGCGGTGCCATCCGCCTGGGCGCGGTGGTCGAGATCATTCACACCGCCACACTGGTGCACGACGACATCATTGACGAGGCCCAGACGCGGCGCGGCCGGCCCGCGGCCAACACGCAATGGGGCAACTCCAAATGCGTGCTGGCCGGCGATTGGCTCTACATGCAGGCCTTCAAGGTCGCGGTCCAGGAGCGCAACTTCCGCGTTCTCGACACCCTGATCGAACTGACCCAGCAGATGGTCGAGGGCGAGCTGCTGCAGATGGAAAAACTGGGCAAGCTCATCTCGCTCGACGAGCATTTTGATTTGATCTTCCGCAAGACTGCCTGCCTCTTTTCGGTGTGCATGCGGATGGGCGCAATTCTGGGCGGAGCTACTCCCGAGCAGGAAGAGAGTCTGGGGCAGTACGGACGCGACCTGGGGATGGCATTTCAGATCGTGGACGACGTGCTTGACCTGACTGCGTCGGAGAAAGTCCTGGGAAAGCCCGTGGCCAGCGACTTGCGAGAGGGCAAGGTCACGATGGCGGTGATCCATGCCCTGGAACGCTGTACGCCGCGCGAACGCAAGATGATCGAGACCGTGGTGCAAGAGCGCGCCTTCGACGGAGTCACGCATCGCGAAATCATCGGAATTCTGGAGCGCTACGGATCGCTCGAAGCGGCCAACGCGCGCGCCCTCCAGTACGCTACCCTGGCGCGAAACGCGATCTGCAGTTTCCCTGACAGCGAGTTCAAGCGGGCCTTGTTGTGGGCGCCGGATTTTGTGGTGGCAAGAGAAAAGTAGCAGGGATATGTGGTTAGCGCTTGCGACTTAGCCCATCACTTGAACTGCGGGACAAGCTCATCGCCTGACCTCTCTCTGCCGCCGATACGAATAAAATCACTCATCGTCAATCCAGGAAATCCGTTTCTTCTCCCGGCGCCGTACATCTCATAGGCATCAGACGTACATCCAATGCCCAATCCAGGAGGAGATCAAACGATGAAGAAGCTATTGGTTCTCGCACTGGCTGTTTCCGTCATGTTTGCCGTGGCGGGCTTCGCTCAGGACATGTCAAAGGACAGTGGAATGGCCAAAGCTGCACCGGCCCCACTGAAGAACATCAAGGGAACGGTGAAGGCTGACGGCGACAAGTTGACTTTTGTCTCCGATAAGGACAAGAAGTCGTGGGACGTGGTCAATCCGGAGACCCTGAAGGGACATGAAGGCCATCACGTGGAAGTAAGCGCGCACGTGTACGCCGACAAAGGCCAGATTCACGTCATGAGCGTCAAGATGCTCAAGGCCGAGAAAATGGACAAGATGGACAACATGTCAAAGTAGCTGTGCCGAACTGCAGCACCGGAGGGCGGCAAGGGCCGCCCTTTTTCTTTATACTAACGCAGCCGGCTGTTGGCCCATGAATGCAACAATTACTCTCACTTATCGGACATCATGGATACATTCTGGTGTTCGTTATCGTGCTTGCCGAAGCTCTAGGATTGCCTGTTCCTGCAGCCGTGGCCTTGGTTGCGGGCGGCGCGGCCGCTGCCTCCGGAGTGCTCAGCGTGTACCGGATTCTGTTGCTGGCACTGCTGGCCATGGTGATTGGCGATACCCTCCTGTTCGTGGCGGGACGATACATGGGGTGGGGCCTGCTCGGTTTTCTCTGTAAACTGTCGGTCAACCCCGAAACCTGCATCCTGCGATCGGCCGAATCGTTCTATAAGCGCGGCAAGGCCACCTTACTGTTCGCCAAATTCATCCCCGGCATCAACACCATGGCTCCGCCGCTGGCGGGAAGCATGAAAATGCCGTTGGACACTTTTTTTCGGCACGATGTCGTGGGAGCGACACTTTACGCGACGGTCTATATTGCTGTCGGCTTTTTGTTCCGCGATTTTCTGGTTTCAGTGATGCGTGGTTTTCAAACCGCCGGCCGTGCCGTCGAAGCAGTGACCGTCTTCGCCCTCATCGGCTATGCCCTGTACCGGGTCTGGCTTTATCGCAAACACGCCGTGTACAGAGTCGTACCCCGGATACAGGTGGAAGAAGTGACGCGGCGACTGGCGTCGGAAGACAAAGACAAAATCCTGCTCATGGATGTCCGCAGCCACGGTTACTACGACGCCGAGGCAGCGCGCATCAAAGGATCGATCCGGATCGAGCCGAACAACCTGAAGGACGAGCTCAAAAACATACCCAAGGACAAAGACATTTTTGTCTACTGTACTTGAGCGCGCGAAGCGACCAGCGCCCGGGTGGCGCACATGCTGCGGGAAGAAGGCTTCAACGCGTTCGTGATCGTGGGTGGGCTGGCCGCCTGGCGCAAAGCCGGCAATCCGCTGGAGCCGGTCCCGCGTGATGATTTAGTGAAGCTGCCCACATTTTCGTAGAGCTGACGTCAGGCGCCGGACCTTGGACCTCATCACGAACGAAGTGGGGGGAGCCGAAGTCCGCCGTCCGACGGCTTAACTATGTCCCAGGAAATCGAGATTAAGTTTCGTGTGGATGATGCTCGCGCCCTGGCGCGGCGGCTGCGAGCAGCCGGCTTCCGGCAGGTGACCCGACGCACGCACGAGAGCAACACTCTGTATGATCTTCCTGGCCAGAGGCTGCGAAAACGGGGGGAACTGTTGCGGCTGCGCAAATACGGGTCCAGTTGGCTGCTGACCCACAAAGCCAAGGGCAAGGTGTCTCGGCACAAGAGCCGGGTCGAGACGCAAACCAGAATTGAAGATGGCGAGCAATTCCACAAGATCCTGCAGGCACTGGGCTACCTGCCCTCCTTCCGCTACGAAAAATTCCGTGCGGAGTGGAGCGACGGCAAGGGCCACGTGGTCCTGGATGAAACACCTATCGGGTTCTTCGGCGAGATTGAAGGCCCGGCGCGCTGGATTGACCGCACTGCCAACCTTCTGGATATCAGCCGCGACTCGTACATCACAGACACCTACGCCGGACTGTTCTACGCCTGGAAGCGGCGAACTCGAAGCCGCGCCCAGGAGATGACATTCCGCGCCGTGCGAAATTCCAAAGCTCCTGTCTAGCGTCACAACATTTTACATTCTGGGAATGCGTTCTGAGTGACCTGGCGTGCTCGCCCACGTCTAACCCAACAATTCTCGGATGGTTGACAGGGGGGCGAGCTTGCCTGGGGTAAAGCAAAGTCTCTGGTGTGCGGCGGCGATCATCATCTCATGCCTGCCCGGCGCGCTTTTTGCGGCGCCCCAGCCGAGCTTTGGTCAAGTCACCATCCCGCGGGTCAACACTCCGCCCCAACTGGGAGACTTTCTGCAGATGAAACCCATCCCGGCATGGGCGGGCAAACTGACCCGGATCGACGGTTTCAAACAGCGCGTTCCGAGCGACGGAGAACCCGTCTCGCAGCGCACCGAGGCATACCTCGGCTACGACGATAAGAACCTTTACGTCATCTTCATCTGCTTCGACAAGGAACCGCAGAAGGTCCGTGCCCGGCTCTCGCGACGCGAAGACATTTTTGACGACGACACCGTCGAACTGGTGCTGGACACTTTTCACGATCACCGCCGGGGTTATGCCTTTTTTTCCAATGCCCTGGCCGTGCAAGCCGATGCGCTCTGGACCGAAGGCCGGGACTTCGACCTTTCTTTCGACACCGTGTTTAACACGGATGCGAAACTCACCCCGGAAGGTTTCATGGTCGAGATGGCAATTCCCTTTCGTAGCCTTCGCTTTGCCTCCAATGATCCCCAGACCTGGGGAATCCTGCTAAACCGGAACATCCAGCGCAACAATGAAAGCTCATTCTGGCCGCAATACTCGAGCCGGATCACGGGCCGCCTGAATCAGGAAGCCGACGCGACCGGACTTGAACATATTTCGCCGGGACACAATTTTCAGCTCATTCCGTACGGGATCTTTCGCTCGTTCCGGGACCTTGATCTGCGAGATGTGGACCATCCCAAGTTCACGCAGCGCGATACCTTTGGGCAAATCGGTCTGGACACAAAGGCCGTGCTGAAAGACAAGTTCGTGCTGGACGCGACTGCGAACCCCGATTTCAGCCAGGTTGAATCGGACGAACCGCAGGTCACGGTCAACCAGCGCTTCGAGGTGCAATTCCCGGAGAAGCGCCCGTTCTTCCTGGAGAATGCCAATTATTTCCAGACTCCCATTCCCCTGCTGTTCACGCGCCGCATTGTAGATCCCCAATGGGGCGTGCGTCTGACGGGCAAGGATGGACCGTGGACCGTGGGGATGCTGGTGGCCGATGATGCCTCCCCGGGCGCAGAGGTGGCTCCGGACAACTCACTGTTCGGAAAGCATGCCTACTTCGCGGTAGGACGCGTCAGCCGCGATATCGGAAGCCAGTCTTCGCTGGGAGTGATGTTCACCGATCGCGAAGTCGGGCCGTATTTCAACCGGGTGGGCGGAATCGACGGCCGCCTCAAGCTTAATTCCAACTGGGTGGCCGGTTTTCAGGGCGTGGTGAGTTCTACGCTGTGCAGCGACCCTCAGAACAGCGCCTGCACCCTCGGGACCTATCTCGCCGGCCCTGCTGCGGAGGTCACTCTGCAGCGCGATGGGCGCAAGCTGAACTACTTTATGGACTACGCCGACCGCAGCGACGGATTTCGCACCTTCACCGGTTTTGATCCGCAGCCTGACATTCACAATCTCTATCACCGGGTGCAATACAGCTTTCGTCCCGAAGGCAAGCACCTGATCTCCTGGGGACCGCAGATGGAGGTTTACCACACCTTCGATCACGAAGGGAACTACCTGAACTCAGGCTACTTCCCGGCCCTGAAAACGGAGTTTGCCGGCCAGACTTTCGTCAACGTGTACTACGCGAAAGAGATGGAATTGCTGCGACCGAGGGATTTCAGCATCCTGACGCGCAATCAAAAGTTTGTTCGCCACACCACCGAAGTCGAGTTTATGACCAGCCTGTACCGGCCGGTTTCCTTTCAACTGGACTACCGTTTTGGCAGCCGCATCAACTATGACTCGCCCGATAACGTGGCGCCGTTTTTGGCGGGGCGAACCAGCGTCAACGCGACCCTGACCGTGCGACCCACCAAATCGCTGCGTATTGACAACACCTACTTGCTATTGCGGCTGCACAATCGCCTGGGACCGACCGGCAGCATGAACAATCACATCATCCGTT
>JAIQFF010000028.1 GCA_020073395.1 Terriglobia bacterium
CAGCGTGTACGAAGTGCATCACGAGCACGAGTACAACGCCATCCGCAATGCGGCCGCGCTTATCGATATTTCGCCACTCTACAAGTATCTGATCACGGGCAAGGATGCCACCAAGCTGGTGAACCGGATCATCACCCGCGATATCACCAAAGTGAGAGTGGGACAGGTGATTTATTGCTGCTGGTGCGACGAGCAGGGGAACGTGATCGACGATGGCACCATCACGCGTCTGGAAGAAAACAAGTACAGGTGGACCGCCGCCGACCCCAGCCTGCGCTGGTTCCGGCAAAACGGTTTGAACATGGACGTGCAGGTCGAAGATATTTCGGAACAACTCGCCGCGCTGGCCTTGCAGGGGCCCACGTCCGGCGAGCTGCTGAAGGCGGTCGCCGAGACAGCAGATATCGCCAACCTGAAATACTTTCGCATGACGCGAGGAAAGATTGGCAACGTTTACGTGGACATCTCGCGCACCGGATACACCGGCGATCTGGGCTATGAAATCTGGGTCCCGTGGAACGATGCGGTGAAGGTCTGGGACGCGGTGATGGAAAAGGGCAAGCAGTTCGACATTCATGCCGCCGGGATGCTGGCGCTGGACGTGGCCCGGGTCGAAGCCGGCCTGCTGCTGATCGAAGTGGACTACACCAGCGCGAAGAAGGCGCTGATCGAGTCGCAGAAATATTCTCCCTACGAACTGGGCTTTGGCAAGATGATCCACCTCGACAAAGAAAATTTTATCGGCAAGGCAGCGCTGGTGAAGCAGCAGAAGCAGGGTGTGCCACGGCAGTTCGTGGGACTGGAAATCGATTGGCCCGAAGTCGAAGCGCGCTACGAAGAATTCGGACTCACGCCGGCGGCGCCCAGCCAAGCCTCTCGTGTGGCCGTTCCCGTATATCTGGGTGAAAAACAGGTAGGCAAGGCCACGACTACCACATGGTCGCCAGTGTTAAAGAAAATGATCGCGCTAGCCAGTGTGGACACGGCCCACTCACAAATCGGCACCAAGCTGCAGATGGAAATCACCATCGAGGCCATGCGCCAGCAGGTGACGGCAAAAATTGTGAAGATGCCGTTCTTCAATCCGGAGAGGAAGACGGCGACGCCGGTCTAAACAGGTTGTGTGGGGACGGGTCGGAGCCTGTCCTGAGCGGAGTCGAAGGGGCCCGTCAAGGTCGAGCGCAGCTCGACAGGGTTTTCCGTGGTCAATGAGGTAGCCGAACTTCGCTCGGCTTGACCGGGTCAGAGACCCGGTCCCACATGGCTCGTGCCAGAGGCTTTCTTCTTTCCAGCCAAATAAATCCAGCCGCCCGCGGCCATCAACGCGGCCGTGCCTCCAACGATTTTCAGCACGGCCAGCGGCTTGTTGGGATCATCCGCCGGCGGCACGACCGACAACAGAATGGTGGCAGTGGTCGTGAGCAGCCCGATCACAGAGATCAACACAGCGACGGGTTTCCCTCCCGGTACCCGAATTACCTCCGGGCCGGCAGGCTCCCGCTGCAACTTGATCATGGCGGCAAAAACGTACAGATAGGGAATGAAGTAGACAATGACGGTCATGCTCGCCAACACATCGTAAGCGCCTTTGACATTGGTTCCGGCCTGTCCGAGAAAGATGAACAGTATCCCGACAAAATATTGTGTGAACAGAGCGACCCAGGGAGTTTTCCAGCGCGGATGGAGCGTGCCAAATGCGGGTGGCAGAAAATGATCGATGCCGGCAACGAATGGCAACCGGGCCACCGCGGCCAGATAGGCGGCGGCGGCGCCGACGTTGCTCAACGCGATCAGGAACGCCGCCAGCGGCAGCGTCCAGAAATATCCAACACGCTCGACCGTCTTCGCGATCGCCTGTACCAGGCCTTGCAGGTTGCTGACTTCCGTCGACGGCAGCGCTACCAGCACGCCGAGAGTTCCAATGATGTAGCAGAATGCCACGGTGACACCCGCCGCAAACACCGCCCAGGGAATGGTGCGCCCCGGATTCTTGATTTCCCCGCCAAGGAATGAGCCGGCTTCGCATCCTCCAAAGGCGAATACCAGCAACGACCAGAAAATAATGTCCTTGAAGTGAATACTCGGCGTCATGGTGTGCAAGGTGAACGCATTGGCCGACCCAAAGCGGTGCCACGCAATTCCGCCCATCACGATGACGATCACCGCCGGAATCCACATGGCAATCGCGCCTACGTTGTGCAGCCACTTGCCAACGTCCAGGCCGACCACGTTTACCACCGTGGCGAGCGTCAATGTGAGTAGCGAAAAAATGATGTAGAAGGTGGCGTCGTTAGAGAGATGTCCCCAGGCGCTCTGCCGCATGTAAATTACGTTGCTGGCGGCGAAATAAAGCACGGCGGGGAAATAGGGCAGATTGCTGGTCCAATATGCCCAGGCCGACATGAATCCGGAAAAATCTCCGAACGCTTTCTTGCTCCAGACGTAAAGCCCGCCTTCGTCAGGATGGCGGGACGACAACTCCACGACGGAGAACGCCAGCGGGATGTAGAAAACCAGCCAAGCCCCGATCCAGATGACGATCGAACTGGGCCCGGCGGCGGCAGCGGTTGCAATCCAGCGCAGGCTAATGCCAGTGACCACGTAGAACAGAACGAGGTCGCGGAAGCCCATTACCCGCTTGGGTTGATTCTGAGTGTCCTGGTCAGCGGAGGTTTCGTGCCCGATATTCAGGGTTGTGGCGTCGGCGGCTGGTCTGGTGTCGTCCACTATTGTGTACGGTGCCCGCGAATATCGGACAGTTAGACGGAGACTGTAACCTCAGCGGCGACTGCTTCCACCGAGAAGCGATCCCAGCACGCCGCGAATAATCTGGCGTCCTACGGAACTGCCGATGGATCGCGCCGCACTCTTCATCATCGCATCCACCACGGTGTCGCCGCGTCGCCCGCCCCCGCCAAGACTGGAAGGAAGGCCGAGAGACGGGAGGTTTTCATACCACGGCTTGTCCTGCGGCGCTTGATTAGGAGCGGTCGCCGTTGACGCTTGCGCTTTGCCCTTTAGCCGCTCGTATGCCGAATCGCGATCGACGGTTTTTTCGTACACACCAAACACGACGGAGCCGCGGATGATCTGCTGCCGCTGCGCGGGGGTGATAGGGCCGATCTGGCTGTGGGGTGGGCACACCAGGGCGCGTTCGACCACTTCCGGCGTTCCTTTTTCGTCAAGAAAAGAAGCCAGGGCCTCGCCGACTGCAAGTTCGGTGATGACGGTCTCAACATTCAGCTTGGGGTTGGTTCGAAACGTCTGGGCCGCGGCACGCACGGCTCTCTGGTCTTTGGGAGTGAAAGCGCGGAGCGCGTGCTGGACCCGGTTGCCCAGCTGCCCCAAGACGACCTCGGGCACGTCCAGCGGATTCTGCGTGACAAAATAAACGCCCACGCCCTTGGAGCGAATGAGGCGGATCACCTGTTCGATTTTGGCCTGCAGGGTTGAGGGCAAATCGGTGAACAGCAGGTGGGCCTCATCGAAAAAGAAAACCAGCTTCGGCTTCTCCGGGTCGCCGACTTCGGGCAGCTTCTCAAACAATTCCGACAGCATCCACAGCAGGAAGGTCGCATAGAGCTGCGGCGACTCCATGAGCTTGTCGGCGGCCAGTATGTTGATGACGCCGCGTCCGCTGGTATCGGTTTGCAGCAGGTCGTCGAAATTCAGCGCAGGCTCGCCAAAAAACTTTTCGCCGCCCTGCTGCTGCAATGCAGTCAGGGAGCGCTGAATGGTGCCGATGCTGGCGGGCGAGATGTTGCCATACTGGGTCTGAAAGTCTTTGGCCGAATCGCCAACGTGCTGCAGCATGGCTTGCAGATCTTTCAGGTCAAGCAGCAGAAGGCCGCTGTCATCGGCAATTTTGAAGACGAGAGCCATGACGCCGGACTGGGTGTCGTTCAGATTCAGGATGCGGCTGATGAGCAGTGGGCCCATCTCCGAAATGGTGGCGCGGACGGGGTGGCCCTGCTCGCCGAAGACGTCCCAGAAGGTGACTGGAGAACCACTAAACGCGAAGTCAGCCAGGCCCAACCTTTTTATCCGGTCCTGCAGTTTGGGATTGTCATTTCCCGCCTGGCTGATCCCAGAAAGGTCGCCCTTTATATCGGCGGCGAAAACCGGCACGCCGACGCGGCTGAAGCTTTCAGCCATCACTTGCAGCGTGACAGTTTTGCCGGTGCCGGTCGCCCCGGCAACCAGGCCGTGCCGGTTCGACATGCCGGGCAACAAGTACAGCGGATTGTCCCCCTTGGCGATCAGAAGAGGGTCAGTCATGAAATTCTCCAAGGCCCCAGCAAAGGATGGGCGATTCGTTAGTCAGGTGATTGTAAAGACAAGGCGAGCGGATGCCAACTATGGTCCGCCCTGACTCTCACACAGACGTCATCCTGAATCCGGTCTTAACCGGGTGAAGGATCTGGCGTGCAGTGGATCTGCGGCGTAGGCAGCCGTCCGGGCACACGCGAGATGCTTCGGGACTGAAGTCCCTCAGCATGACGCCAGGGTTGGCTGGAGGCATCAGGAAATGCGCGGCGCATTCCTGCTCAGCCGCTTCCAGTACAAATATCCGGGTACACCAATCGACACGATTGCAGCGCCCCAGAAAGCCTCGGTCGGTCGTGTGATGATGGTGTTCAGCGTCCAGGCGCCGCCGATCAGCACATAGATTGCGGGCAGCCAGGGATATCCGGTGCAGCGGTAGGGTCGGGGAAGCTCGGGACGCTTCCAGCGCAGGATGAACAAGCCGATCACGGTGAGCGTGTAAGACAGCACCATGCCGAACATCACGTAGGTGTAGAGCTGGTCATAACGCCCGCTCAGAGTCAGCACCGCACCCCAGATGCCCTGACCGATCAGGCTGAATGCGGGCGTCCGCCACTTGGGATGGACCTCGGCCATCTTCTGGAAGAATGCGCCATCGCGAGCCATAGCGAAGTACACCCGCGCCCCGCTCATGGTGCAGCTGGCCATGGCGCCGAAACAGGACACCGCAATCAGAGCCGACAGCCACACCGCAGCCGCCGGAGAAAATAGGGCAACCGCGGCGGAGTGCGCGATGATTTCGTGTTTTGCGATTTCGCCCAGCGGCAGGGCGTATACGTAAGTCATGTTCATCGCCACGTAAATGATTCCGACGGCGACGACTCCGAGAACCATGGCCCGCGGCACATTGCGGCGCGGGTCTTTGACTTCACCCGAAACCCACGTGATATACACCCAGCCGTCGTAGGCCCAGAAGACTGCGATCAGCGCTACCCCGAACGCGGAGACCAGCTGCCCGGAGCTCAATCCCAGAGATAGGCTTTGTCCGGGAGCAGCAACGAAGTGATGCCAATCGCCCTTGCCGATGGCGAAGCCTAAAATTACGAAGGCGGCCATGGCGGCAAACTTCGCCCAGGTGGCCAGATTTTGCAGGACCGTACCCCAGCGCAGTCCGACCACGTTGATCCAGGTCACGATGAAGATCGCAACTAGCGCGACGATGTGTGCGCGGGTGAGAACGATTCCCGCGGCGGCGAAGAGGACGTGTTCCTGGGAAATCGCCGGGACAATTCCGCCCAGGTACGCGGCCGATGCCACCGAGAGCGCCGCGATGGTGCCGCCGTTGGCGACGCTGAACAGCATCCAGCCATAGAGAAATGCGGGAAGGTCCCCGTAGGCCTCGCGCAGATAAACATACTGGCCGCCGGAGTCAGGAAACATCGAACCCAGTTCGGCAAAGGCGGTACATCCCAGCAGCGAAATGCCCGCGCCCAGAACCCAGACCAGCAGGAAAAGCACCGGATGCGGCAGCGGGCCGGCAATGTCTTTTGCCGTCAGGAAAATTGAAGAGCCGATGATGCCTCCGACCAGCAGAAGAACGGAGTCGAGCAGGCTGAGTCCGCGAACCAGGCTGGGCGATTCGGATTTCGCGGTGGAGGGTGGAGAGACCGAAGGCAGGCTCATTATTATCCCATTCCCAGTTCGTCGGGAGATTCCAGCGGGGTCCCACAGCGTCGGCAGATGACGGCCGAGCAGTCACCGCAAGTCAGCGGGTCGGTAACTTCCTGGCTGCACCGGGGGCAGTAAAGTGGCTCCGGGTCAGGCTCCGGCTGCGGGGTTGAGCTCATAAGGATGGCAAATGTAGCACATGTACAGCGATCGAACCATGCGCCTCGAACCACCGTCGCTCGAACCATGTAGGCTCGGACGCCCTCGTCCGGGCGGGCAAGCGAAGCTCGCCTGATTTTCGCATGCGCAAATGAAACTCCTGCCGGGCTTCGCCCGGCCGGGCGGACGAGAGCGTCCGCCCCCCGTCGGCATCTATGGCGTTAAGATATGTCGCATGCCCGAGAAACCTCCCACTCCCGATGAGAAGCTACAGCTTGAATTCAATCGCTGGGCGCTGGCCGGTGAAGGCGAGAAGATGGAAAACCACCATCTCGACATCACCGAGAAAACGCTGCGGTTGATGGACCTGCGCCCTGGCGAGCGCGTGCTTGATCTGGGTTGCGGCTCGGGGTGGGCGACGCGGTTGCTCTCGCGTTTGGTGGGCGATGGGCCTGAAGGTTTTGGCCAGGTCGTAGGTCTCGATGTATCCGACGAAATGGTTCGGCAGGCCCGTGCCTCCTCGAAAGACTTTGAAAATATTTTGTATGTGTGGGGATCGGCGCAGCAGATTCCATGGGAAGAGAACTTCTTCGACAAAGTCTTGTCGGTGGAATCTTTTTACTACTATGCAGACCAGGACCGGGCGCTGTCCGAGCTTTTCCGGGTCATGGCGCCGCACGGGCGCTTGTTCATTCTGATCAATTTGTATCGCGATAACCCCTACTCGCTGCAATGGGTAGACAAGCTGAAAGTGCCGGTGCACGTGCTTTCCGAGTCAGAGTATGTCGAGCTCTTGAAGAAGCACGCGTTCGAAAACGTCGAAGCGCGGCGCATCCCGGACGACACACCTACCCCGGATGACTACCAGACCAAGTCCTTCCACAGCCTGGAGGATTTACGCGCGTTCAAGAAGATGGGAGCGCTACTGCTGCTGGCATCGAAGCCCGATCTGCGGACGCCAGCCCCCGGCTACACCATTTACTGAGACCGTGTGGGTCGGACACTCCTGTCCGACGCCTTTGACTTTGATTTTGATTTTGACTTTGATTTGAGAATCCGGCACTTGAGTGCATGAAGCGTCGCTCCAGGAGAAGACCAAGTCAAAGGCGTCGGACAGGAGTGTCGGACCCCACACCACAATAACTTACTTCGCCAGGCGGTTGTATTTCTTTAGCACCTCACGCAGACGATCGTGGGGCAACCCGATGACCTCATAGTCGTTGATGCCTTTCATGGTCTTCGCCGCTACCATGGCATTGATCACCGCTTCTTCCGTGGCCTGCACCGTGGCCAGAAAGATGGGATCCAGGCGCTGGTTGGGAAGCATGGTGAGCTGATGCACGCCTTTCGGTTCCGCCGCTCCGGGGTTGGCGGTTGAGAAAGCGATAAAAATATCTCCTGAACCGTCTCCCGAAAAACTTCCATCTCTACCCAGGCCCAACGACACTCGACGGGCCACGCGCTTCAATTGGGTCGGAATCAGCGGCGCGTCGGTGGCCACAACCACGATGATGGACCCTACGTCGTCATTGCGGACGTTATGCTCGCTGATCTCCCGGCCCACCGGAACTCCGGCAATGCGCAGCTGGCTGCGAATCCCATAGTTGCATTGCACTAGCACTCCGACCGTATAGCCGCCGTACTTGGCATTGAGCACACGGGAGGACGTCCCAATTCCGCCTTTGAACTCGTTGCAGATCATGCCGGTGCCGCCGCCCACGCTGCCTTCCTCGACTGGTCCACTCTTCGCCGTGTCTAGAGCATGGAAGACGTGCTCGGGTTTGACGTGAAATCCATTGACGTCGTTCAACTCGCCGTCCCAGGTCTCGGCCACCACCGGCAGGGACCACCAGTAGCCGTCCTGATCGGGGGGAGCATGTTTCACGCGCCAGGCGATCACCGCGTCGCGTACCACACCCACGCTGTGAGTGTTTGTGATCATCACCGGACCATCCAGAAAGCCCGAATCCTCGACCCATGTGGTCCCAGTCATTTCGCCGTTGCCGTTAAGAGTGAACCAGCCGGCGAAAACCGAATCCTGGAAATTGTGGCCGCGAGGCAGAATGGCGGTCACCCCGGTGCGGACGGGGCCGACGCCGACTTTCAGCGGGCCGCTGCCGGAAATCAGTGTGGTCTGGCCAACCTCCACGCCCTTCACATCGGTGATGGCATTCAGCGGTCCGGGCGTGCCGTCGAAGGGAACTCCCAGGTCACGGGCGCGAGGTCCGGTCTGGGCCGTGGCGGTTGCGAGCAGTAGTGAAAAAGCCAGGGCAGCGAGCAATGCTCTGCCTGCTTTCAGCATCAAAGTCCTCCGTGGTAAGTTTGGCAGTATAAGGTATCCCGTGTTCGACCTCGGATACAATTCCGTCAAGGCGGAGGGTGGAATGGAAAACTGGAAGGTGGCGCTGGTGAGCGGTGCGGCGGGCGTGGGCACGGCGATGTTCCTGAAGAAAAAATGGACCGCCGGAATCATCCTGGCGGGCGTCGGACTGGCCACGCTGGCGTCGGAGTATCCGGAGAAATTCGAGGAGGTGCGCAGGCGGCTGCCCGACTTTATCGAGCGCGGCAACAATTTTCTTGAGGTTGCCACAAGGGTGGGAGACCGTCTGGCGGAAGCTGCGGAAAGCCGCTCCAAGACGTGGTATGAGTCGCTGCTCACCAACTGACTTCGCTGATCGTGGCGGAGCCGGCCGGAGCTGCCTACTCAATGCCCAGAGTCTTGCGGGCATCGGGGCTGAGCCGCTCCGGAGTCCAGGGTGGAGTCCATACTACGTTGACCGTGGCATTGCGCACGCCGGGCATTTGTTCCACTCGGGCCTTGACCTGTTCTCCGATCATGACGTGCGAGGGACAGCCTTGGGCGGTGAGGGTCATTTCCACAGTCACGTCCTGTTTCTCCTCCGGCGCGGGGTCAAAACGGACGCCGTAAATCAGTCCCAGATCGACGATGTTGACCGGAATTTCCGGATCGTAACATTGCTTTAAGGCGTTTAGAACTTCGTCCTCGGTTAGAGTAGCCATGCGTTTTCCTCAGATCGGGCACTCCCTGGGCGATGGGAGTGTTGATACAGAGAGTTTACACGCCCCGGTGCGATCGATGCTCTGGGTAACAATCCGATGACCTCAGAAGCGAAGCGGAAAATCCAGTTGGTGCTGGTGGTTGCGATCGTCGCAGCAGGCCTTCGTGCCGGCTATGTTGTGTATAAGCGGCACGCCAACACGGTCAAAGAAGCCAAGCAGCAGGCGCCGCCCCTGAATCCTGACTATTACGTCATTCCCAAGAAGCTCTATCCCTATGACTTGAAGTCGGCCAAACAGCTGACCCTGCAGCCGGTTTGGGTCCGCGAAGGCTACCGCTTCACGTACTACCCTTACGACCAGGCGCGCCACCGCACTGATTTTGCGCATGAGGCTGGTCTGCTGCTACCCATTCAAGAGTTGGAGATCAAAGATGTGGTCACCGATATCTCTCCTCACTCCGCGCATCTGCGCCAGGTGATGGCGATGTTCGAAATGGACGGTAAGAGTTACGCCCTCCCTATCGGTTCGCAGACCGGTGACAGTTACCAGATCTACTCCGACGAAATGTTCTTCATCCAGGACCCGCGCGAGTTGTACAAGCATTGGCCGGCCGATGTCTGGGCATCCATCGAGCAACACCAGATCAAGCCCGGGATGAATGAATTTCAGGCGTACTTTGCTATCGGGATGGGAATCCCCGAGCGGTCCAACGATCCGGCAGTGAAAACCGTGCACTATCCCAACGGAGGCAAGCCGGTGACCATTACATTCCGGGATGGCAAGGCAGCCGAGATCACAGGCGGGTAGGAGGAATTTCAGATTGCAGATCTGAGATTGCAGATTTCGGAATCGCAGATTTCCCCAGGTTCCAAAATCTGCAACCTAAAATCTAAAGTCTGAAGTCCCGTCACTTCACCACGGGCGATTTCTCAGTCGCCGGGCCTTGCTCATCCGCGTGAATCTCCCCGTCTTCGTCGGCGTAGAAGGAGCGGTGCTCGGCATCGAGCTGCTTGGGCGTGAGGGTCAAATCGAATCCATCTTTGTTGGGCCGGAAGCCGACGGAGTAGTCGCCGCGGTCCGAGTTCACCATGCGCTTGGTAAACGAGCCGGTGTGCACCAGGTCCGTGAGCGACGTGGCGAACTTGTCGTTCTTCTTCTTGTAGAGCTTCTGGGCCCGCAGCACGGTACGCATATAGCCCAGGGCCGCGGCTTCCGAGTCCGAGCGCGCGGGATCGCCCTTGAACTTGGGCTGGTATGTCGTCTGTGCCGTAGCGGCCAGGCAGCTCATCAGGACCATCGCCGCAACCCACCGAATATGTTGTTTCACCAGTCCGCCTCGCGATTTCATGGGTGGTTACCCATCATATTTTAGATGCTAAACACGTTACCGGCGTAATCGCTGTCGGGCAGTCGAATGTTCTCATCGCCGGCAAATGCAGCTATGCTAGTCCAGCTTTTAGAATAAAACAGGAAACCCTATCAAACAGGAAACCCTATGAAGGCTGCAACCGCCATGAAGGCTTCACCAGCAAAAAAACCGGCCATCCGCCTTGCTGTGGTGGAGAGCGATCCACTGCGTTTCGTGGGATTTCGCGCCCTGTTTGACTCGGAGACGGACTTCGAACTCATCGCGGCTTCTCTACCCGACATCGGGAGCCTGCCGAACATTGATCTGGTGCTTCTGGGAAACCGCAACGGTCAGAACCTGTTCGATCTCATGGCCAGCCTCAAAGCCAGCCGTCCTGACCTGCGTATCATTGTGACAGGTTCTGGCATGGACGAGGAAACCATTCTCAAGGCCATTGCTTCTGGCGCCAAGGGTTACGTCGACGAAGCGGCATCGCCCGCTGAGTTCGTGCAGGCCATCCGCATCGTGAACCAGGGATCAGTATGGGCGCCCCGTCGCGTACTTTCCCTGTTCATCGAGCGCGTGAGTTCCGCCCCAGGCCGCGTCTTTCCCGCGGGTCGGGTGACCTTTACCGACCGGGAGAAGGAAGTGCTGGAGATGCTGGTGGCGGGCCGTTCCAACAAGGAAATCGGCTCTGCCCTCGGCATTGAGGAACGCACCGTCAAGGCCCACGTGGCCAAGCTCATGCGGAAGGTTGGAGTGCAGAACCGGATCGCGCTTTCGGTGCACGCCATCACCCACTCGCTGGTCACCGCGAAGTAAGGTAATCTTAAAATTTACGAATGGTCGAATTGCCGGATTTAGAAATCAAATTCGGCAATTCTGCAATTCTTCAATCACCCACTTAAAATCCCGCCCTTTCTTGCGGTCGAGGGCGAGGTTACTTTAGGACAGTGACCAGGGTAATCTTGCCGCTTTACCCGGCTCCACGCATACTCGCTTCACCTACCACAGAACCTGGGAGACGGGGTTGGGAGCGGAGATTTAGGGTCACCGCTACTGGCCCCGATTTTTTTGGCCGCCCATTCCTCGCAACCCGTTCCGGCACCCCACTTTCCTGCGCGAAATCCGCTAAAATCAATGTACTGAGTTGCGAATAAACTCTATCAAGTCCAGAAAGTCAGGAAGAAATGAAAAAACTGCTGCTTCTGTGTGTAGTTGCGTGTCTTGCTGTCCCCACGTTTGCCAAGGATGATGAAGACCAGAACAAGGCCGAAGACCGCATCAAGGCCGCCAGCACGGTGCTGGATGAGATCGAATCCGCTCCTGACCAAGGCATTCCGGAGGAAGTCCTGGGATCGGCCGAATGCGTGGCCGTCGTGCCTACCATGATTAAGGGCGGTTTCATCGTGGGTGCCCGCTTCGGGCGCGGCGTTGCCAGCTGCCGCACGCCCAAAGGTTGGAGCGCACCGGCCTTCTTCACCATCAAAGGCGGAAGCTTCGGCCTGCAGATCGGCGCCCAGGCGGTCGATCTGGTCATGCTCATCATGAACGACAACGGCATGAAGAACCTGCTGAGCAGCCAGTTCAAACTGGGGGCGGATGCCAGCGTAGCGGCCGGGCCAGTAGGCCGACATGCCGCCGCTGACACCGACTGGAAGCTGAAGGCGCAGGTGCTGAGCTATTCCCGGGCCCGTGGATTGTTCGCCGGCCTGGAACTCAGCGGCGCAGCCATCGACCAGGACAAGGACGCGACCCGCCAATTCTACGGCCGCATGGTGCCCTTCAAGACCTCGCTGACGGGCACGATTGACGCTCCTGCAAATGCCTACCCGTTTCTGAATACACTGGCCAAGTGGGCCAAGACGGCAGCCACCAAGTAAGCAGGTTTGAATGTAGGCGCAAAGGCAAAGGTAGCGTTGGCCGATGGGAGTGTGGGTCGGACACTCCTGTCCGACGCCTTTGACGTTGATTTTACTCTGATAGCCGCAAACCCTGGGCGACTGACAAGGAAGCTCCGGGAAGATCAACTTCAAAAGCGTCGGACAGGAGTGTCCGACCCACACTCCCTGGGCGGCGAGACGCCGGCTCGCTCGAGCCTACATCACGGGGCGTCTCGGTTTGACAACCATCTTCCCCCTTGCTACCGTCACCAGTTTCCTCTAAATGCGTCAGCGATTCGAGTACGCGCTTGCGTGGCCGTTCATCAAGACTCTTAGCCTGTTACCTCGTCCGCTCTCGCGGGCGGCTGCGATATCTCTCTCCTGGATGGTTTACCTGCTGCATGCGCGTCTGCGCCGGGTCGGCATGCGCAATCTGGCCATGGCGATGCCGGAGAAGAGCCGGGCTGAGCATGCCCGCATCTTGCGTGGAGAATTCACCTCGCTAGGCCGCCAGCTGGCGGAGGTCTGCCAGTTTCCCCGATATACCAGGGAAAACGTGGGCCGGGTGGTAGTCTATGACGGTTTTGAGAACTACGAACGGGCCGCCGCTCGCGGCAAGGGGGTATTGTTTCTTACCGCTCACTTCGGCGGCTGGGAACTTTCCGCCTTCGTTCATTCCCTGCATGGCCACTGGATGCATGTTGTAGTGCGCAACCTGGACAATGTCTATCTCGACCGTCTGATCCAGCGTTATCGCTCGATGCACGGCAATACTACGGTGAGCAAAGACAATTTCGTGCGCGGACTCCTGGAGGCGATGAAGGCGGGTGAGGTGGTTGGCCTTCTGATGGACACCAATATGACTCCGCCGCAAGGAGTGTTCGTGAATTTCTTTGGCATTCCAGCCTGCACGGCCAGCGGCTTAGCTAGAATCGCGCTGCGCACCGACGCCGCCGTGGTCCCGGGCTTCACCATCTGGGACCCCACGCTGCGCAAATACCGGTTGCGATTTGATCCGCCCGTCAATCTGGTGCGCACCGGCAACGACGAAGAAGATATCGTCACCAACACCCAAATATTCACCAAAATCACCGAAGACTATGTTCGCCGCTATCCCGACCAGTGGTTGTGGGTACACCGGCGCTGGAAGACGCGGCCGCCGGGGGAGCCAGGGTTGTACTGAGAAGAAGCTTCTAGCTCCTAACTCCCAGCTGCTAACTTCTTGCGAGATGTCAAGTTCTGAAGGTTCCAGCTGGAAGGCAGTAGCCGGTAGCTAGAAGCCGGCAGCTAGAAGCTGTTTTTTAAAACCAATCGCTGCGGTAGGCGATCCACCAACTGGCGTACGCGATAGGGATGGTTGCCACCAGCGCCCACCACAGGGGCAGGATGAAATCCGCGGCCAGCCCCAACACCGTGAAGGCGGCCCAGAAGATTTTCTTCTCCATGTCAACATTCTAGACCCGGGCCAGCTTTTCTTTCGCCGGCCAAACGTATACAAAGGTGCAATGAAGCGGTCACTCCTTTCGGTTGCCCAATCCCTGCAGGCGCAGGTGGTGGGAGATGGCGCGGTCGAAGTCAGTGGAATCGCCAGCATTTCGCAGGCAACCTCGGTGGACCTGGTATTTGTTGAAGATGAAAAAAGCTTGCCGGCGGCACTGGGATCGCGAGCCGCCGCGGTCATCGCGGGTGAATTCGCCCGGGCTGAGGGTTCGAAGAAAAAGGGTGAAGGCAAGCCGCTGCTGATATGCAAGCATCCCAGGCTGGCGTTTGCGCGATCGGCAGAACTTCTTTGCCCCGCGCCGGATCGCCAGCCCGGGACCCATGCCAGCGCGGTGGCGCATGCTTCGGCCCGGCTTGGCAAGAATGTGATCGTGGCAGAGCGAGCCGTCATCGGCGAGAAGGCCGAGGTCGGCGATCAGACCTGGATTGGTGCTGGTGCGGTGATCGGTGCAGAGGTTCATATCGGCCGCGATTGCGAGATATATCCCAATGTAACCATCTACCCCGGAGCGCGGCTCGGCGATCGCGTGATCGTTCACGCAGGAGCGGTCCTGGGCGCTGACGGCTTCGGCTATGTCCGTGATCCCGGCAGCGGACACTATGAGAAGTTTCCCCAGGTAGGACGGCTCGAAATCGGAGACGACGTGGAGATCGGGGCCAACTCGACCATCGATCGGGGAGCGTTGGAAGTCACTCGCATAGGGCGCGGCGCCAAGATCGATAATCTGGTGCACATCGGGCACAACTGCCAGATCGGGGAAGACGTGGTGATTGCCGCTCAGACGGGGCTTTCCGGCAGCATCGTAATCGAGAAGAATGTCGTCCTCGGCGGCCAGGTGGGCATCGGAGAGCACGCCCGCCTTGAAGAAGGCGTGCTGCTGGGTGGACAAGGCGGCGTTCTCCCCAACAAAATACTGCGCGGCAAAGGCGTGGCGTTCTGGGGAACTCCAGCGCGCCCGGTGCGTGAGTACTTAAAGCAGCTGGCGGCGTTGGCGCGGCTGGCTAGGAAATAGTCCTTGGTCGTTGGCCGTTGGCAGACCAATTCCCAGGGATCACTGGCACAATGGCCAACGACCAAAGACCAATCACCAAGGGCCAACGACCACGGACAAATTCCCATGGCTCTCATCGTCATCGGCGGGCACTCGCGCAATGTGGGTAAGACCAGCGTGGTCGCAGGCCTGATCTCTGCCTTGCCCGAGTACAACTGGACGGCGCTAAAACTTGCCCAATATGGACATGGCGTTTGTTCGATGGACGGGAAGCCATGTCACTGCGCGACTGACGATCATAGCTGGGCGATTTCGGAAGAGACTGATCGCTCCGGCGATTCCGATAGCTCTCGCTTTCTGGCTGCGGGCGCGGCCCGGGCATGGTGGGTCCGTACCGAGCAGGGACGACTGGCTGAGGCCATGCCCACGATCCGACGCAAACTACAGGAGTCCGAGAATGCGATCTTGGAATCGAACAGTATTCTCAAGTTTCTGCGTCCGGACCTCTATCTGACCGTGCTCGATCCCGCGACAGCGGACTTCAAGAATTCTGCTCAGGAGTTTCTCGATCGGGCGGATGCGGTCATCCTGCACGAAAGGCCAAGCGAGGTCCCGGCATGGCGGGGGACTTCCCTGAAGCCCGTGTCGGGCCGGCCCATATTTCGGATTTGTCCGCCACAATATGTCACCTCTCAGATCATCGAATTTGTAAGGCTGAAACTAACCACGGAGGACACTGAGGACACGGAGAAAACCTGAACGATTTATCTCTGTGTCCTCAGTGGTTATCTTGCGACTATGCCAGCTCCCATCAAGCCGACGGTTTTCCTGGAAGTCCTGAATCAGATTGACATTCGGGTCGGGACGATCCTCTCTGTGGACGACGTGCCAAACTCCGACAAACTGGTTCAGTTGCGCGTGAGCTTCGGCGATCACGAGCGCACCATCGTTGCCGGAATGAAGACGGAACGCACCAACCCGCAAGAGATTGTCGGCAAGCAGGCGCTCTTCGTAGTGAATCTGGAGCCGCGCAAGATGCGAGGTGTGGTATCCGAAGGGATGCTGTTCGACATCGGTTACGCTGACGGCGTGCGACCCGTGCTGGCCACCCCCGAAAATCCGGTGCCGGACGGGACCAGGGCAGGTTAAGATTTGCGCGAGTGCGTCAGTTCCCACACCTTGGCGTATTTCCAGGAAACGTACACTGCGTGGCAGAGGTGCTGCAGCAGTCCTTCACGGCCATCGAGAAAGCCAAGGCGAAAGAAATAGTTGTAGAAAAATGTCGCCAGCGGACGGAATGCAATGTTGATGACGCTGAATTCGTTGCGTCCCTCGGCGACTGCCATTTCCGCCCCCAGCGAAGAGTAACGGTTCATGTGATCGATGTAGTCGGAGATCGTGGGATAGCAATAGTGCAGGAGAGCGCCTTGCTTGAGGGTAGCGGTTAGGCCACTGACTTGAACCGTCTCGTGCACGGCACGCTCTTCAAAGCGACCGCAACCGCAGCGGAACAGACGGAGCTTGGGGTCCGGCCAGAAGCCTCCATGTCTCATCCAGCGGCCAAGAAATTCATTCTTGCGCCGGATCCAAACCCCGGCGACTGGCTGCTCGCCTTTTACGTCGATGCAATTTGCTAACTCGGTACGGGCATCCTGCATCATGAAGGGATGAGCATCGGTCTTTCGCTCTAGCGCCTCCACCCGTTCCAGGTTCTCCAGCGCGGTGGCAATGGCACTCTGCAGTTGCCCGTCCAACTCCTCATCCGCATCCAGGCTCAAGATCCAATCGCCCGTAGCTTTCTCGATCGCGGAATTTTTTTGCGCGGCGTAGCCCTTCCAGGCCTCCACGAAGACTCTTGCACCATACGACTTCGCAATTTCCACGGTCCGGTCGGTGGAACCCGAATCCACCACAATGATCTCGCCTTGGCCGTCGCGTACCAGGGGCCGCACGCTCTCAAGCGTACGTGCCAGATTAGCTTCTTCGTTGTAAGTGATCAAAACCACGGAGAGCTTCACGCGGAGAGGATAAACCGTAAGGCGGCAGCGGCGGAATGCCCGCTGGGGTACAAGACCCCGTGTGGGTCGGACACTCCCTTCGACTTCGCTCAGGGCAGGCTCTGTCCGACGCCTTTGACTTTGACGTAAGGTTTTAAACGCGATGCGGCCCGTCACGGGAAACCGCAAACATAGCCATGCACAAACAACCGCAACTTCAAAGACGGCGGACAAGGGTGTCCGTCCCACACCAGCTATGCAGCTACTGCGGCGGAGCCTGGGCCGGCATCACCGAAGCCGGTACGTCGGGCCGCGGGGCCACAAAGGGAACGGAGGGCATGCGCGTAACTTCGCCGCGTTCGGCGTCGGACAGCAGGATTCCTGAGTGATCCAGCAGCAGTCCGGTCGCGCGGTCCAGTTCCACCTGGGCCTTCTCATACGCCGCCATGGCCGATACCAGGGTGGATTCGGCCTGCGCCAGGGCGCTGCGGTTCTGCAGCACTAGGGTGGTGGTGGAAGCCCCCAAAGCGTATTTCTTCTGTTCCGCATCCAGCGACTGGCGGCCCAGGTCAACCGCCGCCTGGGCAGAAGATACGCTAGCCCGGTTTTCCTGCACCGCAAACTGGGCGTTGCGTATTTCGATGCGGACCTGGTTCTCCAGCTGTTGCAGCCGCATCTGCGCCTGGCGATATTCCAGTTCTGACCGGATCTGGGTAGCCTGCCCGACCCGGTTCCTCAGCGGTATGGTCAGCTGCAATCCGATGCCTTTATCCGGAGCGGTTGAATTGACCAACTGGTTGAGCGTGCTGCCGTAGCTCACCGGCGTCACTTGATTAGTCGAGCAACCGAAGGGCTGCGGCGCCGGAGGCGGCGGGCAGAGGTTATTCGGATTCTGCGCTCCCCCCAGTCCTGATCCGCCATAGTAGCCGTAAAGGTCCAAAGAGGGCAGCAATAAACTGCGCACCGACTTCATGCTGATCTCCTGGTTCTTCAGGTTGATCCGCGCTTCCGCCAGCTCGCTGCGACGGCTCAGTGCTTCGTTCACCAGGTCCTGGGTTGGAACCACCGGTTCCTGCTCTGGCAACTGCATGGTGGAAGTCGGGATCACCTCGGCATCCGCCAACCTGGGATCCACCAGAGTCCGACTGAGCGCATTCTTCATCAGGAGTTGCTGCAATTGCAGGTTGGTCTGTGCCAGCGTGAGCTGTTGTTGATCGCTCGCCACCGTGCTCTGTGCCCGGACCGTTTCGATGGGAGCCAGAGTGCCGATTTCCACCTGTTTCTGAGTGTCAGAAAGCGTCTTCTGCGCGAAGGTCAGGGATTCATTCTGCACCCTAACGTTTTCGTACGCGTACACCAGGTCCCAGTAGATGTTTTCGATCTGGTCCACGGTGGTAATAATTTGCAGACGAAAGGCCACGTCGGAAATCTCGCGGTTGTTTTTCGCGATGCGGATAAAGCGGGTATTGGGCGCGAAGCCAAAGCCCTGCAGCAGGTGCTGGGTAAACCGTGCCTGAAAGTTGGAACCCAGTGTCGGACTCAGGGTGGCAAACGTCGAATCGGTGGTACTGCGGGTGTTATTAAATCCTACCTGGAGGTTCGAGCCCCACTTGAAGCCCTGCAAATAGGAAAAATTCGCGGTGGTGGAGTTCTGTACAGTGATGGGAAGGGCAAAAGTACTGGCGGACAGAATATTGTTGTGATCGAACTGTAGCGAGCCGGTAACCAACGGATCGAAGCTGGTGATCTGCGGTCCGCTACCCAGAGTACTGACTACCAGACCCGACGCGCCTCCGCCGGCGCCTGCAGTTCCGCTCACGCTGGTGCCACCCGGGCCGGACCCAATCGTCCCGCCCAACCCGCCCGCGTTGCCTCCGGGCGTGCCTTGCAGCAGGCCCAGACTTACGCCCAGCGTGTTCGCGCCCGCGTTGGCGCGCAGTACGTCCGTATCCGCGATGTTAAGGTTGTATCGGGAAATGGCGATGTCCAGGTTGTTTTCCAGCGCCAGCGCAACCGCGTCGTTCATGGACAAGTAGAGCTTGCCGTCCCGCAACAACTGTTCGATCCGCGGCGTGTTGAGCAGGTCCGCCGGTGGCAGATGCCGTGGCATGTAGGGCGCCACCGGGTTGGGGAAGTGCGAGTTGGGCCGGGAGTAATCCTTCACTGCCAGACGCTGCGGTCGCGGGCCGTCGGGCAAGGCCGGGGCCGGTTGGGTCGTGGTCTGGGCCCAACTCGTGGCGGTTAAAGTACCGACGAGGACGACTGCAAGAGTCCGCCGAAAGGCGCATTGCAATGCCGACAAAAACATTCGATTCTCTCCCTGCACAGGCTGATGGTGAAGAGCGCAAAGGCCTCTGGAAATCAAACGATGGTACGCAAAATACGGGCGCCAGGTTTCATTTTTGTGCTTTTGTGCCCGCCTGCGCCATTCCTGTTCTGTTTTTCGTCCCTGGGTCACGAACCTGCATCGCGATTTGAATAAAATAGTATAGCTGACGCCGCTGCCTTGACCTGAAGCCGTGCCCCGGCGCCAAGAGTAAAACTTTGTAAAGATTTGCAAGAGCATTGGATGATAATCGCCAGCGGGAAGACTCCAAAGAATCGTCATGCGCAATCTCAAATTGGTCCTGGCCTACGATGGTACGGAGTTTTCCGGATGGCAGGTGCAGCCCCACGCGGCCACCATCCAGGGCGCGCTGGCATCGGCTGTTGGACGGGTGACGGGTGAAAAAGTCCTGCCCCAGGGTTCGGGCCGCACCGACGCAGGCGTACACGCGCTCGGCCAGGTGGCAAGCTTCATTACCCAATCGCCCATCCCGCCGGAGAACCTGGTAGTCGCGCTGAATGACATTCTGCCGTCCACCATCCGGGTGCTACGCGCCGCCGAAGCCCCGGCCGAATTTCACGCCCGAAAGTCGGCTTGCGCCAAGACTTACCGCTACCGCATATATCGCGGCGCCATTTGTCCGCCTTTTCTGGCACGGTATGTGTGGCACTATCCCTATCCCTTGGACGAAGATCAGATGCGGGAGGTAGCGCCATTGATCGTGGGCGAGCACGATTTCACCTCGTTTGCCGCAGTTGATCCCGAGCGGGGACACGAGGCAGACCTGTCGAACCTCCGGCAGATTTTCTGTTCGCGCTGGGAACGGGAGGATGATGAATTCGTCTACACTGTGCGAGGCAACGGATTTTTGCACCATATGGTGCGTAACCTGGTAGGAACCTTTCTGCTGGTGGGCAAAGGGACTCTGAAGGCTTCCGATCTGGCGCGGATTATGGAAGCGCGCTCGCGGTCGGCTGCCGGAGCCACCGTGCCCGCCGGCGGCTTGTGCCTGGTGAGCGTCGAGTATGGCAGTGTGGCCGCGGGCGACTCACCCGCGGATTCGTAGCGATGTACAGGTGATGGTTTTGTTCATGGTGACCGATCTGCAAATCGCCGTTCGTAAGATAGCCTCCATCAATCCCGCCACTGGCGAGGTTCTGCGCGAATTCGAATGCGCATCGGAAGCCGAAGTCCACGCCGCGGTCGCCCGCGCTCATGCTGCCCAGGCGACCTGGGCCGAACTGGGTGTGCGCAAGAGAATTGCGGTTCTGCGTGAGTTTCAGGACTTGGTGCACCAGAGAAAGTCCGAAATCGCGAAGTTGGTTTGCCGCGAAGCCGGCAAGCCCTATGTCGAGGCCCTGCTCACGGAAGTCCTGGTAGTGCTGGACGCCGCCCGCTTCCTGATCGACAACGCCTACCGGTTGCTGCGAGACGAGCCCGTCCCGCACGGCAACCTGACCATGAAGACCAAATCCGGGCGCCTGGTGCGCGAGCCCTATGGCGTGATTGGAATCATCTCGCCCTGGAATTACCCCCTTTCAATTCCGGCCACGGAGAGCCTGGCGGGGCTGGTCGCGGGGAATGCCGTCGTGGTGAAGCCTTCCGAGTTCACCTCGCTTGCCGCGATTGAGCTGGCTTCATTACTGCACCAGGTGGGCGTGCCCCGTGACGTCTTTCAGGTGATCGTAGGTGACGGCGCCACGGGAGCGGCCCTGCTCAACTCTGCCCTGGACAAGTTGGTCTTCACCGGAAGCGTGCCCACCGGAAGGCGGATCGCGCAGAGCGCGGCAGACCGCCTGCTGCCGGTAGCGCTGGAACTGGGCGGCAAAGACCCTATGCTGGTGCTCGACGATGCCGATGTCGAAATCGCTTCCAGAGGCGCGGTCTGGGGCGCTTTCGTCAATGCCGGGCAGGCCTGTCTTTCGGTCGAGCGCTGCTATGTGCATCGCAGCCTGTATGAACCATTTCTCGAGGCCTGCACGCGCCAGGCCCAGCAGTTGCGAGTGGGTAACGGAATGGACCCTGAGATCGATGTTGGCCCGATGATCCACCAGCGTCAGTTGCTGAATGTGGAATCGCAGGTGGAAGAGTCCCGGGCGCAGGGAGCGCGGGTGATGGCGGGTGGAACACGCCTGCCGGAAATCGGGCCAAACCATTACGCGCCGACGGTATTGGCGGATGTCACTCACGAGATGCGCATCATGCGCGAAGAGACCTTCGGGCCGGTGTTGCCCGTGATGCCCTTCGACCGCGATGATGAGGCTGTCCGTCTGGCCAACGATTCGGAATACGGCCTGGCGGCAAGTGTGTGGACCCGGGACCGCGCCCGCGGGGAAGCCCTGGCGAGACGCATCCACGCGGGAACGGTCATGGTGAACGACGTGGTCTCCTGCTTTGGCATCAGCGAAGCTCCCCACGGAGGTGTGAAGGCGAGCGGCATAGGCCGCTCACACGGCCGCTTTGGCCTGGAAGAAATGGTGCGCATAAAATATGTCGCTTCCGATCGGCTGCCAGGAATGGAAAAAATCTGGTGGTACCGCTATGGGAGCGCTTTCGCGCGCCAGATGGAGGGCCTGCTTGATGCGCAGTTTGCCCGCAGGTTAGGTCATAGGGTGCGGGGCGCGGCGAGAGCAGCGGGAGCGCTGAAAGGTAAAAAACGCGGCTAGCGTGTGGGCCGGACACTCTTGTCCGGCGCTTTTGAAGTTGATTCTTGAAGTTGATTTACGTTTTGAATCTTCGTTGGCCCGCAAGCTCACCGAGGGTGAGCGTTTGCGAGACAAAGACAAAGCCAAAGGCGTCGGACAGGAGTGTCCGACCCACATGGGATGAATTTCAAAAGGAATACGCCATGACTCCGAATTCTGACCCGAAACGCGAACTGCTTCGCCACACCGTGGCCACGCTCGCGTACCGCGGGGGCAAGGCTGTCCGCAACGCTCCCACCGGGTTTGCCGAGTTTCGCGGCTGCCCCTCGGGGCGCACCGCGGGACAAATCCTGGCCCATCTGGGCGACCTGCTTGATTGGGGACTCTCCATCGTGCAAGGCAAGCAGAGCTGGAGGAATTCCGAACCCTTGCCTTGGGACAAGGAAACGGATCGGTTCTTTGCCGCGCTCAAGAGCTTCGACGATTACCTGGCTTCGACCGAGCTGTTGCACGCTTCGGCAGAAAAGCTCTTTCAGGGTCCGGTGGCTGATGCCCTGACCCATGTAGGACAGATCGCCATGCTGCGGCGGATGGCTGGCGGACCGGTAAAAGGCGAGAATTATCTCGTTGCCGAAATCGTGTGTGGCTGCGTCGGCCCACTGCAGGCCGTACCCAGGAGTGAATTCGATTGAGGCATGGCAGCGAAACGCCTTCGAGTAAAATGAATCTGTAAATCCGGCGGCGCTCTGCCGCAGCGACGAGGATAGCCATTGGCCATCGAAACCGCGACTGCTCCTCCCCAGCTTCCCCATCACAAAGTGAAGATCAAGAAGCCGGGCCAGCGTTCCTGCAACGACAAAGACGCCAAGGGGAAGTTCTGTGGCGGACACCTGAAGCGCTGGTTCTACACCACCGATGTGGTCGAGCAGGCCTGTGGCGACGCCGAGCAGGCCTGGGGACCGGACGCCGAAGTCTATCGCTGCGAGCATTGCAAGACGCTGTACTTGCCAAATGAGGAGGGAGTGCGCGGGCTGAACGTGGCTGGGCAGGGGCAGACGTCGGTGTTTGGATTGACGGTGGTGCCTAAGAAATGAGTAGCGCGCTCGTCGGGAGGGCAGGCCTTTCAGGCGTGCCGCACCAGTAGCCTGGTGATCCCCGGCACGGCTGAAAGCCGTGCCCTCCCTCATACTTCACGTTGAATACTTCCGAACTTATCTACGACTGGAACCAGATGGATGCCGCCAAATTGCGGCCGACGGGAAGAGTCCTGCTCAACGATGAGACCCTGCGCGATGGTTTGCAGTCGCCCTCGGTGCGCGATCCTTCGATCGCCGAGAAGATTCAGATTCTTCATCTGATGGAAGGTCTGGGCATCAACTCGCTCGACATGGGCCTGCCGGGAGCAGGACCGCGCGCACTTGCGGATTGCGAGGCGCTGGCTCACGAGATCGTCCGCCACAAGATGAAGATTCGCGCCAACTGCGCCGCCCGCACTCATGAAAATGACATCCGGCCGATTGCCGAGATAGTGCAGCGCACCGGGCTGAGCATTCAGGCGGCGACTTTCATTGGGTCAAGCCCGATTCGTCGCTACACCGAAGGCTGGACCGACGACTTCCTGCTTGAGACCACGGAAAAGGCTGTGAAATACGCCGTGTCACTCGGCCTCGATACCATGTACGTGACCGAGGACACGAGTCGCTGTGATCCGGCGATGGTGAAGCGTCTTTATTCGACTGCGATAAGCTGCGGGGCGCGGGCCATCGTGGTTTGCGATACCGCGGGGCATGCCACTCCGATGGGCGCCTTCGCCCTGGTGCGCTTCGTGCTCGAAGAAGTGGTGAAGCCTTCCGGAGAAGAGATTCGCGTGGACTGGCACGGACACTGCGACCGCGGGCTCGCCATTGCGAACTCCATGGCGGCGCTGATGGCGGGTGCGGAATGCGTCCACGCCTGCGCCCTCGGAATTGGCGAACGCGTCGGCAACACCCAGATGGATCAGATGCTGGTGAACCTCAAACTCATGGGCATTCCTCCCTGGGCAGAGCAAGACCTGACCAAGCTGAAGGAATATTGCCAGACGGTATCGAAGGCCACAGGTGTGCCCATCCCGGCGAACTATCCAGTGGTGGGTGAAGACGCGTTTCGCACTGCAACCGGAGTGCACGCGGCGGCCCTCATTAAGGCCTATAAGAAGAAAGACGTTGAACTGGCAAATGCCGTGTACTCGGGCGTTCCGTCGCAGATGTTCGGACTGGAGCAGATCATCGACATCGGTCCCATGAGCGGGAAGTCGAATGTGCTGTTCTGGCTGGAACGCCACGGCGTGCCCGCAACCGATGAAGTCGTGGACAGAATCTATAAACGCGCCAAAGCCTCGAACCACACGCTGAGTGAGGCGGAAATCCGGCAGTGCCTGTAAGCAATGGAGCACGGGCGTCCCGCCCGCGCTGATTCGTGCGCGTCAACTCGCCCTGATTCACGAGCGTCAACCCATGCCCGTGCCGGAGTCATCCTGAGGGACTTCGGTCCCGAAGGATCTGGCGCGTGGCAGATGTGCCGATTGCCCCCGATACGTCAGCCGCTGCACGCCGGATCCTTCCCAAGCTCAGGATGACGCCTTGATTCACAAGAGCAGATGAAAATTGGGGAATTTGACTATATCCAAATATGTAGTAATATATATACATTATTGGAGATACCCAATGACGGCTACCCCAAACGTGCAGATCGCGGGCGTCACGCTGGACCGGCCGGTTGACCTCTCCAGCAAGAAAATCCAGGAAAAGCTCAGCCCTTCTGCCATATTGGCCTTCTTCCGGCTCACCGATCTATGGAATCTGCGCGACGAAGATGCTCGGGGTCTGCTAGGGGGGATTTCCAACGGCGCCTATTACAGCCTGAAGCGCCGCCCCGCCAAGACCCTCGATCAGGACAAACTCACCCGCATTTCACTGCTGCTCGGCATTTTCAAGGCGCTGAATATCCTGTACAGCAAGAAACTGGCTGATGCCTGGGTGCAGCTCCCCAACAGCAATCCCGTGTTTGGCGGGGAATCGCCGCTGCTTTCGATGATCAAGGGTGGCGTGCCCGCGATGATCCGGGTACGGCAGTTGGTGGACGCGCGGCGCGGCGGTCGCTAGTGGCTCCTCGTATCACGCAGCTTCATCAGGACGATACCCATCGCCTCATCCCCGCGCGCTATAGCGATGACGGCGCGAGCGTCCTGGCAAGGCTCACCTCCGACCGGCAGCAGCTGCAGGATCTTTTCCAGCTCGATGGCGCAACTAATGAACGGTTGCTGGGAGAAGCGAATCTCCTGCCCGGTGTCACCGTCCATGAACTTGTCTTCGGAGTTCCTAACTGGTACATCGTAAATGCCGCCTTCATCCACGCGCGTCCCGAGGGCAGCCGCTTCAATGGTCCGGACCGCGGGGCCTGGTATTCCGCGTTCACCCTTGACACCGCGCAAGCCGAAGTTGCGTTTCACTTTGCCCAGAGTCTGCAAGAAGTGAATTGGCAAGAGAGCGAAACCGCGACCTACCGGGAGTATCTGGCAGATTTCCGCACAGGATTCCACGACATTCGGAGGAGTCCCCAGTACGCAGCGTGTCTCGATCCGGCAAGCTATGTTGCATCACAACGTCCGGCGCGCGAGCTCTTGAACCAGGGGTCGGCGGGATTGGTCTACCCAAGCGTTCGCCATCGCGGAGGCACATGCCTCGCCTGCTTTCGGCCTGCGCTGGTGGTCAATGTCCGGAAAGGCTGGGTAGTCACACTAGAATTTCCCCATGCGTTTGCCACCCCAAAGGTCCGCATCGATAAAGGAAAGAAGACATAACCACCGGCCCTGCCGGATGTCGCAACGCTTAGCATCGATCTGAGGTCAAAGTCGGCGGGCAAGAGTGTCCGCCCCACACGTTCCTCCGTAATCGGCGCGCGTCCCCAACGCCACCTCCGGCATCCGGCGTAGCGTTGTAAGATGGGAAAGCAGTCGTCAGTCGGCGGTCGTCAGCTGATCTCTTAAGGTTCACGAACGCCGCGGTCACATTCGACTATCGACAGATCGATGGCCAACGACTGACGACCGACGACTGTCCCATGCCTGGCTCGCGACGCGAAGTCTCGGAGCTATTTCCTGGAGTGCAACAGGAAGTGGCCCATCTTTGTTCACTGCCCGAGATTGGCTCGGCTTTTACCTGGCTTCGGGCTCAGGAGCCGCAGTTTGTGCACTGGCAGTTGGAGCTGGCGCGCATTCCTGCGCCTCCGTTTGGCGAGAGCGTCCGGGCCCAATGGTTGGCCGACAAGTTTTGCGAGCTCGGCCTGGAATCGGTCTACACCGATGAAGTGGGCAACGTTTTCGGCACGCATGCCGGCTACGGACACGGCCACGTCTCGCTTAGCGCGCACCTGGACACGGTATTTCCCGCTGGCACGCCGCTGAACATCCGGCAACAGGGCAGCCGCTTGTACGGCCCGGGCGTTTCGGACAACGGCGCGGGCGTAACCGCCATGTTGGCCATCGTGGCGGCGCTGCGCGCGTTGAGCATCCGGCACGCTTTGCCCTTTCTGTTTATCGGCAACGTAGGGGAAGAAGGCGAAGGCGACCTGCGGGGCATGCGTCACATTTTCTCCCAACCACGCTGGAAGGACCAGATCCACTACAGCCTGGTGCTGGACGGCGCGGGCGCGGACACCATCGTGGCTGAAGCCCTGGGCAGCCGCCGTTTCGAGGTGATTGTGCGCGGCCAGGGCGGACATTCCTGGAGCGATTTCGGCGCGCCCAACCCCATCGTGGTGTTGTCACGCGCGATCCATGCCTTTGCCCAAACTCCGGTGCCGGCATTGCCCAAGACGACCTTCAACGTGGGCGTGATTCGCGGCGGGACTTCGGTGAATTCGATTCCGGAGTCGGCCAGTATGCGGGTGGACATCCGTTCTACGTCGATGGCGGAAATGGAGCGCCTGGAGCGCGCTCTGCGCCAGGGGCTAGACAAGGCGGTGGAAGAGGAAACCCGGGCCACGGAGGCCCGCACGGCTTCACGGCGGCGGCCCTTCGGGCTGAGTTATGAAGTGGTTGTGATCGGCAATCGTCCCGCGGGCGAGCTGTATCCCAATGCTCGCATCCTGCAGGTGATTCGGGCAGTGGACGCGCAGTTGGGCAACGCGGCACAAGTGCAACGCGCTTCCACCGATGCCAATATCCCGCTGTCATTGGGACTCGAGGCCATTGCGATCGGCGGCGGCGGCGCCGGCGGCGGGGCGCACACTTTGCAGGAATGGTTTGACTGCAATGGGCGCGAGCTTGGTCTCAAGCGCATTCTGTTGACTCTGCTGGGGCTGGCGGGAGTCGCTCTATGAAAATGACAATCTTGGTCTTCCTAGTGGCTATAGTTGCAATCGCGATGACTGGGATCAGGGCGCAGAATCTACCCGCACAACCCAAGGCCGACATCATCTTTCTCAATGGGAACATCTACACCGGGGTGGTGGATGCGTCATCGTTCCACGCCATAGAGCGTGCCGAGGCGATAGCCGTGAGTGATGGCCGGGTTGAAGCCGTGGGGCGCGGCGACCAGATCGTGAAGCTGAAGGGACCGTCCACCGAAGTGATCGATCTCGGCGGGCATTTCGTCATGCCCGGTTTCAACGATGCGCATATGCACCTGGCCGATGCCGGTTTTCAGCGGCTGACGGTTGACCTGATGGGAGTGAAGTCACTGACTGAGTTTCGCGAACGCATTCGGGCACGCGTGCAAGACGCAGGGCCGGGCGAGTGGATCGTGGGCAGCGGTTGGGACCAGACTTCGTGGCCGGTGAAAGAACTCCCCACCCGCTGGGACATCGATGAAGTGACCACTGACCACCCCGTATTTCTCGAACGCGTGGATGGCCACATCGCGGTGGCCAACACCCGCGCCCTGCAACTGGCCAGTATTACGGTTGCCAGCAAGGACCCCGCGGGCGGCAAGATTGATCGTGATACAACCGGTCAAGCCACCGGCATTTTGCGCGAAACCGCGCGCCAAGCCGTGCGCGCCGTCATTCCCAGGCCTAATCATGACAAACGCCGGCAAGCCATTGAAACCGGATTGCAGGATCTGGCCCGTAGCGGCATCACTTCCGCGCAGGACAATTCCGACTCCGGCGACTCGAAGCTCTCCTGGGACGATTTCCAGATCTTCGAAGAAATTGAGCGTGAAGGCAAGCTCACGGCGCGGATCACGGAATGGCTGCCCTTCAACGATCCATTGCCCACCTTGCAGGAGCATCGCTCGGCCCATCCCCAGTCGGACAATTGGCTGCACACCGGTATGCTCAAGGCCTACATGGACGGATCCCTGGGTTCGCGCACGGCCGCCTTGCTCGCGCCCTATGCCGATGACTCCACCAATTCCGGACTACCGCAGTATGAGCAGGATGAGCTTACTCGATTGACGAAAGAACGCGTCAACGCCGGATTCCAGATCGGCTTCCACGCCATCGGCGACAAGGGGGTGCAGATGGCGCTGGACGCCTTCTCCGCCGCCATCACAGACCGTGTGGGGACGGACCGTGTGGGGACGGGTCTCAGACCCGTCCAGGCCGAGCAAAGCTCGGCTAAGGCTACACCAAACGCAGCCCCCGACTTCCGCCTGCGTATCGAGCATGCCCAAGTCACCAATCCTCTGCAAGTGGCAAAGTTCAAACAGTTCAAGGTGATCGCCTCCATGCAGCCCAACCATCTGCTCACCGACATGAATTGGGCCGAGGCCCGGCTGGGGCCGAAGCGCGCGGCGCACTCCTATGCCTGGGTGGAATTCATGAAGAAGGGAGTGACCCTGGCTTTCGGGACTGACTATCCCGTCGAACCAGTCACGCCCTTCCGTGGCCTCTACGCCGCCGTGACCCGCAAGAGCGAAGACGGCAAAAAGAAATACTATCCCGAGCAAAAGCTGAACATGGAACAGGCCATCGCCGCCTACACCACCGGTTCGGCCTTCGCCGAATTTGCCGAGAAGGACAAAGGCACGCTGGCCCCCGGCATGCTCGCCGACCTGGTAGTGCTGGACATGGACATCACTTCCGTGGCCCCGGAAAAAGTTCTGCGAGCCAAAGTGTTGCGTACGGTTGTGGGCGGGAAGACGGTTTACCAGGCCAAATAGAAATTGTCGAATTTTCGAATTGACAATCTAACCGTGCGCGCCAGTTATCGTTATCCGGGTTTTCAATTCGTAAATTCGAAAATCCTAAAATCCGACAATCCACTCTCTCTCGTTTGTTACTCTAGCCACTGTGTCGCGCTCGCTCAAAGCCCACCTTTTGTTGGTGCTGATCACTCTCATCTGGGGCTCGAATTTTGTCGTCATCAAGAATGCTCTGGCGGATATTTCTCCCTTTTTTTTCAACGCTGTCCGCATGAGCCTGGCGGCGGTGGTGCTGGCCGCCGTCTTCTATCGTGAGCTGGGGCGCTTTACCGCGGCGTCTCTGCGTTCAGGTCTGCTGGTGGGCGTTTTTCTGTTTGTGGGGAACGAACTGCAGACCGTAGGCCTGAAATATACGACTCCGTCAAAATCAGCTTTCCTGACCGGAGTCTCGGTCGTGCTGGTTCCCGTGTTGCTCGCTCTGTTTTGGAAACGCGGCCTCAATCGCTGGACCGCCGCAGGCGTGCTTCTGGCGTTTGTCGGCCTGCACCTGCTGACGGTACCCGCGTCGGCCGGCAGCGGACTCAATCTGCGAAGCATGAATCAGGGCGATTTGTTTACTCTGGGTGCGGCCCTGGTGTTTGCCTTCCACATCATTCTCATCGAGCACGCCACCCGGACCCAGGGATGGCAGCAGATCACGTTGGTCCAGGTGACGGTGACCGCCCTGCTGATGATCGTGACCGTTCCCGTGGCGGAAAAGACTTATGTAGTCTGGTCTCCGCAGGTGATCTGGGGAATCGGAATCACGGGATTCCTGAGCCTGGCCCTGGCATTCGCCATTCAGGCATGGGCGCAACAATTCACTCCGGCTACCCATACCGCACTGATCTTTACCCTGGAGCCCGTGTTCGCCTGGCTCACATCATTCATTTTTCTCGGAGAACGGCTGGGCAGCCGTGCCGGGTTCGGAGCGGCGTGCATACTGGCCGGACTGCTGATTTCGGAAGAGAAGGCGGGCGCCGAGTCGATGGCGGTTTCTCCGGACCACGCTGCCGTCCCCAGCCAGCACGGATAGGGACGATCGGAGCACCCGGAGGGGCAGGTGCCCTCACCCCGCCCAGCGGAACGAAGCTCCGCAAGAGATTTGGCAGAAGCCAGCGAAAAACTCAGGCGAGCTCCGCTCGCCCGCCCGGACGAGGGCGTCCGGGCCTACGTGGCTTGCGGCCTGACCCGCAACACTTTTCCCCCCATCCGCGTCTAACTGACTGTGACTGCCATGGGCTGGAAGGTATAATCAACCGGGCAGATAATATTCGGAGGAAGTCATTATGAGTCAGCGCGCAAGCGCTCTTTGGGTACGTTTGAAGGCGAACCGCCTCGCGTACAGCATTTCTATCCTGATTACGTTGACCGTCGGTATCCTGATCGGGACCGTTATCTCCTCTGGAGTGAAGGGCCAGGACAAGAAATCATCCTCCTCCGATGCGGCCATGTTAAGCGTGCCCTCGCCGCAGACGCTGTCCAATCAGTTCTCGCAGATCTCGAAGCAGCTCGAGCCCAGCGTAGTCAACATCAACACCGAATCCACCATCAAGACCCCTCGCCGGCGCCGTGGCGTTCCCAATGGCGACGATGATGCCAATCCGTTCGACGATTTTTTTGACCGTTTTTTCGGCGGCCAGGGCGGACAGGGCGGCCAGGGTGGTCCTGGCGGCGGGGCGATTCGCGAGCGTTCTCTGGGTTCGGGCGTGATCGTGGACGCCAAGGGTTATATCGTCACCAATCGGCACGTGGTAGAGAAGGCCGACCGGATTCGGGTAAGACTGCAGGACGATCCACCGGGGGTGCTGCACGAAGCCAAAGTGATCGGATCGGACCAGGAAACCGACCTGGCCGTCATCAAGATTGAAAGCGAGAAGCCGCTCCCTACCGCCAAGCTGGGCAATTCTGACAGCATGCAGGTAGGCGACTGGGTGCTCGCTGTAGGCAGTCCGTTTGGATTGCAGGAAACCGTGACCGCCGGAATCGTCTCCGCCAAAGGCCGCAATATTGTGCCCCAGCGCCAGTTCCAGTCGTTTATTCAGACTGACGCCGCCATCAACCCGGGCAATTCCGGCGGCCCTCTGGTGAATATGGCGGGCGAAGTGATTGGCATCAACACCGCGATTCTTACCGACACCAACGCCTACGCGGGCGTGGGCTTTGCCCTGCCTTCGAATACCGTGGCCCAGGTTTACAACCAGCTGGTCGGTCCCGACCACCGGGTGTCGCGCGGTTCGATCGGAATCATGTTTAACGCGCTGGACAATCCGGCCATCGCGCGCGTGTACGGAACCGGCTCAGGCGTGACCATTTCGGATGTGACCCCGGGCAGCCCGGCGGAACAGGCCGGACTGAAGGTGGGCGACACCATTGTCGCCGTGGACAACAAGCCGGTGAAGAACGGCGATGAACTGGTTGCCGATATTGCCGCACGCAAGCCCGGCTCCAAAATCTCGGTGGGATTTATCCGCAACGGCAAGAAGCAGGAAGCCACGGCCACCGTGGCCGATCGGGCCAAACTGTTCGCCGCCCGCCTGGGCGACGAGGAGGAAGGCGGCCCTGAGGCTGGACCGAAAGAAAGCAAACTAGGCGTCAGCGTCCAGACCCTGAACCAGGAGATGGCGGACCGCCTCGACGTTCCCGCGGGCAAGGGTGTAATCGTGAAGGATGTGAAGACCGGATCATTTGCCGAGGATGTGGGCTTGAGCCGGGGTGATATTATCCTCGAGGTCAACCGGCAGGCGGTGGACAACGAGGAGCAGTTTAACCGCGTCGTCACAACCTTGAAGAGCGGACAGGACGTTGTGTTCCTGGTACGTCAGCGGGGCGCGGGCCGCCAGGGCGGAACCATCTTTCTGGCCGGTACACTTCCGTAACCCGAAGCCGGCACAAAGGGGGCTGGTACTGGAGGCGGGGATGGTTTACCCTTCCTGCTCGATCGGGAATTGCCGGTAACCCGAGCAGAGTGTTACCTCCGGACCACGATTGTGAAGCCAGGCGGCTCCATTTCGACAGCATGGTTGAGCGCGGGCTGCGCTGCGCTCCTGGCTTGTAGCACGCTTGTGGCGCAAACCCAGAGCACTTTATCCGCTGGAACAAAGTCCAAGGCGAAATTGCAGGCTGTGTCCGCTCATCCCGTTACCCACAAGAACAAGAAGGCGCGCAAGAGCACAAGCTCCCGTAAACGGGGCCAGCAAAAGATCGACGGTGGGCGCGCCCGCGAAATCCAGGAGGCCCTGATTCGCGAACATTATCTGGACGGTACGGCGTCGGGAACCTGGGACGCGAAGTCGCAGAGCGCCATGCAGCGCTACCAGGACGACAATGGCTGGCAAAGCAAGACGGTCCCAGATTCGCGGGCATTGATCAAACTGGGATTGGGCCCCAACCACGACCACTTGTTGAATCCGGAAAGCGCGATGACGTCGCGACCCGAAGCGCTCCACGCCGAACCGATGCTAGAGCAGACTTCAACCGTCACAACCCAGCCGCAGAAGTAAACCTCGAACTTCAGACCTCAGACCTCAAGCGTCGGACTTCAGACCTTGGGACCTAGAACTCAGGCTTCAGCCCTCAGCCTTTCCGATTTGGTTGCTTGCTTCAGATCCCAGGAAATACAGTCATCCCAGTCGAGAGAAGAGGATTGGCCGACGCCCGAAGTCTGACGCCTGAGGTCCGACGTCCGACTTTACCGACTGCTCTTTTTTATCGCTGGATTGGGAAAATAGGGTAGGGGTTTGTTGCTGATAATGGCACGGGGATTCCCGTCCACTAACGCCTGGGCGACTTCCTGGCCGCAGAGTTTCGCGACCTTGTCTCTCGCGGCTGAGAGCGAGGGAGGGCGGTGCTTGGTGTCGTGGGCGTCCGTGGCCAGCACATGCACGGCGTCTCGTTCGAGCAGCCACTCGGCAGCGCGCGTCGCCTTCTGTCCCCAGCCTCCAGTCACTGCCGAAGCGGTCACCTGCACCACGCAGCCCCGATCCACCCATTCCAGGACCCGCAGCGGTGTCTGTTGCAGAATCGGATTACGCTCGGGATGAGTGAGTACGGGCGTAATGCCAACGTCTGCCATACGGGTGAAGCACTCGTTGATTTGCGTAGGAATGCTGTAGTTGCTCAACTCCACCAGCAGGTAGTGGCTGCCTTCAATGGTGTAGCGCTCGGGCGAAACTAGAACATCCTGCAAGTTGTCGTAAGAAAGATGGAAATCGCAGCCCAGGCTCAACCGCGGGGTCTTGCCCACCAGCACCCGGAGATACTCCAGATTCTTGTCCAGACGCTGCCGGTCGTACTGAAAACGCTCATTGGCGTGCGGAGTGGCCACGATGTGTTCGATACCGTCGTCCGCCGCCATCCGACACATTTCCAGCGACGTGTCCCACGATTTCGGGCCGTCGTCAACTTTAGGCAGGATGTGGCAATGAATGTCGATCACGTGGACTGCCGAGGGGGAACAGCGGCTACTTAATTTAAGCAGATTTTCATCGAAAGGCCAAGCCGGGTGCGTGCCTTTATTGTCTCGAAACCCGCGACAGGGTGGTAACCTGCGATCCCCGGTTACCCCTCCGCCAAAATCTCCCCACACCCAATTATTTGCCCATGGTAAGCACGACGCGGAAGCGCGCCCGTCCTCTGATCATTTGATCGTAGGCTTCAGCGACCTTTTCCAGCGGATAGCGCTCGATCATGGGGCGAACGCCGGACAGCGAACTGAAGCGCAACGTGTCCTCGGAATCTTTCGCTGTCCCTGACGGCCATCCCCGGACCGTTCGCCGGGTAAAGATGAGTTGCAGCGGCGTGATGCTAAGCGGCTCCAGGCTGGCGCCGACAATGACCAGCTTTCCGTCCGGACCCAATCCATCGACCAAAGCGGATATCGCCTTCGAATCCGGTGCGGTGGCCAGAATTACGCTGGCGCCGCCCAAGGCTTGCAGTGCGGTCGATGGGACAGCGGCATCGCTGTCAATGTAATGGTGAGCTCCCAGTTGCTTGACCAGAGCTTCTTTGTCCCCGCCCCGGCCAATCGCTGCGGTGCGGAAGCCCATCTGGCGGGCGTACTGAATTCCCAGATGACCCAGTCCGCCGATACCCTGCACCGCCACCAGGTCGCCGGCTCGCGCTCCCGCATTGCGCAGAGAGTTGAACACGGTGATGCCGGCGCACATCAGAGGCGCGGCTTCGTCCGCGGGCAACTCATCGGGCATGGCCGCGACGGCCTCGGCCGGGACCACCACGTATTCCGCATATCCGCCATCGAAGCTGACGCCGGTAATTTTCTCAACCTGGCAGAGAATAAAATTACCGCGACGGCAGGGGTCGCAGACAAAGCAGTGCCCGCCATGCCAGCCCACGCCCACGCGCTGTCCTGGCTTCCACTGCGTTACGCCAGCTCCAAGTGCGTCGATGCGTCCGGCAATCTCGTGACCCGGAACCCGCGGGTATTGCAAGCCGGGAAAGCCCGACTGCTTCACGATGGCGTCACTGTGGCAGACGCCGCAGGCTTCCACCTTGATTCGAACCTGGGCGCGGCCAGGCTCCGGAATCGGGCGTTCCACTATTTCGAAATTTCCACCAGGTTTGCTGACTTGCGCGGCTTTCATGTTTTCGTCCGTGATCTTAAAGAGTCATAGATGACCCAACGGACAGCGGAGATGCAGAAATCAGGAGGGTGCCCTGTCCTCGTCTCTCCGTTCTTTGGGGAGACAGGGCGGAGACTTCACGAACTCGAACCGGCTCGCACGCCGTGGCACGAGCGGGACGCTCGCCCCCGCACCAGACTTACTTGTATCTTTCCGCGATGAAGTCCGCAATTGATTTGTAGGCCTTGGCCAGCGTCGGCTCATCGGGCAAGAACACGATGCGGAAGTGGCGAGTGCCCGCCTTTTGACCAAAGCCGGAACCGTGCACCACGAGCACATGTTTCGCCCGGCAGAGTTCTTTTACGAAGACATCGTCGCCTTCGGCGATCTCGATGCGGGGAAAGGCGTAGAACGCGCCGCGGGGAGACACACAGCTCACGCGCGGCGTCGAATTGCACCACTGCACCGTTAGATCGCGGCGGGCACGAAGCTTGTTACGGACTTCCACCAGGTGGTCCTGAGGGCCGTCCAGCGCAGGTTTGATGGCATACTGTTCGGGATGGTTGGCGCACAGACGCGCGCGCAACAAACGATGAATGCCTTCCACGTAGGGTTTCACGGCGACCGCGTCACCGCTGACCACGCCCCATCCGATGCGCCAGCCGGGCGCCAGATAATTTTTCGACAGCCCACCGAAAGTCACGACCGGTAGATCGGGGGCTACCGCCGCGATCGAGATGTGTTCTGTCTGTTCGCCGGAATCCAGAACCAGCTTGTCGTAAATCTCATCAGCGAAAATAACCAGATTGTTGCGTCGGGTCAGTTCCGCCAGTTGTTCCAGCATACGGCGGGAACACATGGCGCCGGTGGGATTATTGGGATTGATCAGCACAATGGCGCGGGTGCGCGAATTGATCTTGCGTTGGAGATCGATCAGGTCAGGCTGCCAGGCGTCGTCCTCGTTCAGATCGTAGGGCGTGACCGCAATACCGAGTTTGCACAGCACGGCGGAATAGAGCGGGTAATCCGGGCTGGGAGTCAGAACATGTTCGCCGGGATTGACCAGGGCAGTCAGACACACATCCACCGCTTCGCTGGCGCCCGAAGTCACGAACGCGTCTTGCACCGTGGAAATGCCCTTGCGCGCCGCCTCGCCGCGAATCGCCTCCAACGCCTCCGGGATGCCCGGGGACGGGGCGTAGCCATTCTTGCCATCCCGCATCGCCTTGTACACGGCTTCGATCAGGTGCGCCGGAGTTTTGAAATCAAAAATGTTGGGATCGCCGACGTTGAGCGCCAGAACCGTGTGGCCTTGCCGGGTGACCTCGTCCGCAACTGACGCCAAATCACGAATGGCGTAGCGGACGTTGTCGAGCCGCTGGGCAGCTGTGATTTCGCGAGTAGGTGTGATGGGCATGTTGTTCTGTAGCGCCGCAAGATGCCGGCGCTACATCAATCTATGCGATCGATCTGCGCCTTTTGCAGCCGGTCAGAGTAATCCACGTACACCGCCTTCCACTCGGTGTAGAAGTCAATCGCTCCCATGCCGCCTTCGCGATGACCGTTGCCCGTGGCCTTGACCCCGCCGAAAGGTAAATGCACTTCGGCGCCGATGGTGGGCGCGTTGATATAAGTGATGCCGGCGTGGAGATCGCGCATGGCGACGAACGCCTTGTTCACGTCCTTGGTATAAAGCGCGGACGACAGGCCGTATTCAATGCCGTTGGCGATGGCGATCCCGTCTTCCAGATCCTCGCAGGGGATGATGGACACGACCGGTCCAAAAATTTCCTCCTGGGCGATTCGCATCTTGGGATCAACATCGACAAACACCGTCGGCTCCATAAAGTAGCCGTATTGGTATTCGCCCTGGTCGAGGCGGTTGCCGCCGCACTTCATCTTCGCGCCTTCGGACTTGCCGATTTCCACGTAGCTGAGATCGGTCTTGAGCTGGGCTTCGTTGATCGCCGGGCCCATCTCTGTGCTCTCATCCAGACCGTTGCCGACCTTCAGCCCCTTGGCGCGATCCACGTAGCGCTCTACGAACTCGGCGTAGACGCCTTTCTGCACGATGATCCGGCTGGTGGCGGTGCAGCGCTGTCCGGTGGTGCCGAAGCCGCCCCATATCCCGCCTTCTATGGCCAGATCGAGGTTGGCGTCGTCGAGCACGATCATGGGATTCTTGCCACCCAACTCCAGCGAGCAGTGCTTGAAACTCTGCGCAGCGGTAGTGCCTACGATTCGTCCCACCGCGGTGGAACCAGTAAGCGAAACTGCGCGGACTTCGGGATGCTCGGTAAGCGGCGTGCCTACCATAGAACCGAATCCGGTCACGATGTTGATCACGCCGTGGGGTACGCCGGCATCAGCCAGGGTGCGCACCAGGTTGAAGGTGGAGAGCGGCGTGTCCTGCGCCGGCTTGATCACACAGGTGTTGCCGCAGACGATGGCGGGAAGAATCTTCCACGAAGGGATCGCCATAGGGAAATTCCACGGCGTGATCATGCCGCAGACGCCGATGGGAGTCCGCACCGCCATGGCGAACTTGTTGGGCAGCTCCGAAGGCGTGGTGGGTCCAAACATGCGGCGGCCTTCGCCGGCAAAGTAGTAGGCAGTGTCGATGGCCTCCTGAGTGTCGCCGCGAGTTTCTTTGAGAATCTTGCCCATCTCGCGGGTCATGTCGCGGGAGTATTCTTCCTTGCGCTCGAGCAGCATCTCGGCTGCGCGAAAGACGATCTCGGCGCGACGGGGGGCCGGAACCAGTCGCCACTTGGCGAAGGCGCGGCTGGCGGCTTCAACCGCGGCGTCCACGTCTGTTTTTGCCGATTTCTGGAAGATGCCGACTACATCGCGCGTATCGGCAGGGTTGCGATTCTCAAACGTTTCTCCGGTCGAGGATTCCACCCACTCGCCATCGATGAAGTTCTTGTAAACCTTGGGTGCAGTGCTGCTGCCGAGCGCGGGCGGGCTGGTCAGAGTATCGGTTGCCATAAGTCTCCTCAGTTGCGGGGAAGAATGCGTGAACCTCTATGCTACAGGTGGGGTTGAGGGTGCGGCAAGCGGCGCCCTCGTGACAGCGGCACGCAGGGACTCGTTGACCTGCTGCGTGAAGTGGTTGCGGAGAAGGACGAGTTATCCCGAGCGCGGCTCGAGCCGCGCTCGGCGCGGCGAGAGCAAGTCGACGGACCCCTACCTAGCCGAGGACTCGTCGCAGGAGTCCTTCGACTCCGCTATACGTTTCGGCAGCGAAACGTATAGTTCCGCTCAGGAGGACAAGAGGGAGGGGATTGGGAGTGAAAAATAGTTGCGCAACAGCCTCTGAAGGCCGTCAGCATGACTCTGGTGTAGGCGGCCTAGCATGCGCTCCTTCTCTTGACAAGGTTTGGCCCAGAGTACAGAATCGCGAGCCTCCCTCGCCCCCGCGCTTTCTGCTGGTCGCAAGGGAACCATCAGGGAAGCGGCAACGTACAGAGTTCGAGGGCGCCAGCACCGGCGTCAGGAGGAGCGAATCTTCGTGGAATTGCAGATCCAAAATTTATCCAAAGTCTATCAAAACGGCGTGCGCGCCCTGGACAATGTCTCCCTCACCATTCCCGTGGGCATGTACGGCTTGCTCGGCCCCAACGGTGCAGGTAAGTCCACCCTGATGCGCACCATCGCCACTCTGCAGGAGCCGGACAGCGGCGAGATTCATTTGGGGACACTCAATGTCCTGCGCCAGAAGCAGGAGTTGCGCAAGACACTGGGCTACCTTCCGCAGGAGTTTGGCGTGTACCCGCGCACCTCGGCGCAGGAGATGCTTGGCCACCTGGCGCTGCTGAAGGGAATTACCGACTCGAAGCAGCGCAAGGACACCGTCGAGGCGCTGCTGCACCGCACTAATCTCCATGAGCATCGCAAGAAAGCGCTCTCCGGATTTTCCGGCGGCATGCGGCAGCGCTTCGGGATCGCGCAGGCCCTTCTTGGTGATCCGCGTTTGCTCATCGTCGATGAGCCCACGGCGGGTCTCGATCCGGGAGAGCGCAACCGTTTTTACAGCCTGCTCTCCGAGATCGGCGAGGACGTCATCGTGATTCTCTCCACTCACATCGTGGAAGACGTGATGGAGTTGTGCACCAACATGGCCGTAATTCACCAGGGCAAGGTGCTGTTTGCCGGCGCCCCCAGCGAAGCGGTCAAGTCGCTCGAGGGACGCATCTGGCAGAAATCAGTGGCCAAATCCGAGGTCAAGGAACACGAGCAACGCTATCGCGTCATCTCCAGCAAACTGATTGCGGGCAAGCCCCTCATCCATATCTACTCCGCAGAGAATCCGGGGAACGGTTTCACCCCGGTGAGTGCGGACCTCGAAGACGTATTCTTCAGCCGCATTTCCGGGATCGAGTGAGACCGTCCATGTTCAAACAGTTCTTCACCTTCGAGGTCCGGTTCTGGCTGCGCTCGTGGATGCTCTGGGTATTTTTCCTGATCGTGGCGTTGATGTTTTTCGGGGCGGCCAGCAGCGACCAGATCACCGTCGGCAGTTCGCTGAAAAATACCTACCGCAATGCTCCCTGGGTGGTGGAAAACTTCTACGTCGTCTGCAGTTTGCTGACGCTGCTGATGACGACGGCGTTCGTGAACTCAGCCGCCTCGCGTGATTTTGCTCACAATACTCATCAAATCCTGTTCAGCACGCCCATCCGCAAACTGGATTACCTGGCCGGACGCTTTCTGGGATCGGCGCTGATTGCAACAATCCCGCTGCTGGGAGTCTCGGTGGGGATCCTGGCCGCGAAATACATGCCGTGGGTGGATGCCGAGCGGTGGGGGCCGGTGGTGTGGTCGGCCCACTGGAAGGCGATTCTCGTTTTCGCCATTCCCAATACCCTGTTTATCGCGGCGATCATCTTTGCGATCGCGGTGCTGACCCGGAGTACGGTGGTTTCATTTCTGGGCAGCCTGGCGCTGCTGGCGGGATACGGAATCTCCCGGGTCCTTACCAGCGACCTGAAAAACCAGAAACTGGCGGCGCTGATCGATCCCTTTGGCATCGATCCATTCCTTTACGCGACCAAATACTGGACTGTCGCAGAGAAGAACACCCTCTCCATCGGCTACTCCGGATATCTGCTGTGGAACCGGTTGATTTGGCTTGGGGTTGGGGGCCTGATCTTTGCCTTTGCCTACTGGCGATTCAGTTTCGCCGAAAGGACTGAGAAGAAAAAGAAGTTGAAAGCTCAGGAAAGCGTTTCGATCACGAGCACGGCGATTCCTGCCTCTGCGCGGAATTTCGGCGCCGGTGCCGAGTGGCTGCAATTCTGGGGCACGGTCAAGATCGAATTCAAGCGCCTGGTCAAGACGACGACGTTCATCGTGATCACTGCTTTTGCGCTGCTGAACTGCGTGCCTGCCCTGATTTACAGCAACACGGAGGGCTTCGGAAATACTTTCTTGCCGGTCACCTACCGCCTGCTGGAAGTCATTGCGGGGACCCTCTATCTGTTTCTGATCGCCATGATCACCTACTTCGCGGGCGTCCTGGCGTGGGAGGAGCGCGACAGCGGCACCGACGAAGTGCATGATGCGCTACCCAGTCCGGAGTGGCCCACCTATCTGGCCAAGCTCACGGCTCTGATGAGCAGCATCGTCATCATTCTCGCTGTAGTGATGTGCGCGGCTCTGCTGGTGCAGTTCTTCCACGGATATCACCGCTACCAGTTCGGTCTTTTCATTGCCAACCTCTTTGGCATCGATCTCCTCGGCTTCGTCTTTCTGGCCATTCTGGCGTTCTTTATTCATGTCATCTCGCCCAACAAATACGTCGGCTACTTCGGATACATCACGTTCCTCCTGCTGACCACATTCGTCTGGCAGCCTTTGCACATCGCCACTTACCTAGTCCAGTTCGGCCAGGCGCAGACCATGACCTACTCGGATTTCTACGGATACCGTCCGTTCCTCGAGAGCTGGGTGTGGTTCATGCTCTACTGGACCGCGTTTTGCATTTTCATGGCGGCTCTCACGATCCTGCTATGGCAGCGCGGGCGTGAAACCAGCTGGCGCAGCCGCATACGAAACGCCCGTTTGCGCTATCACGGGGCGGTGCGCCTTATCGCCATCGCGGCCGCGATCGGATTCGTGGCTACCGGCGCCTGGATCTTTTACAACACCAAAGTTCTGAACACGGTGCGCAGCGAAAATGACAACGACCGTCTGCAAGCGGACTACGAGAAGACGTACAAGAAATTCGAGAAGCAGCCCGAGCCGCGGGTCACGGACGTGAAGTACGCGATCGACCTGTATCCGGAATCGCGCAACATGACCATGCGCGGCCAGCAGACCATCGTGAACCAGACCTCAAAGCCGCTGACCGAAATCCATTTCACCCTGGCCAGTGACTATCAGACCACAATCGACATGCGAGTCGCGGGTGATGCAGTTCACCATGAAGACCCGGGTGCGGGGTTTCGAGAACACACTTTCCAACCGCGCCGTGCTGCCGAACGGTACGTTCATCCACAGCCAGATCGTCCCTCAGATCGGGTACCAGCCCGGCAACGAATTGGACGACAAGAACAAACGCAAGCGCTTCGGGCTCAAGGAAAAAGATCTGATGCCTGCGCTTGAGCAGAACTGCACTGCCGACTGCCACGACAGCTACATCAGCAACAATTCGGACTGGGTGAATGTCGAAACCGTGATCAGCACCTCGCCCGACCAGATCGCGATTGCTCCGGGGTCGCTGCAACGGGAGTGGAGCCAAAATGGGCGCCGCTACTTCCAGTACAAGCTGGACCATGCCGGGCTGAACTATTACTCGTTTTTGTCGGCTCGCTATGAGGTCGCCCGCACCGACTGGAACGGCATCAACATCGAGGTGTATTACCTCAAAGAGCAGCCCTGGAATGTGCCCAAGATGCTGAACTCGGTGAAGAAGTCTTTCGAGTACTACACCAAAAACTTCGGGCCCTATCCCCAGAAGCAGGCACGCATTATCGAATTCCCACGCCTGGCTGCCTTCGCTGAGGCCTTTCCCGGCACCATGCCCTACTCGGAGTCCATCGGCTTCATCGCCAGCATCCAGAAGCCAGATGACATCGACATGGTCTTTTACGTAGTCGCACACGAGATGGCACATCAATGGTGGGGCCACCAGGAGGTGGGAGCGAGCATGCAAGGGGCCACGCTGCTGGTGGAAACGTTGGCCCAGTACTCGGCGCTGATGACCATGGAAAAAGAATATGGTCGCGACACCATGCGCAAATTCATGCAATACGAAATGGATAATTACCTGCGCTCGCGCGGCGCCGAGCTCCTGAAGGAGCGTCCGTTGTTGCGCGTGGAGGCGTCGCAGGGATACATCCACTATCGCAAAGGCAGCGTCGTGATGTACTACCTGCGCGAAATGATTGGCGAGGAAGCGGTGAACCGCGCGCTGCGTAAGGTGCTGAACAAGTATGGATACCAGCCGCCGCCGTATCCCACTTCGTATGCGCTGGTGGATGCGTTGGGCGAAGAAACGCCGCCCCAATTGCAGTACCTGCTCCAGGACCTGTTCTACGACATCACGCTATTCTCCAACCGGGCAGTGACCGCGACTGCTCACAAAGGGCCGGACGGAAAATACCAGGTCACCGTCGAAACCGAAGCCCGTAAATTCAAAGCCGACGAAAAAGGCAACGAAACTGAAGTTCCAGTTGACGACTGGATCGAGATAGGAGCACTGGCAGCTCCGGAAAAAGGCAAGCGCTTTGGCAAAGTCCTGCACCGCGAACGCGTTCACATGACCAGCGGCAAAGCCAGCTACAGTTTCACCACGGATGAAAAGCCGGACAAAGCCGGAATCGATCCGCTGCTATTGCTGATCGACCGCGTACCGGATGACAACATGGTCGAGGTCACGGTTCAACCCTAGGGCAGAGAATAAACACTGCCGCGTCCGACCAGAAAACACGCGGTGGAAGCACGTGTGAACCTCAACCATCTTCTCTTGTCCTCCAACCAGCAGGTTTCCCTGGAATTACAAAATAGCCGCGGAAGTCCGCGAATCTCCGATTCTTACGCACTGGCTCAGCGCCAGGCCGATCCCGAAGATTGGCATCATTGCATTGTGTTCCCAATCACAGACAGTTGGTTCACAGAGGGAGTAGCTTATGGTCGGGTTCTCCTGAGGGAAGAACCTGACAACGAGGGGGGTGCCAAATTGGACCCAAGCCCAAGGTTCCCTCCCAAGGTGGTCGAGCAGTTTGGTCCCGGCGAAGTGCTGGGGCACTACCGTATCGCCGACAAGATCGGCGCTGGCGGGATGGGAGAAGTTTATCGCGCCCGCGATGAGCATCTGGGACGGGATGTCGCGATTAAAGTCCTGCCTACAGGCACCCTCGCCGACCATCCCACGCGTAAGCGCTTCCGCCAGGAGGCCGATGCTCTCTCCAAGCTGAACCACCCCAATATCGCAACCATCTATGACTTCGACACTCAGGCAGGAGTGGACTTCCTGGTGATGGAGTACATCCCCGGAGAAGCGCTCAGTGACAAGCTCTGTCAGGAGCACCTGTCGGAGAAGGAAGTTGTGCGGCTTGGCGAGCAACTGGCCGAGGGTCTGGCTGCAGCCCACGAACAAGGGGTCATCCATCGGGATCTTAAACCGGGCAACTTACGAATGACCCGCGATGGACGATTGAAGATTCTGGATTTCGGATTGGCCAAGCTGGTGCGCCGTCCCAGTCCGATGGCCGACACCGAGAGTTCTCTCGACACGACGGAAGTATTCGCGGGCACGCTGCCCTATATGGCCCCGGAGCAATTGCGCGGTGCCGCGGGGGATGTACGTACCGACATCTACTCTGCCGGGATCGTGCTGTACGAGCTGGCTACCGGGCGCCTGCCCTTCCCGGAGAAGCTTCCGACGGCTCTGTCGGACGACATCCTGCACCAGGCGGTGCCTCCACTCGGTCGCTTGCGGCCTGAGCTCTCGTCACGATTCGAAGAAATCGTATTGAAGTGCCTGGAGAAAGAAGCCGAGAACCGCTATCAGTCGGCGAAAGAACTGGCGGTGGACCTGCGGCGGGTCACCTTACCCGCTTCAACTGCAAGTGCCGGTGTCGCTGCCGCTCGCAAACGAACTCGCTCAAGACGTATTCGTTCAGTCGCCGTGCTGCCACTGAGCAATTTTTCCCGCGATCCTGAGCAGGAGTACTTTGCCGACGGCATGACAGAGGCCTTGATCTGTGACCTGGCCAAGCTCCGAGGTGTGAAAATAACCTCCCGCACTTCAGTGATGCGCTACAAGGGCTCTGCGACGCCGCTGCCCCAGATCGCCGACGAACTGAACGTCGACGCAGTGGTGGAAGGGTCGGTCATGCGAGTCGGACGGCGTGTACGCATTACCGCCCAACTTATCCACGCTGCTTCCGATACACACCTGTGGGCGGAGAGCTACGACCGCGAATTCGAGGATGTGCTCCTGGTGCAGAGTGACATCGCGCGTGCCATTGCCCGGGAGATCCAGGTCGCCATAACGCCCGAGGAAGCAAAGCGACTGAGCACTGCGCGCCGCGTCAATCCTGAGGCTTATGAGGCCTACCTCAAGGGCCGCTTCTACTGGTACAAACTTTCTCGAGAACACCTCGACACTGCCCTCAAGTACTTCGAGATAAGCCAGGAAAGGGATCACCTCGACCCCCTGGCCTACGCCGGCATTGCGTGGGTGTGGGCCTCCCGCGGCGACTGTGGGCTCGTGCCTCCCCGCGAGGCATTTCCGATGGCCAAGGCGGCGGCATTAAGAGCGCTTGAACTGGATGACTCTCTTGCTGAAGCGCACTTGAGCCTCGGCATGATTCGAACCTATGGATGGGAGTGGGACGAAGCGGCGAAAGAGTACCAACGCGCAATCGAACTGATGCCCAACTCTGCCGAGGCCCACTTCTTCCTGTCGGATTTGTTGCTCTCGCGGCAACGTGTGGACGAGTGGAAGACACATATCGAGCGAACCCTGGAGTTGGACCCGCTCAATTTCTTTTTTCAGTGTTTCTACGGTTGGCACCTGTCCTATTTGTGCCGGTATGACGAGGCGATCCTCGAACTTCGCAAGGCGCTCAAGACCGAGCCCAATCTTCCCGCCGCGCATCTGCGTCTATGGGGCGCTTTCTGCAAAAAGGGAATGTACGAGGAGGCGGTGGCAGAAGCAAAGACCTTTTTTGAGGTGTCCGGGGATCAGGAAATTGCGCAGCTTCTTCAGTGCGGCTATGCCCGCGGCGGATACGTGGAGGGGATGCGTCTGGCGGCGGAGAAGCTGAACGAGCGTTCCCATCTGACCTACGTCCAACCCACGCAGATCGCTCGCCTCTACGCTCATGCCGGCGACGGGGACCATGCCCTCGAGTGGCTGGAGAAGGCCTACACGGAGCGCCTCCCTGCGATGGTCCATCTCGGCGTCGACCCCGACTGGAGTTCTCTCCGGAGCGAGCCGCGCTTTCAGGATTTGATGCGTCGCTTGAATCTTTAGAATTAGGAGGATATTTATGACCAATCGGGAGTTTTTCTTTCGCTGCTGGGAAGACGAGTACCCAGTTTTCTTGAAGACATTCAAGGCAGTTCCCGCCAACCGACTGGCATACCGGCCAGACCCGAACTCGCGGTCCGCTGCCGATCTGGTCTGGGTGCAGGTCGTAGAAAAGCGGTGCTGGAACGAACTGCTGGAGACCGGGCAGATCAACTGGAAGGTGCCCCCACCCGCCATGAATCTCGCTGAGATGATCGCCGCCTACGAGAAAGCTCACCGCGAACTGGCCCCGCGCCTCAAAAATGTCGACGAGACAAGCTGGGAGCGGAAGCTCACCCAGTTTGTGGTGGACGGCAAGGTATTCTTCGAGACCAGCCTGGGGCACATGTTCTGGCTCGGTCTGTTTGATGCCATCCATCATCGCGGCCAACTGAGCGTGTACATTCGTCCGATGGGCGGCAAGGTACCTGCCATCTATGGTCCCTCGGCAGATGATGAGGTTGACATTCACCAGCCGATGGTTGCTGAGTGGCGTGTTGTGGCCTGAAAACCACAGCAAGGGCTGGACCGCGCATTCATGAGATGACTTGGCCGACACCTGAGTCTGCAGACCGCTCGCGACATCCTGAAAAGAGGGACAGGTGAAGCGCCGTGACCAAGAGCCGACCTTCCCCCACACCGCAGGACATGGCCGCCGGAGGTGTGACCCAAGGTAATCAACTGTGCCCTCCCAGTTATGCTTGTGATACTCTCGCAAATACCCCATATTCTTAGGGTTTGACTAGTATCCGGTGGCCCCTGTGTCTTCTTCAAGTAGCAAACCTGGGATCCATGTAGCCTGGAAGACGGTTACCTACCGCAGCGTGGCTTTAGCGATGCTGTTTGCCGCGGTGGTGCTCTTTATCGGGATGAATTTTGCCTTCCCGCAATTCACCCAAAAGGGAGTGAAGTCGGTCAGCAATCTGGGCAACAGTCTGCTGGAGATGATCGCGGGAGCGGGCACCAAGACCAAATCGGGCTCAGTAAACTCGCAGCAAGCGCATATCACCGCCCTGGACGGAACGGTGCGGGTGAAGAAGGCCAGCAGCAACAGCTGGGTGACCGCCGACTACAATGTCCCGCTCGAAAAAGGCGACGTGGTGCAGACCGGTTCCGAAGGCATGGCCAAGATCGTCTTCAGCGATGGCACCAATTACACGGTGAAACAGGATTCGCTGATCGTGATTGAGGAGAATTCAGCCAATGACCAGCAGCAGACCAACGTGTCGGTGGCGGTGAGTACGGGAACTGTGGATCTGACGACCGCCACGTACGTCCAGGGATCGAAGTCCCAGGTCATCGTGGCCGGAGCGACTGCCTCTCTGGCGCCGGACAGCGCGGCCATGGTACACAACGATCCCAAGGCCGACCAACACGAGATTCTGGTAAAGAAAGGTTCAGGAGAAATCAGCCGCAACGGCGAGGTAGTGCACCTGGCAGACTGGGAAAAAGTGGCTTTCCAGTCGCAATCGCCACGCATGGCCAAGGTGAAGGAAATTGGGCCGCCGACGCCCATTTCGCCGGCCAACATGATGCCAATCTTTACCTCGGGCGCGTCCAAGCCGGTGGAGTTTTCCTGGACGCCTATGACCAATGCAGTGGGCTACCGGCTGCGCATCTCGCATAACCCGTATTTTTCTTCGACCATTGTCGATCGGCGGGTCAACACGGCCGATGTCATTGTCTCTGGTCTAGGGGAAGGCGCCTATTACTGGCTGGTGCAGTCCTACGACGCCGAGGACAAGGAGTCTGTGGAAAGCCAGAAGAACCGGTTCACCATTATCCCCAAAGGGCAGAACACGACCGCCATTGACCTGGAACTGGATCCGTTTATGCAGCACGGGCACGTGATTGAATTGACCGGAAAGACCGAGGTCGGAGCGCGGGTGATGGTCAACGGCAGAGAAGTGCCCATGATTGGCCCCGACGGCAGCTTTCACTACTTTATGCCTCCCCTTCCGCCGGGTGAGAGCCTGGTTACTATTACGGCTCAGAATGCCAAGGGTGGGGTGAACACGGTCCAGAAAAAGATCGTGATTCAGTAGCAAAAACCGGCCTTTAGGCAGGAACACCCGAGGTGTCGGGACTTTGGTTTGAGGGCGAAGCGGGCATTATCCCATAGAATTAGGGCACGGCCCCCCCACCCGCACAGAAGCAACCGGGTTCGCCCGGTAATGACAGCGGTTCGAGAGAGCTAAATCGCGTATGTCATCTAATGGATTCCATTCTTCGACGCGCCTGCACAATCTGAGATCGCTGTTCAGCATATTTTCCAGCGACCTTGCCATCGACCTGGGGACGGCCAACACGCTGGTGTACGCGCGGGGCAAGGGCATTGTGGTGAACGAGCCCTCCATCGTGGCCATCAACAAGAACACCGGAGAAGTCGAGGCCGTGGGCAAAGAAGCCAAGGAGATGTTGGGCCGCACGCCTGGCAACATCGTGGCCATCAAGCCTATGAAGGATGGCGTCATCGCCGACTTCAAAGTCACCGAGAAGATGCTCAACTACTTCATCCAGAAGGCGCACAACCGCAAGATGCTGGTACACCCGCGCATCGTGATCGGGGTGCCTTCGGAAATTACCCAGGTGGAAAAGCGCGCGGTCATGGACTCCGCTTATCGTGCCAAGGCCAGCGAAGTGTACCTGGTGGAGCAGGCGATGGTGGCCGCCATCGGCGCCGGACTGCCCATCACCGAGCCCAGCGGCAATATGGTCGTGGATATTGGCGGCGGCACCACCGACATCGCGGTGATTTCACTCAGTGGCATTGTTTATTCCCGCTCCGTGCGCATGGCTGGCAACCAGATGGACGAAGCGGTGATGAACTACCTCAAGCGCAAGTACAACTTGCTGGTTGGCGAACGGACCGCCGAGCAGATCAAGATGGAGATTGGGTCCGCGTATCCCCTGGAAAAGCCCCTGACCATGGAAATCAAGGGCCGGAACCTGATAGAAGGCGTACCCAAGACCATCACGGTGGACGACAGTGAAATCCGCGAGGCCCTGAGCGAGTGTGTTTCGACCATCATGAATGCTATCCGGGTGGCGCTCGAACGTACCCCGCCGGAACTGTCCGCGGACATCAGCGACCGCGGCATTGTGCTGACCGGCGGAGGGGCGCTACTCAAAAATCTCGACAAACGTATTCGCGAGGAAACCGGGTTGCCGGTCTCCATCGCCGACGATCCGCTATGCAGCGTGGTCCTGGGCACGGGCAAGATGCTCAGCGATTTCAAATTGCTGCGGAAAATTTCGATCGAGTAGTTGTGAATCAGTTTCTAGTTTCCGGTTTCTAGTTTCCCGTGTGTTCAGGGGAAGACGGGCGTCCTCGCCCGTCCCGCGCCAGTCGTCGCAACCATCCATGGTGCCGCCGATGTCGTGAGACCAGAAACTGGAAACCAGAAACCTGAAACTGTAATTCCATGGAAAATCTGATGAGCCGCTACCGCAACGTCACCATCCTGGTGGCCATCCTGTTTGTGCAGGTGCTGGGACTGGCGGTGCAGGTCAAGCGGCGGTCCGGCGCCGACGAATCCACCCGAATCATACGCCTGTGGACGGTCAGTGCAGTCACTCCTCTGGAGAAAGCCCTGGTCTGGTGCCAGAACGGCCTGGGCAGTATCTGGAACAACTACGTTTACCTGCGCGGAGTACGGCAGGAAAACCGCGAGCTGAAATTCGAGATCGAGCGCCTCCGACTGGAGCAGGTGCGGCTGTCCGACGACGCGCAGCAGGCGCGCCGGCTGCAGGCCTTGCTGAGCTTCAAGGAAACTTACATCGCCAAGACCGTGGCCGCACAAGTCATCGGTTCCAGCGGCAGCGAACAGTCGCGGTCCGTCTATATCGACAAGGGCACGTCCGCGGGGGTTGACAAAGATATGGCGGTGATTACCGCCGATGGCTTGGTGGGCAGAGTTTTGCGGGCGTATGGGTCCTCGGCACAGGTACTCCTCATCAACGACCAGAGCAGCGGAGTGGGAGTGATTCTGGACAAGTCGCGCCTACAGGGGGTCATTAAAGGGACAGCATCCGGCGAGGTCGTCTTGGAAAAGGTGATGACCGACGAACAGGTGACGCCGGGAGAACGGATCGTGACCAGCGGCGGCGACCTGATCTTCCCCAAGGGCGTTACCGTGGGGACGGTGATGAAGGTTACTCCGGGCGCGGACCTTTTTCTCAATATCCGGGTAAAGCCGTCCGCCAACCTGAGCCGCCTGGAAGAAGTCCTGGTGATTACAAAGAAAGAGGATCGCGCGCCAGCAGTGGCGGAGACTAATTCAGTACGGGCGGTGGACATTCTGACCCAGCGTCTGCCTTCGGTCCCTGACAAGCCGCCGGCGGCCGTGAGCCAACCACCCGCACCTGTAACCCCCGCCCCAACTCCCAAAGTCTTAATCGCCTTGCCCAAGCCAAGGAGCGAAGCGGGCGTGAACAATTCAGCAGCCAGCTCCGCCGCTGCAACAGCCATGAAGCCGGCGACTGGGCATAAGCCCGCCGCTGCAGACAAGCCGGCATCGGAGCAGCCGGCCAAGTTGGCGGCCGGCAAGCCTGCCGGGCGTGTGGCCTCGAAACCTGTGGTCGCGGCGCCTGGGTCGTCAGCCGTGCCATCCAAACCCGGACCATCGCAACCTGGGACTGCGGAGGATATACCGCACTAGCGTGCCCATCACTTACACATCTCAGGAGCAGGTAGAGGTTTACCGGTTCAGCGCCCCGGCGGCCATCCTCATTCCGCTGGTTGCGCTTTTTCTGCAGGCGTTTCTGCCGCTGCGGCTGCACTTCTTCTCTCTGTTCGACCTGCCGCTGCTGGTGGTGATTTTCTTCGCCGTGGCGCGGCGGAGCCAGGTTTCCGGCCTGGTTACCGGATCGCTGATCGGCCTGCTGCAGGATTCGCTCACCCATCAGCCCATCGGGATTTACGGGATCGCAAACACGGTGGTGGGGTTCGGGGCCTCGTCCCTGGGTGCCAAGCTGGACGTCGAGAACGTTGGGGCCCGCTTCCTGGTGACCCTGTTTTTCTACGCCGTGCACGAGGTCGTGTATTTCACGGTGGCGCGCGGCCTGGTGAAGTTGACCCTGCAGTGGAGTTGGGGGCACGAAATAGGTGGCGCATTGATTAATGCCGCGACTGCGGCCGTCCTGTTTACCTTGCTGGACCGGTTTAAGCAGAGAGCGTGAGGCAGTCATCAGTCTTCCGTCGTCAGTCCTCAGCCAAAAGCCAACACCCGCCCTTAGAGGAGCTGCGAAAAGTCCAATCGTCTATGGCCTTGGGTTACCCGCGTCACCAATCCTTTGACAGCGAGCCAGGATTACAATGAAGTTAACCTCGACCCCAGTCTGAGATTCGCCAGCCTTGATGGTCGAAATCTTGCGCGATAAGAATCGGTTGAAGACTGAAGACTGACGACTGACGACTGACCCATGTTTGGCCGCGACGAAAAAGTATCGGGAACCCGCCTGACTGCGGTGCAATACATGATCCTCGTCGTTTTTCTGGTGCTGGCCTACGGCTTGTGGCGGCTGCAGGTGGTGCAGAGCGACTTCTACTCGGCCCTGGCGGAAAAGAACAAGACTCGCGAAGTCCCCATTCTGGCGCCGCGTGGCAAGATTCTCGACCGTGAAGGCCGCGTCATCGTCGACAACTATCCTTCCTTTACGGCTTTGCTGCTGCGCGACTCCACCCGCGATCTGTCTGGGGACGCGGACATGATCGCTCAGGGCCTCCATCTCGATCCCAAGGAAGTCCGGGAGCGCCTGCACAAATTTGCCGGCACGCCGCAGTACCAGCCCATCTATCTCAAGGAAGACATCACTCCGGATGAGCTGGCTTTTATCGAGTCTCACCACAACGAATTGCCCGAACTGGACACCATCGTGGCCCATCGCCGGCTGTACCCGCGCAACGGGTTCATGGCCCACCTCGTGGGCTACGTGGGCGAAGTCAGCGAGCAGATGCTGAATCAGCCACGTTGGGAGCTCTACAATCCCGGCGACGTGGTAGGCAAGTCGGGCGTGGAACTGCAGTACAACCAGGTCTTGATGGGCAAGAATGGCTCGCGCCAGGTCCTGGTGAACAGCAAAGGAAAGGAAATGGGAGAGCTGGACCAGAAGCCAGCGGTCCCCGGACATAACCTCAAACTGACGCTGGACATTGATCTGCAGATTGCCGCCGAAGAAGCCATGGGAGACAAGAACGGGGCCATGATTGCGATGGATCCGCACACCGGAGAAATCCTGGCCATGGTGAGCCGGCCAACTTTCGATCCCAACGATTTCGCGGTTCGAATCTCACGCGCCGAGTGGGCCAAACTGGTGACCGACCCTGACAAACCGCTGCTCAACAAAGCCATTCAGGCGCAACTCGCGCCCGGCTCGACCTTCAAGATCCTCATGTCGGTGGCGGGCTGGCAGGAAGGCATCGCCCAGACTCTGAACGTGCACTGCAATGGCGGGGCCACGTTTTATGGCCGGCGGTTCGGCTGCTGGGTGAAGACCGGACACGGCGCGGTTGATCTGACCAAGGCGATCTACCAGTCCTGTGACGTCTTCTTTTACACGCTGGCGGAAAAACTCGGCATCGATCGCATCTCCAAATACGCCACCGCCATGGGGTTGGGCCAGAAGACAGGTATAGATCTCCCCGAAGAAGCCACCGGTGTCATGCCCTCGGAAGAATGGAAGATTCGCAATTTCAAGCAAAAGTGGTACGCGGGCGAAACCATTTCAGTCGGCATCGGACAGGGCGCGGTGGCGACCACGCCGGTACAGTTGATGCGCGCCATCTCCGCCATCTCGATGGACGGCCGCATGGTGGTGCCGCACGTCGCCAGCCCGACCGGCCTGCCCCCGGAGTACCTTGAGACCCATCACTATACGGACGTGAAGAATATTCCGATCGACCCGGGCGGATTCAACCTGATCACGGACGCGATGGCGCGGGTATTGCTGCCCGAGGGCACGGCGCCTTCTGCGCACATCCCGGGAGTCGATATAGCAGGAAAGACAGGATCGGCCCAGATCGTATCGCTGAAGGTGCGGGCGCTGCATGCCAACAACGAGGCGCTCAATCAGAATGGATGGTTTGTAGGATTCACGCCCCGGCGCAATCCGGACATCATCGTTGCCGTTTTGTTCGAAGGCGGCGAGCATGGCAAGCTGGCGGCCCGCCTGGCCACCCAGGTCATCAAAGCCTACGTGGACAAGCAACGCCGGCAACCTACTAAGGTGGCCGATAGCTCCGGCAAAGTGGATGTCGGCGCGGTCTGGAATGCGGGTTCAGGCGATGACGATGATCTCCATGGCGGGCATTTCGATTTAGAGGTACCAAAGTCGCGCTTGCCGTTCGCAGTAGCGGCGCCGGGATTAGAGTAGCAACGGCATACTGCCGCCGAGACGGCGGCACTACTTGCGAGAGTGGGGGAGGAATCAAAGGTAGTACTCAAAGACTCGGACGGCGGAGGTTGGAAAGTCGTTGCCCAACAACCAAGGGCCAACGACCAAGGACGAATTCCCGGACGACTGAAGGCGGACGACCGACGGCTGAAGTCTGACGACTAGAACTCCATGTCACGCTATATTTCATTTCGCGATTTTGACTGGCTGCTCTTCATCTTTGTGCTGATGATCTGCGGTCTGGGCGTGATGGAGATTCGCAGCGCCACCTCCCATACCAAATTTGCCGGGGCGCATATCCGGCAGATCTACTGGATTGTTGGCGGAATCATCGGCATGTTCCTGGTGAGCCTGGTCAACTACCAGAAGCTGCTGGACCGTGTGCACTGGCTCTACATTGGCGCCATCGTCTCTCTGATGAGCGTGATGCTGTTCGGTCAGAAGTATCTGGGAGCCCGGCGTTGGATCAAGATGCCGGGAGGAGCGCACTTCCAGCCGTCGGAATGGGTGAAGCTGATCCTGATTCTGGCGGTGGCCAAGTACTTCGCCGACCTGCACCAGCGGGACCTTACCTGGCCGGATTTCATGAAGGCGGGTGCCATCGTCCTGGTACCCATGCTGATGGTGCTGCGGCAGCCCGATTTAGGAACTGGTCTTACCTACCTGCCGATCGCCATCATCGGCCTGTTTCTGGGCGGGGTCCGCTTCAAGCAGGCAGCTATTGTGACCATCGCGGCAGCCCTGCTCCTGCCACTGGCATGGCATGCTTTGAAGCCCTATCAGCGTGATCGTCTTACCAGTTTCATGCACCCGGAGGCCGACAGCCAAGGCTCGGGATACCAGGTTAACCAGTCATTAATCGCCGTTGGATCGGGCGGCATATGGGGGAATTCGGAGGGTTCCCAAACCCATTTAGCGTTTTTACCCGTCCCACAAACGGACTTTATCTTCGCCGCCTTCGCCGAGGAACATGGTTTTGTAGGAGCCCTGGCGGTAATGCTGTTATACTTTATAGTGCTGATGCGATTGACTCAGAACGCGCAAACGGCGCCCGACCGCGCTGGCACGTTCGTAGTGATGGGTGTGGTGGCAGTGCTTAGCTTCCATATCCTGGTCAATGTCGGCATGGTGGTTGGCTTTATGCCGGTCACCGGAATACCCCTGCCGCTGATGAGTTATGGCGGGTCTTCTGTCCTGTTTATGTTTCTGGCGTTGGGCATTGTAATGAATGTCCGCATGCGCCGTTTCGTGAACTGAAACAGGGCGAGGAATGGCAGGGGGTAAGCCCGCGCTTGCCATCCGCGCGGAAAAACAAGATTAATTACGATCGCCCTCGCGTAAAGAGGGCACACGCCGGCTAGAAAAGCAGTTAGAGCCGGGCAGGATCAAGCAAAGGCGCTGCCAGGCCGGTAACGGCCCCCTCCGAGTTGAGAGAGCGGTCACAAACCTGGCGAAGCGCAGTGCGATAAGTGCAAAAGATTCCTAAACTTACGCAACGGATTCGGCCACGGAGAGAACTCCGGGGCTCGGGCTGTCCCTTGTTCAGGGCGGCCATCGCAGCGCTTGATCCTCCCCGAACTTTCCTGCCTTCCACCCGGTGATCCCGCGGCCGCTTGACGGCCTGGGACCGGAGTTCGCATGACGAGAGAATTATTTGTGTCTTCCACGCCCCACGAAACCAAAGTGGGGCTGGTCGAAGACGACCTGCTCGCTGAAATCTACCTCGAACGCGAGAACGAATACACCCTGGCAGGTTCCATCTACAAAGGGCGGGTGACCCGCGTACTTCCAGGAATGCAATCGGCTTTTGTAGACATCGGTTTAGAGCGCGATGCGTTCCTCTACGTCTCCGACTTTATGGAGTTGGAAGATTCCGAGGACCTGGACGAAGTTCCCACCAACCGGCCGGCGCCGGAGCGCTACCAGCCGCAAGCGCAGACTGAAGCCCATGCAGGTGAATTCTTTGCTGCTCCTGCGCCGGCAGAACCGCAAGTCCAGGAACATTCGGAAGCCGAACCGGGAAATAGCGAGCCGTCTGCCGCTGGAGAACCGCGCGACAATCGTGGAAGTTTTCGAGGCCGCCGTCGCCGCAGGGGACGCCGTGGCGGACCCATGCCGGAAACGAAGTTCGCCCACCCCGAAGCGGAGCCGCCGCGAGAAGCCCCTCGCGCTGAGCGGACGGAGCGCCCTGAACGATCTCAGTTCTCCGAACGAGGGGGACGGCCAGAACGGCCGATGAGGACGGAACGGCCCGAGCGTTCCGAATACGGACCACCGCCGGGATATCAGCCGATCATCCTGCCCGGAGAGTCCATCTCAAAATATCGAGGACTGGGACAGAGCAGGCCCGCGCCCGCAGGGGAGACGCCTGCAGCACCGGCACAGAACCTTCCGGCACGGCCTATCGCGGAGATATTCGCGGACGACGAGCCGATCTTTGCTTCTGCCTCTGCTCCGCCGGCTGAAGCGCAGCCTCGAGCTCACGCCGAAGCCCCAGCGCAGCATCACCAAGCGCCGAGTGACGACACGTCGAGCGCGTGGGACCGCGAACAGCAACGCCTCCACCAGATGAACGTGGCCGCTGTGTTCGGCGGTGAAGCGGCGGAAGAAGAAGACGAAGAAGATGCCAGCGAAGGCGATGCCGACCAGACGGATGAGAAGCTGACGATGGTGATTGAGCATTCCGACCAGCCCGCGCACGCTGCTGCTCCGGGGACGGTGGAGGAAGAAGAGATCGAAGAGGAAGAGGCGGACCTGGCCCACTACGTTGAGGAGCTCGAGGAAGATGCTGCCTTCGAGGAACTCGAAGAGGAGACCCACGCCGCCGGGGAGCACGAACCGCCGGAACGGGAAATCGCTGCCTCCGCGGAGCCCACATTGGTCGATGCTGTGCCGTTCTCCGCTGAACCAGTTTCTTCGGAAGCGATCGACGTAGCGGCGGCGGACGAAGTTGACGAAGAAGCGGAAGACGAAGCCGAGCTGGACGAAGCCCAGGCGGAAGCGGAAGCAGTCCTGGCCGCTGAAGCCGGGGGCACAGGAATGACCGAAGCTCGCGCCGAAGTTCGTGCGCCGGCAGGGACGGCGGGCTACACCCAGCGCGCGCCGCGTCCGGGATACGATCGCCGGCCCCAGCGCGGCGGCCGCCGCGGTGGCGGCGGACGCCGGTCGCGCAGTAACCAGCAACAGAGTATGCCGTTGATCACCGACCTGCTCAAGGAAGGGCAGGAGATTCTTGTCCAGATCGCGAAAGAGCCCATTGGCAAGAAAGGCGCCCGCATCACCAGCCACATTGCGTTGCCGGGCCGCTTCCTTGTGTACATGCCAACCGTGAATCACACCGGCGTCTCGCGCAAGATTGCTTCTGAAGAAGAGCGCCAGCGGCTCAAGCGCATCATCCAGAGCGAGCGCGAGAATGGACACGGCGGATTTATCGTGCGCACCGCGGCCATGAATGCCGCAGAAGAGGATCTGCGCGCCGACATCCGCTTCCTGAAGGGATTGTGGACTGAAATCAAGTCGCGCGCTGATGCCGGCAAAGGTCCAACTCTCATCTATCACGATCTCAACGTAGTTGAGCGCGTGCTGCGCGATCAGGTCACGTCCGACTTCTCCGCCATCTGGGTGGACAGCGACGAAGAGTACGAACGCATCCTGCGCTTCGCCAATCGCTTCCAGCCTGCGCTGGTCAAGCGGGTCAAGCTCTACACCAAGGAAACACCGCTCTACGAGCAATTTGGCCTGAGCGAGGAGATCAACAAGGCGCTCAAGTCGAAAGTGTGGCTGAAGAGTGGCGGCTACATCGTCATCAACCAGACAGAGGCGCTGGTTGCCATCGACGTGAACACCGGCAAGTACGTGGGCAAGACGACGCGCCTTGAAGACACCATCGTCAAGACCAACGTGGATGCGATCAAGGAAATCGTGCGCCAGATCCGTCTGCGCGACCTGGGTGGCATCATCGTGATCGATTTCATCGACATGGATGAACGCCGCAATCGCCAGAAAGTCATGCAGGCCCTGGAAGAGGCCCTGCGCAGCGACCGGGCGCCATCCAAGGTCCTTCAGTTCAACGACTTCGGGTTGGTGGCCATCACTCGCAAACGGGTGAAGCAGTCGCTCGAGCGCACCATTGGGACGCCGTGTCCGTACTGCCAGTCCACCGGCTTCGTGAAATCTGTGACCACGGTGTGCAACGAGATCTATCTCGAGATGCGCAAGATCGCGAAGCACCTGGAGCATGCCGACGTGATGCTGCGGGTCAATCCCGACGTGGCCAAGGCGCTCAAGGCCAACAACGGCAAGGCTCTGATCGAGATGGAAGAGATGACCAAGAAAACCGTGATCGTGAAGAGCGATCCGGCGCTGCATCAGGAGCAGTTTGATATCAACTGAAGACAGCTTCTAGCCACTGGCTGCTAGCTTCTAGCTAGTCCGCTCAACCACAAAATGGAGAACGGGCGTCCAAGCCCGTTTTCTTTTTGCCCTGGTTTATTTTTGGCGTGTCATCCCGAGCGCGGCTCGAGCCGCGCTGGCGCGGTGAGAGCAAGTCGAGGGACCCCTACCTGGCCAACGACTGATCGGCTTATAGGGGGCCTTCACTCCGCCAAACGTTCGCAAGCGAAACGCTGGCTCTGCGCAGGATGACAAAGAGAGAGGGATAGTGGACGAAGAATAGTCTCGCCACGGGTGAGCGACTGTTCTTTCTTGGCGGCGTTTGCCTGACTGTAGCCTCTCGTTGCACAATGGCAACCCGCGTTCCCGGAGAAATCGTGAACAAACTTATCCGAGCCGTTCTCGTAGTTGGGGTCTCTTCCCTGCTCCTCGCGCTCGCGACATTCACAGCCTCCGCGCAGCTTCCCGCGCATCCCCTGAAAACCCGCAACGTCGTCCTGATCGTGAGCGACGGTTTACGCTGGCAGGAGATTTTCACCGGGGCCGACCCCACTCTCATGGACAGCGAACATGGCGGCATCTGGGCCGATGGCAACGAACTCAAGCGCAAATTCTGGCGCAACGATATTGCCGAGCGGCGCCAGGCGCTGTTTCCATTTTTGTGGGGCGTGGTTGCGAAGCAGGGGGAGATTTACGGCAACCAAGCCGAGGGCAGCGTGGCCCACGTCACTAACGGCATGGCATTTTCCTACCCCGGCTACAACGAGATGCTCACCGGATATCCCGATCCCAAAATCGATCGCAACGAGTTCGGCCCCAATCCCAACATCACAGTGTTTGAATGGCTCAACCGCATGCCGGAGTTCCGCGGCAAAGTTGCGGTGTACGGGACATGGAATGTGTTCCAGGACATCTTTAACGAAAAGCGCAGCGGCCTGGTCATGCAAAGCGGATGGAACTTGCCAGAGAAAGGGAAGCTTACGCCACGCCAGGAACTGATCAACGAACTCTACCGTACGACCACGCCTCTGGATAACGAAGATACCTACAATTCCTTTATTCAGGTGCCGCTGCTGGACTACGTGAAGACAGCCCATCCCCGTGTGCTGTTTGTGGGCTATGGCGAGACTGACAACTGGGCTCACCAGGGCCGCTACGATCTGGTGCTGGAGAGCGCCCACGGGTTTGACCATTTAGTGCAACAACTTTGGGAAACTATGCAAGCCATGCCGGAGTATCGCGACCAGACGACTTTCATTCTCACCACCGATCACGGACGAGGCAGCGGATTGGTCGAATGGAAAGAGCACGGGGTGGGCGAGAAGGGATCGGAAAATATCTGGATTGCGATCATGGGTCCCGACACTCCCGCGCGGGGAGAACGCCAGAATGTCGGGCCGGTCACGCAAGCGCAACTCGCCGCTACCGTCGCCGCCTTCTTGGGCAAGGATTATCCGCACGATGTGCCCGCGGCAGCCAAAGCATTGCCCGATGTGTGGTGACAGATTTCAGAATTCTGCGGTCGTCCCAAAAATGCGTAGGGGCAGATGTCCTCATCTGCCCGGCGGAGCGGAGCTCCGCTGTGTCACGGCATAGTGCAACGCCAAGTCGAGGTTCGCTCGACCGGTCAGATGAGGACATCTGCCCCTTGGCAGTTCGGGATGTATCGAGATGACGTTTTTGCGAGGCTGCGATCGGAGGGCAAAATATCAACGCTTGCTGGCTAGCTTTTACCTCGGCCGGCGATCATGAGCCCGGCTCCGACCACCAGCAGGACGGCACTGATGGCGGGGGAGACTTTTTCGCTCTCATGAGTTTGAACCCCAATATTGACGTCGCCCGCCTTGATGCCATGATTCTCGGAATGTGGAATCGCGACGAAAAACGACAGGATTCCCAGGATCATGACCGCCAGCCCCACTACAAATAGAGCCTTCATTGGAAGCCTCCAGCTTGAGAGTTGAGTGCATGGACCCGAGCGTCCATCGAGCCGCTTAAGATGCGGTCGAGGTCAAACGGGATGCTTCTCACCCCTTGCTATCGGCAAAGTCCCGGGCAAACTCCACCAGGCTGCGGAGGGCGATTCCAGAAGGACCCTTGGCGATCCATGGCTTCTGCTCTTCGGTCCAGGCGGTCCCGGCGATATCGAGGTGCAGCCAGGGTGTCTCCTCGGCAAACTCTTTGAGAAACATGGCGGCGGTGATGGCGCCGCCCCAGCGCCCGCCGGAGTTGACGATGTCGGCGATGTTGGAGCGAATGATTTCCTTGTACTCATCATCCAGCGGCATGCGCCACATTTTCTCGCCCGCCTTGTCGAGTGCATGGCTGAAGCGGTCGTACATGGCGTCATCGTTGGCGAAGATGCCGGCATTGATGGACCCGAGTGCGACCACGACCGCGCCGGTGAGCGTGGCGGCGTCAATCAGGTGAGTGCAGCCGAGCTGGCGCGCATAGAAGAGACCATCCGCCAGCACCAGGCGTCCTTCAGCATCGGTGTTGATGATCTCAATTGATTTGCCCGACATGGCAATCTGCACATCGCCCGGCTTCTGCGCCTTGCCCGACGGCATATTTTCCGTGGCCAGAATAATGGCCGTGATCTTCAAGTTCGGTTTCAGCAGAGCGATGGCGCGCATGGCCCCGATCATGGTTGCTCCGCCCGCCATGTCGTATTTCATTTTTTCCATGCCGTCGCTGGGCTTGATGGAAATGCCGCCGGTGTCGAAGGTGATGCCTTTGCCAACCAGTCCCAGCACCGGCTTTTCAGGGGCGCCTGCAGGTTCGTAGCGCAGCACGATCAGCGTGGGCGGCTCATCGGAGCCCTGGGCCACGCTCCAGAAAGCTCCCATCTTGAGTTCCTTGATCTTGTCGGCGCCGTAAACCTCGCACTTCAAACCGACTTCCGCCGCCATCTTCTTTGCGCGGTCGGCGAGGATGGTTGGCGTCATGCGGTTGGAGGGCTCGTTTACCAGGTCGCGGGTGAAATTCTGGGATTCGCCGACGATGCGGGCTTCGTCCACCGCCTGTTGAAGCTTGGCCTGATCACCGCGGGCTACGACGGTCAGGGCATCGATCTTCTGGTCCTTGCGATCGCTCTTGTAGTAGTCCGGATCGAAGTTGCCGACAAACGCGCCTTCGACGATCGCTCTGACCGCGTCTTCCGCCTTCAGCCCAACTTCGGGCGCGAGGAAGGCGAAGCTGCGCAGACCCTTCGCTTTGAGCGTGCGCACGGCAGCACCAGCGAGGCGGCGCAGGTCGAACGCGGAAAAAGTCTTGGCTTTGCCGCCGCCCAGAAGCAAAAGCCGCTTGGCCTTCAGTTTCGCCGGCCGGTGCAGCAGCGTGGTTTCAAAAGCCTTGCCGGTCACCTCGCCTCCGGCGATCACGTCGGCGGCCGCGTCTTTGACGGCGGCGTCTGCGGTTTCAATCGACACCTGCGGCTTGTCTTTGTCTGGACGCTCTTTGTCGCCGCGATTCTTCTCCGCTCTATCGAGCACGATCACGACCAGGCATTCAGTTTCTACTTCGGCGGGATTGGAAAGGGAAAGATTAGTTTTCATGATTTTGTGTGACTCCAGTATCGTCGGCGGGAAGGGAATTAGGCAAGGGGCGGCCGGGAAAAGCGTAGTGTCTGAGTTCGGAACAATGCCCCACCCCGGAGTCATCCTGATCGACTTCAGTGGAATCGTGCGCGCATCATGGACGAAGTGGCGGGGACAAGTTCGGATTGAGAACGCTGGTTTGGGAATCAAAGCACTACGATTGTGATTCCCAAGTTCCGCTTACCCAGATCGGTGTCCTGCTTCAGTTCGGGACGAGCCTTGATCAGGGCCCAGGCCTGCTCGTCGGATTTGGCCCAGCTCTCGCCGAAAATGCAGGCGCGAATCTCACCTCGACCCTTCATTTCCATCAAGCGTCTTTGCGCCGCGATGCGAATTTCGCCGCCGGCTCCAGTTGATCCGTAACCGTGAACCAGTTTTACAACTCCACATCCGGTCTGACGAGCGCGGGCCAGTTCGCGATCCAGATGTTGCAAAGCTTGGGCCACGGTCGGCATCCCGGCCTTGAGGTTTATGGTTTTGATGGTATGGCCTCAGTTGGCTAAGGTACCTCAACGCCTGGAGCCGCCGCCAAGATCAAGGCATTAATGCAACGCTGAAGCGCTGCTTCACCCTTGTCGGCGCCAAGGTCTACGCCGTTCTTGCCCCGTCCTCGACAGGCCTCTGATTGTGGGGGCATATCCACAACGTGTGTCGCGACCCACAGCCTGCAAACCTCTGGCCTTCCACAACCCGCGCCGAATCAGTGTCTTCCGCGATGGCTCCTCTCGTGCGATCCCCCTGGCGGGCAACGACCCAGTAGGAAATATGACGCAGCTCAACTTGTCCGGCAGGCAGTCCAACAACCCGCAGCAGAAATCGGCTGCAGAACCCGAAGGCGGATCGATCAAGAACCAAACCGTGGGCGCGTTGGGAGCGCTCGCCATGTTTGCCGCGGTGATCGTTATCGGCAGCTGCTCTCGCGGCAGCAAGCCCGTGGCGGTGCAGCAACCCATCCAACCAGCGGCACCGGTCTCAACCCCAGCCGTCACCCCGGCCCCGGCTCCCGCGCCGGTGGCGAAAGCAAAAGCCAAGAGGCGCCGGGCGGCAACTCTTTCCTATGTCAACCGGGAGTACGGACTGTCATTCGACTTTCCGCGAAACTATCGGCTGAAGACCGGTAATGCGGTAAACGCGGCCTCGGGGCCGACCCAGCCGGCGCAGATGAATTTTGTCCAACCCGGCGGAATGACCCTGGCAGCAGTGGAGATGCCGGGCAACTCGTATCCCGGGACAGACTTTACATCTGGCACCATCAACGTCAACGTGAATCCAGGCATGACTTCTGAAGCCTGCGCCCAATTTGCGCTTCCCGAGCCAGCCCCCGGAACCGATGCGTCATCCCGAGTAAGAATCGAAGAAGTCAAGATTGGCGCCACCGAATTCCACGAGGTTGAGAACCCCAGCGGCGCTACGATGAAGAAGGCCGACAACAGGTACTATCACGTCTTCAATCACGGGGCTTGCTATGAATTCGCCCTAGGAATCGGGACCGACAACGACGTCAACGTGGAAGAAATTACGCCGGTCGATCGGCAACAGGTGTTTGGCAAGCTGGAAAAGATTTTGGTCACAGTGAAATTTCAGCCTGTCTTGATGCCGGAGAGTGCGGCTCCAGTTCCGTCGGTTGCTGCTACCACCCCGGCTGACTCCTCGACGACCCCAGAACATGAGGTGCCTGCACCAAACTTCTAGCCGGTCGGAGAACCCACAACTGAATAGCCTGGACTGCCGGCGCTGGCCGACTGTCCGGGCTTCTGACTTCCTGGGGGCTGGTAGGTTTTGAATCCGGCACGCTGCATGCCCCGTGCCGCCTCCGGGTTTTTCATGAAGGTATTCCAAACAAAGCCGGTGCGAGCGTTCTCCGCCATCAGCAAGGTAATTCCGGTGTCGATAGCGACCACGTCGCCGTCGTACCAGTTTTTCAGCGGATTAAAAGCGTTCACGAATCCATACGTGCTCCAGGCGTTCGGGTAGCGATTCCTGATGTTGCGAAGCACGCGCATGACTGGTTGAGGCAGAAATGGCAGTGAACCGCCGGCCGCGCTGGGAACCACGGTGCCATCGATGGGGCCCATGGCCGGGGGGCCGCCCCAAACCACGTAGCCTTTCTCCGAATCCGACGCCGTAATGCCCCAGAGGTCATCGCTGTAGTCGGGGAATTGCTTTCCCAGTTCAACGCAGAAGCGGCGATGCACATCGGTGGCGATGGCGGAGTTCTGAAAGTAGTCCGCATAGCGGTCGCGTTTGCCGCGGAAATCGAACCAGGCCTGCGAATACTGGTGCACAAACAGAGGTGCAAACGATCCGATGTAACGCAGCCCGTCATATTCAAATATGTTTCGCTTCCAGGCATCCCATGTTTCCGCCTTCAGGGGATGGGAAGTCGAGCCCATGCCCAGCAGATACATCATCATCAATTCGCTGTAATAGTCCCAGCGGTAGGGCAGGAAACCTACTTCAGGCAGCCAGCCGTGGGGCAGCAGAGTGGTATCCTCCGAGAGCCAAGTCCAGTCCACGCGATCGAATATCGCGCGACCCAGATCGCGAATTTCGGAATTTTCGAAATGCTGCCGGCAGCACAGGATGCCGCACAGCAGAATGGCCGTGTCCACCGAAGAGATTTCCGAATCCCACAGTCTTTCGCCGGTATTCACGTTGGCGAAGTGATAGAAGAATCCCCGATGGTGGGGCAGTGTCTTCCAGAGAAAACGCAATGAGTTAAGCACGCGAGCGCGCGCCTCGTTCAGCGAAATAAAGCCGCGTTTTTCTCCGATGCACAGCGCCGACAGGCCAAAGCCGGTGGCCGCGATGCTGGCGACCACGGCGTTGTCGGTGGAAGCTTTTCGTGCATTACATCGGTCTTTGACCAGGCCGGTCAGCGGATTGGCCTGCTCCCAGAAGTAGCAAAAGACGGTCCGCTCGATCTCGTCCAGGAACTGGTCATCCTCCTGGGTAATATAAGTTCTGACTGGAGGAGGCGCCGGGCGGGCGCGCTGCTCCGGCGAGGGCGAAGCGAATCCCCATTGCGCGCAGGGCAGGCAAATTCCCAGGCTGGCCATCTGTCTGAGAAACTCGCGGCGGGAACGGATTATGGGGCCAAACTTCCTCTCATCCACTTCACAAATCTAAACGATCCTGCCTCGAGGAACGATACCGGAGGGCAAACCAGGGTAACAGGGATGGTTACACCGCATGAGCCTAAAGACCTTGACGAAAGACCGGGCGAGACTAAAAATCTGGTCTGCAAGGCGGGCGTCGTAGAATGTTCCAATGAAGGTAGCGGGATGACCGGAAAACGCAGGCTGGTCATGTGGACAGCGACCATGGTCGTCGCGGGCTTGATCATCACCGCGATCCTGCTGACCCGTCCGCACACCCGGCCCATGACCCTGCGGGGCGCGGTGATCAGGCAGGATGCCGATCCCACCAAGGAACTGCCCCTGGCCGACGTTGAAATCCAGGCGCTCTCCAATGACTCCGTGATCGGCGAGGGCAAGTCGGATGCCTCCGGTTTCTTCACCGTCACCTTGCGCACCCGGTTCTGGATCGGCCGGGCGGTGATGCTCCGCTTTCGGCACGGAGATTACCAACCACTGGATCTCAAAGAATTCGTGGGAGACAAGTTATACGTGGCCCACATGGTGCCCGTGCCGCACGAAGTCAAGCCTGCGAATCGTCCCGTGGTCACGGTCTCGAACGTCCTGGCCCGCTATTCGATCAAGACCATTAACACGGCCAATGTCGGCAGCGCGGTCAAGACCTTCGAAGTGGTGAACACCGGTAACGTGCCTTGCAGGAAACAGCAGCCCTGCTCGCCCGATGGGCAATGGAAGGCTGCGATTGCCTCGGCGTCGCTGGACGCCGGAGAAGGCAATGAATTTCGCAATGCGCGAACTTCGTGCATTGCGGGGCCGTGTCCTTTTACCAAGATCGAAACGGAAGACTTTTTGCAAGGTGGACGCCAGGTGACAGTGTCAGCCCGGAACTGGTCAGACACGGCCACGTTCCTGCTGGAAGCCGAAGTGTTTCGTCCGATGGTCAGCGATATGGTCCGGACATCCCATCCCGTGAAGTTCGGCCAGGCGTTGAACTTTACCGTGCCTGGATCGGCCGAAGGAGTCAGCATTCAGGCCGAGATCAATGGCGAGACCATCACCTTCCCCTTTGGCCCGAATCTTTACCTGAGCTGGGCCGATTGCAATGCGCGCGTGAATAGAGATCAGACGAAAGTTTATCGCTGCGAACTCAAGCCCGGGTATAAGTTCCCGTAAGTCGCAGTTATCGTAGCGGATCACTAGAAGTCGGGTGCCCCACTCATTCGCGCTTTCTGCGAATGAGTGGGGTCTTTCGTCGCACCCTGAGAGAGAATGACAACACGATCGTAGTCGATTCATGTCCCAGTAACGGTACACAAAACCCACACATCGCAAAGGGCGCGATGTGTGGGGTACCCGGCGCCCATCAGCCGCTCGGAACCAGGTACAACGTCTTGAGCATCTACAGCCACCCGCCCTTCCCAAAATCGTGCGAAGCTGGAGTTTTTCCGCAACCTTCTAACGCCCTTTGCGCGACCGGGCGACGGCCTCTCTAGCCTCTTTGTCGGCAGTGCGGCGGCGTTCGGTTTCGCGCTTGTCCCATAGCTGCTTTCCCTTGGCCAGCGCAAGTTCAACTTTCACTCGGCCATTTTTGAAGTACAGGCGGGTGGGAATCAGAGTCAGGCCCTTCTGCTGGGTCTTGCCGATGAGCTTGCGAATCTCCTCTTTATGAACCAGCAGCTTGCGGGTGCGCAGCGGCGCGTGGTTGAAGATGTTGCCGTGATCATAGGGGCCGATGTGGCAGTTGAGCAGCCAGAGTTCCCCGTCTTTGAGCAGTCCGTAAGCGTCTTTGAGGTTGGCGCGTCCGGAGCGGACCGATTTGACCTCGGTGCCGGTGAGTGCGATCCCGGTCTCGAATTTTTCCAGCAGGAAATAGTTATGGGCGGCGACCCGGTTGACGGCGGCATCGCGCTGTCCGGCGGCCGTGGGATCGCGACGCGAGTTCTTCTCGGGGTTCGGCTTGGTTTGATGTGTGGGCGTGCGGGCCATGACTGTAAGTAGCTTATCGCATACGGCTCTGATGTGGGCGCAAGCGTCCAGGCTGGGGCCGGATAGACGATCGAGGGGCTACGCGCATCTAGGCTATCAAGGGATGGAGCGAGGAATTCCCCTGGTCGCACGCAGCACGAGTGTGGACGCTCGCGCCCAGATTGGTAACCCCTTAAGGACTAAGACTAATGAGTAACTGCTACCAGAGCAGTCACTTCCACGCCTGAGGAGCGATGCTATAATCAGCCAGCTTACTTCTCAATCAGCGCATATTCAGCGGCCTAGCCCGGGGTTATTGGCCGATCCCCGAGGGAAGACTGCCTGCGAGGGACCAGTGAAGACACGCCTGATTCGCCCGGCAGCAATCGCATTGCTTGTGATTGCGGTAACCCTGCCGATCGGCGCCGCCGAGAGCGCCAAGTCGCTCTACAAAAAAGCCAAAGACGCCGAAGCCCGCCAGAACTACGAAGCCGCCTATGATTTGTACAAGCAGGCCTACGAACAGAAACCCGGAGACTTAGCCTATCGGGCTTCGTACGAACGCACCCGGTTCCTGGCTGCTGCCTCCCACGTACACCGAGGACAATTGTTGCGGGACGCGGGTAAGTTGCAGGAAGCCCTGACCGAATTCCAGAAAGCGGCCGAGATCGATTCCTCCAGTTTCATTGCCCAACAGGAAATCCGTCGCACCCAGAAGATGATTAACGACGCGGGCAATGCGCCGCCGACTTCTGCTGCGCCGCCCACCGGTCTGCAAAAAAGGGTGCAGGAAGCGCAGGGGCCGGTTGATCTCGCCGCCATCTCCAACGTCCCCATCACCCTCAAGATGACCGAAGACACCAAGATCATCTATGAAACCATCGGTAAGCTGGCGGGCCTCAACGTATTGTTCGATCCGGACTACACTTCGCGGCGGGTCAAGATCGAATTAAATGGGGTCTCGGAGCAGGAAGCTCTGGAGATCGTCGCCCTCGAATCCAAGACCTTCTGGCGGCCGGTGACGCCGAACACGATTTTCGTCGCCTCCGACAACCCAGCCAAGCGCAAGGAGATTGAACAGAGCGTCATCAAGACTTTTTATCTGGCGAACCTCTCGCAGCCGACGGAATTGCAGGACGTGGTCAACGCGCTGCGGCAGATCCTGGAAATTTCCCGCATCCAGCCTCTGCCTTCGCAGGGCGCGCTGGTGGTCCGCGGCACGCCGGACCAGATTGCGTTGGCGGAAAAACTGGTCGGCGATCTGGACAAAGCGCGTCCGGAAGTGATCGTCGAAGTGGCCATCATGCAGGTCAGTCGTGACAAGACGCGGAACCTGGGAATCAGTCCGCCCACCAGCGCCACCGTGGCCCTGCAGAACAACATCAACACCACCACCGGCACCAGCACCACAACCGACAGCAGTTCGAGCACTTCAGGGACCGCGAACCAGATCAACCTGAACCGCCTGGGGAACCTGAACGCGACCGATTTTGTGGTCACAATTCCTCCGGCCACCGCCACGGCTCTGTTCAGTGACAGCAGCACCAAACTCATCCAGAACCCGCAGATTCGCGCGGTGGATGGGCAGAAGGCTTCGCTCAAAATCGGCGATCGCGTTCCGGTGGCAACCGGTTCGTTTCAGCCCGGCATCGGCGGCGTGGGTATCAACCCGCTGGTCAACACGCAGTTCCAGTACCTTGATGTCGGCGTGAATATTGACATCACGCCTAAGGTGCATGCCGGTCGGGAAGTCACGTTGAAGGTCTCAATGGATATCTCATCTGTGACCGGACAATCAAATATTGGCGGAATCAGCCAGCCGGTGATCGGTCAGCGCAAGATCGAGCATGAAATCCGCCTGAAGGAAGGCGAAGTGAACATCATGGGTGGAATTCTGGAAGACCAGGATATCCGCTCCCTGAGCGGCATCCCCGGGCTGGCGCAGATTCCCATCTTAAAGTACCTGTTCTCGCAGACCAACGTTGAGCACAAGGAAAACGAGATTGTATTTGCCCTGATTCCGCACGTCATCCGGGCGCGCGACGTAACCGAGCTAAATGAGAAGGCCCTGGAAGTTGGAACGGCGTCCTCGATCGAGTTGCGCCGCACCAGTCAGACACCGCCTCCGGTGCCGGGGAGTGAGGCACCTCCGGCGGCTGCTCAAACCCAGGCGCCCCCGCAGCCGTCGCAGGCCGCCCCACCAATGGCTGCCGGAGCGGCCAGCTTTGTGTTCGATCCGGCCAGTTTGACCCAGGCGCCCGGTTCGACTTTTGCGGTCAATGTCTTGCTCAGGGGGGCGCAGAACATATATTCCGTGCCTTTGCAGGTGAGCTACGATCCCAAAATTTTGCAGGTGGTGAACGTATCGAACGGTGGGCTACTTTCGCAGGATGGCCAGCCAGTGGCGCTGGTGCATCGCGACGACGATACGACGGGAGCGCTCCAGATTACCGCTACCCGACCACCCGGCGCGGCCGGCGTTTCCGGGCAGGGCACGGTCGTCACCGTGACCTTCATGGCTAAGGGGAGCGGGCAGTCCACCCTGGCAATTTCGAAAGGCGGGGTTCGTGATCCAGCGATGCAGGCCGTGCCTGTGGCTGGAGCCGTGGCCACGGTTACAGTGCAGTAGCGCGCGGGACTCATCGAGATCGTGCCGGGAGTGGAAGCCCGCTGCACTGCCATAGCCCCGAACGCTTAAAGTCCAGGCCGTTTTCGACGATAATAGTCTAATGAAGTCCGCCGCCTTGAAACCCAGCTCCGCACGCAGTGCCCACGGGTTCACGCTCATTGAATTGATCGTGGCCACCGCCATCCTGGTGATCCTGACTGGGCTGGCCGTGCCCATGGCGCGGGTGGCCATCACGCGGGCGAGAGAACGCGAGCTGCGCCATGATCTCTGGGAATTGCGCGATGCCATCGACCGCTACAAGGACGCCGCCGATCGCGGAGCCTTCCAGATCAAGGTGGGCAGCGAGGGCTACCCTCCGGACCTGGACACGCTGGTGAAGGGTGTGGACGTGGGCGGCAAGAAGGTCCGCTTCCTGCGCCGCATTCCCGTCGATCCCATGACCAACACCACGGAATGGGGCCTGCGCTCCATGCAGGACGATCCCGATTCGGATTCCTGGGGCGGGCAAAACGTCTTCGATGTGTTTACCAAGGCGCAGGGCACCGGGCTCGACGGCACGGAGTACAAGACCTGGTAATGGAACAGCTCAACAACAAGCGGGATCGCGGTTTTACCTTGATCGAGCTGATGATCGTCATCAGCATGATCCTGATCCTGGTGTCGGTCTCGATTCCAGCCTACAACCAGTCCATTCTGCGGGCCAAGGAATCCGTTCTGAGGCAGGATTTGTTCCAGATGCGCTCCCTCATTTCGCAATACACGCTGGATAAGCAGAAGGCGCCGCAGTCGCTCGATGATCTGGTGCAGGCAGGATACATCAAGCAGCTCCCGAATGACCCGATGACGGGCAGCAACTCCACCTGGACCGTGGACCAGGAGGATTCCGTGATGTCGGTGGACCAGCAGGAACCCGGCATCAGCGACGTCCATAGCGGGGCCGCCGGCATGTCGAGCGATGGCACCGCCTACAGCAGTTGGTAGATGTGGTCGCGGGCGACCCGCCCGCGGCTTTTGAAGTTGAGCTTGGAATCTCGCGGGCGAGTCGCCCGCAACCATCCTATTTGAACAGTTCCCAGCCAGGCACTAACATCTAACCATGCCGGTTGAAACTGAAATTACCCCCTCCACCTACTCTCCGATTCGCGCGCCGCGCGGGAACCAGATCACATGCAAGGGCTGGCACCAGGAAGCCGCCATGCGCATGTTGATGAACAACCTTGATGAAGAAGTTGGGGAACGGCCGAGAGATCTTGTGGTCTATGGCGGTACGGGACGGGCGGCGCGCAGCTGGGAGGCGTATCACGCGATTGTGGCGGCGCTGAAGAATCTCGAAGACGACGAGACCCTGCTGGTCCAGTCGGGGAAGCCGGTGGGCGTGTTCAAGACGCACGAGTATGCGCCGCGCGTCCTGATCGCGAATTCCAACCTGGTGGGGCACTGGTCCAATTGGGAAAAATTCAATGAGCTGGAACGCGCCGGCCTGATGATGTACGGCCAGATGACGGCGGGTTCGTGGATCTACATCGGCTCGCAAGGAATCGTGCAGGGCACGTTCGAGACCTTCTCGGCGGCCGGGGAAAAACATTTCGGCGGTGATCTCGCCGGCAAGCTCATCGTCAGTGGCGGTATGGGCGGCATGGGTGGCGCGCAACCTCTGGCCGCAACCATGACCGGCGCCGCGTTTCTGGGGATCGACGTCGATGCCGAACGCATCAAGAAGAGGCTGAAGACCGGGTACTGCGATTTCATGGTCACAACCCTCGATGAAGCGTTACGCATCCTGAAAAACGCAGTGCGAAAGAAAGAAAATGTTTCGGTCGGGCTGGTGGGGAACTGCGCAGATGTTATTCCGGAGCTGGCCGAACGCGGCGTGTTGCCCGACATCCTGACGGACCAGACCTCGGCACATGATCCGCTCAACGGATACGTCCCCAACGGAATGACATTGGCGGAAGCGTTGGAGTTGCGCCAGCGCGATCCGCAGGCCTACCAGGAGCGCTCGCTGGATGCCATGGCCCTTCACGTCGAAGGCATGCTGCGCCTGCAGAAAATGGGAGCTGTGACTTTTGACTATGGAAATAATATTCGCACCTTCGCTTTCCAGCGCGGAGTGAAGAATGCGTACGATTTTCCCGGCTTCGTTCCAGCCTATATCCGGCCTCTGTTCTGCGAGGGACGCGGACCGTTTCGCTGGGTCGCGCTTTCGGGAGATCCTTCGGATATCGCGGTGACCGATGATCTGGTGCTCGAGCTGTTTCCCGAAAACAAGATCCTCCGCCGCTGGATTGACCTGGCACGCAAGCGCATCAAGTTTCAAGGCTTGCCCGCGCGCATCTGCTGGCTGGGCTACGGCGAGCGTGCACAATTCGGGCTGGCCATGAATGACTTGGTGAAGAAAGGCAAGCTCAAGGCGCCGATTGTAATCGGCCGCGACCATCTCGATTGCGGCTCGGTCGCATCCCCGTTCCGCGAAACCGAAAGCATGAAGGACGGCAGCGACGCGGTCGCGGACTGGCCGCTGCTTAACGCTCTGCTCAACACCGCGGCCGGCGCGTCCTGGGTCTCGATTCACAATGGCGGCGGTGTGGGCATCGGGTATTCCCTGCACGCCGGGCAGGTCACGGTAGCCGACGGCAGCGAGATGATGGCCAAGCGCATCGAGCGCGTGCTGACCACCGACCCAGGCATGGGCGTGATCCGGCACGTAGACGCAGGCTACGAAGAGGCTAGGGACTTTGCGCAGAAAAGGCACATAGAGGTGCCGATGCCGAAGTGATGTGACGGGGATTGTGTGGGGACGGGTCTCTGACCCGTCCAGGTCGAGCGAGGCTCGACTGGGTTTGTTCCTGGACGAGATCAGAGGTGCAAGCAGTTAAAGCGTTGCCGAGCTGAGCTCGGCCCGGACGGGTCAGTGACCCGTCCTCACACAATCCCCGTCCCCATACAGTCACTGCTAAACTAATTACTCAGTGACCCGTCCTGCGAAAAGCGAAGCATCCACCGATCATGCTCTTCTGCTGGTGAACATCAGCCAACTGCTGACGCTACGCACTTCTTCCGGAAACTCCGGCCCGCGACGCGGCAAGGATCTCCAGGAACTCGGCATCATTAAAGATGGCGCGGTTTTGTCTGTAGGGAAAAAGATCGTCTCTGCCTGCAAGACCAGAGACGCGCTGCGCGACCCCTGGATCAGAAAGAACCGGAAAAAGATTGTCGAGCTGGATTGCGCGGGACAGGTTGTCCTGCCCGGATTCGTGGACTCGCACACTCACCCCGTATTCATCGAGCCGCGGCTGGTGGATTTCGAGAAGCGTATCGCAGGCGCGACCTACGAACAGATCGCGGAGGCCGGCGGCGGCATTCGTTCGAGCGTAGAGGGCGTACGCAAGGCCGGCAAGAAGCTGCTGACGGACAAGGTGCTGAGCGCGCTGCACGAAATGGCAGAGCAGGGCACGGCCACAGTCGAGGCCAAATCAGGGTACGGGTTGACGCTCGACTCCGAGATCAAGTCGCTCGAAGCCATCCGCGGCGCAGCCGTCAAATGGCCGGGAACGGTAATCGCAACCTTGCTGGGTGCGCATGTTGTGCCCAGGGAATTTCACGGCCGGGCCCACGAATATGTGGACATCGTTTGTAAACAGATGGTTCCGCTGGTGGCCGAGAGAAAGCTGGCGCAATTTGTGGACGTGTTCACAGACCGCGGTGCTTTTACCGCGGAAGACACAGAAAAAATCTTTGATGCTGCCAAGAAACACGGCTTGGGAGTGCGGGCCCACGTCTGCCAGTTGAGCGAGACTGCGTTACGACCGCTGTTGCGTTTCAACGTCGCGTCCTTCGACCACATGGACCACGTAAGCGAAACTGACATCCGCTTGCTGACGAAATCCGAGACGGTTGCGACCCTGGTGCCGGGCGCAAATTATTTTCTGGGCACGGACAATTTTCCTCCAGCGCGCAAACTGATCGAGAGCGGCGTGGCCGTAGCGCTGGCTACGGACTACAATCCGGGGTCATCCCCCACCGCCAGCATGCCGTTCGTGCTGTCCCTGGCATGCACCCATTTGAAGATGTCGCCCGCCGAAGCGATTGCCGCCGCAACGGTAAACGGTGCCTGGGCCCTCCGCCTGCAGGAACGGAAGGGATCGATCGAATCGGGAAAGGACGCCGACTTGGCCGTGTTCGACGTAGCTGACTATCGCGAAATCGCTTACTGGGTGGCGTCGAACCGCTGTGCATTCTCCGTTCTCAACGGCTTGATGCCAGGCGCGAGATCACATTAGCGCCATGCGGCGGAACGGCGATTTGAGCGAACCTAACTCCGTTGCTATAATCGGGGCTGTTCCAAACGCTTCCAGCGTCTTGACTGCCTAGAATTGACTGGCAAATTCCGTCCAAGTCCTCAAGTGCCAGACGACGCGCCCGGCGCCGGCAGACAAGCTGTGAGCCAAGCGTGGCCAGGTAGCTCAGGTGGTAGAGCGCAGCCCTGAAAAGGCTGGCGTCGGCGGTTCAACTCCGTCCCTGGCCACCATCATTCTAAAGAACTTGTTTGAATTGCCTAGCACTGCTTCAGTCCGCTGTTGGTCCGCATCTGAAACACGCGTAAAAGACCGATGCGGATCTCTATGATCTTGAAGGTCCTATCTCGATCTCTATTCCTGCTCAGTCCGCTCTCAGTCCGTTTTTGTCTTGTGCATGGCTGAGGATCGCAGTCAGCATTTTCCCTGCGGCGACCATACGATCCCGGCTGACTGCGTGGGTGTAGAACTGAAGCGTCAGCTTGACGTCGCTGTGGCGAAGCAGCGTTTGCACAGTCTTTGGATCGGTTCTGATCCGGATGAGAAACGACGCGAGGCTGTGGCGCAGATTATGAAAACCGAATCGTCGCGCGTCGTCATCCACGAGCCGGCCGTGATTGTCCGCGTGCGATGAAAGAATGCCTGCCTTTACGGCGGCCGGGCGCAGATGATCTTCGACAAGCATGTTGGCGACACGTGGCTGTTTGCCGTCTAGACGGCTTTAAAGGGGACGCTGCGTTGGGAAAGCCGCCTTACGTAAGGTACCTGTGTAGCGTTTTCGCGGTGCGGCCTGCCCAGTTACTTGGGCGGTGGGTAATTGATCGTTGTCGGGATATTTTGGTAACTAGAGATTCACTTGGCGGCGGCATCGCGAGAAAGGAGAAGCCGCCCAAACAGCGGGCGGCTGATTCCGTGCCTAGGTTGGCACAGTTATTCCGCAGCTTTTAGCTTCGAATTGCTGGCAGACTCAACGCAGTTTGTAATACCTCCTGTTCGTTCGACAAAGTGAGTGATGGTGAATTGCGGAGCGCAGTTCACGTCCAGACCACTCAAGTTACCCGTCACTGTAGCCGACTGGAAACCCGCGAAAGAGGCGTCTTCCAGATGGACACCGTCCCCGCCATTGCCGGTTACAGTCGCACCCTCCCGAAATACTCCTGTAGAGCCGGCGAGCAACGTCATGCCGTTGCCGACGCTCCCACTTACGGTACCCCCGTGGAGTAGCAGCGTGGACGCCACCGCCTGAATGCCAACCCCGTTGTTGAGAAAATTGGAATTGGATTCTACGAAGTAAGCCCCGTTGAGGGCGATCCCTTGAGCCGCGTTGCCCTGGAAGACGTCGTTACCGCTGGACATTTGCGAACCATCTTCTATTGTTGAACCGGGACCCCCATTGTTCTGGACCACATTGCTCCCTAGAAAAGCATGGGAACCAAGACCTACCCCTACACCCGTTCCGGCCCCATCCTGAATAATGTTGCCCGTGAGGTAGCAGACGCTTGCGTTATTGCAGAGGACTCCCCCGCTCCCGCCGTTGATGGTGAACCCCAGCAGGGCTATGCTGTGCGAGTCCTCAATATCCACGACCACGGAGTTTCCCCCGGAGTGATCCGTGATTGAGGCTCCCTTTTTGGTGATCAGCGTCAGTCGATCCATGTGTTGAATCAATATGTTCTCGCTGCAACTGCCTACGACGGATACTGTATTTGGACCCTGCGGATTGGCCAGAGCCAAGAGTTTCACGGCGTTGCGAATCGTCTCTCGCCTGTCGCAGTTCACGGTCAGGTTTGCCGCCTGAACGTACTGGCTTGTCGCCCCCAACACCACCAACAGAAAGAACGCAAAAATCCTTGCTCCTTGCCTCATGATGCTCTCCTCTCTAAATTCGTGAGTGTGGTGCTTTTTGTTGAGTTCGTATTGATCCTGCCCTATCGGGGGAAGTGGAGGAATCGGCTAAGTGGCTAATCAGAAGGGTGCCTCCTCCACATCCTGCCATCGCGAAAAGGAGGCGGTCACAGCCATCTCTGAGAGCTTGCCAAGTAATTCCGCCGAGCTGATTTTCATGAAAAACTCCTTTGTGTTTCTACAAATCAAAAATGACCTCAGTTCTATCCATCGCCTATGGGACTACCGTCACCTCCACGGAGCCCGACATTCCGGAGTCTAAGGTTGCGGTGACCGTGACAGTCCCCGGAGCAAGGAGATTGGCGTGCCCTCCGAGGTACGGATAAATGTCGATGACTCCGTCCGGCGTGGCAGTCCAGGTGGCAGGGCCACTGACGTCCAATGTGCCGCCATCGGCGAATGTCTCGGTCGCGAAGAAGTCCGTCTCCCGAGTTGCAGATAAACTGAACGGGCCCGCCGGTGTGATCGTGACGTACTGAGGGATTCCCACAAAGACGGTCATGCTTCCTGACTTGCCGCCAAAGACGGCAGAGATCTTGGCGGAGCCATTGCCCGTACTGGTGACCAGGCCGTTGTTCACAGTTGCGACCGCGCGATCCGAAGTGGCCCAGGTAGCGGAACCCGTCACATCTTGGTAGGAGATACCACCGGGATATCCGCCATACCCTGCACCCGCGCTCAGTTGAGCTGTGGCGGCCAAGGCCATGGCAGGCAAGGAGCTGGGGGTCACGCGGATCGCCAGAAGAGGATGTTCTTTGGACCCCGTGTCTGGATTTGAATAATTGCTGCCGCATCCGGTCATCGTCAGAATGACGATCGGAAGAATGAGCAGGGCTGGAACAGCCAGGCGGTTAGGGAACAAAGAGACCTTTGGCCAGTTAGAGGCCACTCTGAGTCCTTCTCCAAATCGTGTGGTTTTGGTGTGCATAATCAGCTCTTTTCGCTTCGGTCGCCTTCGTTTTTCAAATCCACCAATTACGGGGGCGCGTCGGCGGGGGACACATTCCTACAAATCACGCGTGCCGGCAATGCACAGCGCTTCAATTGCTCTTCAACCCTTCTTCAACAGCCAAGTCGCTGTAAACGCATGAGTTATGTTCGAAATCGTTTGACTCGGTCGGTGCCTGCTGCTACTCTCACCAGCACCAAGTTGTATGCCTGCCCCTGTTTCCACTCCTCGACGACTAGCCTTTGGCGTTTATGAAGCAGACCTGCACTCCGGCGAGTTGCGAAAGCGCGGCCAAAAGGTACGCCTGCAGTCGCAGCCCTTCCAGTTGCTGGCCATGCTGTTGGAGCGTCCAGGCGAGCTGGTAACTCGGGAGGAGATTCGTCAGAAGCTTTGGTCGGCAGATACTTTTGTCGACTTCGACCACAGTCTGGGAACGGCCATCAACAAGATTCGGGAAGTTCTGAACGATTCCCCAGCGGAGCCCCGTTTTGTAGAAACCCTTCCCCGCCGTGGATATCGTTTTATCGCGCCGGTCGTTTCCGTTGCCGAATCCGCCCAGGCGGTATCGCCGACGTTGCAGTTGGATTCTGAGCGGGATGTGAATGAGCCAAGTCGGAAAAAGGCGACTTCACACAGGCTGATCTGGGCCACTGCCTCCGTACTGCTCACTGTTATTGTTGTTTCCGGCCTGGTTACTTGGCGCTCATTTCGCCACCATCCGATCGGTTCCATTGCCGTGCTTCCGCTCGCAAGTCTGTCGACCGACCCGGGCCAGCAATTTCTCGCCTATGGCGTGACCGACGAACTCACCACGAACCTGGCCCAGATTCGTTCGGTCCAAGTGAGTTCACATACATCGTCCACGGCTTGTTCCAGTACGCAGAAAACTGCTTCTCAGGTGGCGCGCTGCCTGGGTGTCGACGCCCTGGTCGAGGGTTCGGTAGTGCGATCCGGCGATAGGGTGCGCCTCACGGTTCAACTCATTGACGCTGCCTCTGATCGCCATCTATGGGCCCAAACTTACGACTCGCAATTGACCGACATCATCACCACACAACGCGAAGTGACTCGCGCGATTGCAGCGAGCATCTCGGCCATTCTGACACCGCAAGAGCAGGCTCGGCTCTCGCAGCCGCATCCCATGAACCCGGAGGTTTCCGAGCTCTATTTCAAGGGTTCCTACTACTTAAGCAAGCTTGACCTAGATCGGGCCAAGGAAACATTCAGCGAGGCGACCCGGCTGGACCCGAAAAGCGCGGACTCCTGGGCAGGATTGGCTGACGCATGCCACCACAGCGCCGCGAATGGAGGCGGTTCCGCTGATCTCGTCCAAGCCCGTGACGCGGCCAACAAAGCTCTGGAGATCGATCCTTCCCAAGCGCAGGCATTGATGGTGCTCGGCATTCTTTCCTTTTCTGATTGGAAACCGACTGAGTCTGAGGCGTTCTTCCGGCGTTCCATCGAAGCACGTCCGAGCTATGCCATGGCCCACATGCTATTCGCCGTGACGCTAGCGCACTACGGACGCTACGAGGAAGGTATCCAGCAGGCTAAGTTGGCAAGCGCTCTTGACCCGGTTTCGGTTCTGACAAATTCGATGGCATGGCACGTTTACTTCTGCGCTCGGCAGTACGATGAGGCCCTGCGAATTATCCTCGGCGTGACGGAGGTTGATCCCACGTTCGGCCCGACCCATTCTCGGCTGCGCATAAGTTGGGAACAAAAGGGTGAGTATGAGAAGGCCATCGACACGGACGTTCGCCGCCGCATTGACGGAGGAGAATCCCCCGAAAAGGCAAACCGCGACGTCGCGGACCTGCGCGCCGCTCTTGCCTCCGGTGGGGCGCGCGGCTATTGGCAGCGCAAATTAGAAATTTTGCTACGGGATAGAAAACCTGATGACCGGGGTGGTTTTTCCCCGATCGCTCGTTGTTACATGCGTTTAGGGAAACGCGAGGAAGCCCTTCAGACGCTGGAAAAAGCATACCAGCTGCGGGACTCCCGTCTCATTCTCTGGCTCCCGGCTTACGAAGAGTTCGACCCCTTGCGCTCCGATCCCCGCTTTCAAAAAATGCTTCACGGCCTCGGCATTCCGTAACTCCCTGGCTTAGTCGGCCACTTACTGCGGCCACATGAGAACATCTGTCAGCTATTGGAATCCGTTGTATACTCCACCCGCCGCGATAAGTGGCCGACATCCCGCCCTCGCCGTCCCTCCTAAGCTTTCCCTCTTCGGCGAGGCATGCGGGGCCAAAGCTAAGAGTGGAGATAGCTGTATGCGCCGCCCCCTCCGGTTCTTGAAGGCTCACAGCTGCGTATTGTTGGTTCTGAAGAGGGGGAGTGTACGTGCGGCGTTGACTCGGCTGCTTGCCTGTTTGGGGATTTGTATTGCGCTATTTTCCTCTTCTTTAACTTCCCACGCGCAAGCCCTCAGCGGAATTGGCGGCACGGTAACCGATCAAAGCGGCTCAGCTATTCCCGGCGCCCAAGTAACCATCACAAATGTTGAAACCGGCGTGCGTAGGATTAGCGAGAGCGGTTCGGTGGGGAGCTATTCCATCACTGACCTGATCCCGGGCACCTATACGGTTTTGGTGGACAAGCCGGGATTCAAGTCCTCGATCCAAAAGAATGTATTCGTGCAGGCGGCGGCGAAATCGACTGCAAACGCTGTGTTGATGGTGGGAGATGCCCGCGAGACGGTTGAAGTGACCGCCCCGGAAATTTCGCTCGAGACCGAGCAGCCGTTGCTCGCCACTACCATCCAGCACGAGCTTCTGGAGGAGTTGCCCCAAGTAGTCGGAGGAACAGTTCGGCAGATTGACACATTTCTATGTTTGGCCCCGGGAGTCAACGTTGTCCGGATGACGGACGGTACATCGGCGCCGGGAATATCTTCTGTCGGGCGCATTAACGGCGGGTTGACGCCGGGGGTATCGACTGACGGGCGCATTAACGGTGGACTGGATTTTCAGAACGCAGTGGTCTTTAACGGAGTGCCCATTGCATTCGCGGAATTTCAGGGCCGCCAGTACTTCATCAATCCTCCCTCTGATATGGTCAAGGAATTCACCGTGCTGCAAGGCGCATTTTCCGCGCAATATGGCCTTGGGCAAGGTGTTGCCCAGTATCAGCTCCAGTCCGGAACGAACAGAATCCATGGCAACGCTTTTGGGGTCTATCGCGACTCCTTCTTCGACGCCGCCGGGGCGGTCAACGGCGTCAATCCAAACAATCGCGGAATTATCGGCGAGCCCAATACAGACCACGAAATTGATTGGGGCTTCAGTGCGGGCGGCCCGGTGCGGATTCCCAAGCTATACGAAGGACGCGGCAAGACATTCTGGTTTGCGAGCATCGAAAAGTTTCGCGAGGCGTCGGGGCAGCCTCCGGTAACCGTTCCGACGCCGGCAATGGTGAAGGGAGACTTCAGCGGGCTGGTATTTCCGGGCAGCGCCGACCAGATTCCTGTTTTTGTTCCCATCGCCTGGCAGACCGACCCATCTCTCATGCCCGAAGGATGCAGTCCCGGGGCCGCGCCCGGAGAGCAGTTCCCGGGAAATGTCATTCCA
>JAIQFF010000029.1 GCA_020073395.1 Terriglobia bacterium
AAAACTCCGACTGGGCATCGACGGTCAACTCCGATGCCGGTGGCAGCTTCGTATTTAATGCAGTGTCGCTCGGGGAATATACCGTGACCGTCGCGGGTGTCGGATTCGAACAAGCCCAGCAGGATGTCATGGTTGTTTCGGGCTCGAACCCTGTGCTGCATTTCGCGCTCAACGTTGCCGGCGCGAAGGAGACCGTCACCGTGTCGAGCACCCTGGATCGCATCGGTCATTTCCCTGGTATCACCTCGGGCCTTGGCCTCGTAAACCTCGTTTCCTATTGCGAAGTAGTGGTGCAGAGCATCATGGAATGTAAGCGGTGATGCTGGCTCTTGGGGGGCATCTTGTTCGTGCTGTGCTGTCATCGGGGAGGAAGTGTCGGTCTGACAGTGTCGGGTTTCATATCAGTCCGGCGGTAATCGCCGGGCGTGCGACATTGCGTGGCGCACGGCTTTCTCCACATCGTCGCGAGTCATGCCGGGCACACAAGTGATAATGATTTCCTTTGTGCTGCCACCCTCGCCGCGATAGTGAGCAAAAATATCCCGAGCCTTCTGCCCGAAAAAGCAGCTAACGAGAGCTTCGCCTGATTTCACAACCGCATCCTCAGTCCACGAACGTTCAGGTTCAAACGAGAGTGATTGCATTTGTTGTCCCCTTTCAAAGCGCACGCTACATTCACTTACGCTTTAGTGTCAATAGGGTAGGGGTCAGAACCGAATGCCACGCTCTGGCCGACGAAATCCTCAAGTGCGCCGGGAGCACGAATGCCGTGAGCCAACACGGCCAGCCGGCCGGGTTACGATGAGCCAGCTTCGCGTAACGACCCGCCATAGCGGCAGTTTTCGGTCAACCTTTAGGAATTAGTGCCAGTTCGGCGATCGTCATTGTCGTTTCTTTAGCTCTCATGCTTCCTGAGTAGACGGTAGCCGTCACATTTTTCTCCAACTGCTCAGGATGTTGCCTCTTGGTCTCATCTTTCACCGCGTAGTTAAGAGTAAAAACAGGCTGAGTAGTTGTATTCGGGTAGAGATATTTCATCCGCGGCAGTGCATCCTCATTCGTGATTTCGAATCGGGAGAAACCGGGGTTGGCAGGGCGGCTGCGCATTACCGGCCCGGCTCCGTCAATAAATTCTGACGGAATTTCCACTTGTAGTTTGAAATCTGGAGCCGCTTGTTCACCATCGTTTTTGAGACTCACGAGCAACTCGAAAACGTCGTCACTCCCGCCGTTGGGAAGACGATAACTACGCTGAAGTCGGTGTTCGATAACCGCTCTTACTGACAAAGCCTCTTTAATGCGTGGCTGTTGCAGAAATGGTTTCAACTTTCGACCGAAGTCATCCGCGAGTGACTTGCGCACCGCCGCGATCTGTTTGCGGTCCGCCTCGGGGGCCAGGTCGAAAACCACAGCACCCCCCTTGTGGCGCAGATCGAACGGAAGATTCTCATGGGTTCCGTAGTGTCTGTTGAAAACCAATACAACCCGTGCATCTGTGCAGGCATGCAGGGCGTAACCCAGTTCGATTGCGACATTTGAATTGATGAGGCCTTTGCCCTCGTCAGTTTTTCCGATAATGGTTACGTCAGCAACGACTACTTCAGATTTTTCAATCTTGCCGAAGATGGTGGGCACCAAGTCCGGGCTGCCCGTAGTCCCCTGTGTATCCTGATCCAGATGAAGATCATCACGAGTCGGTTCCTCGATATCGTCGGCTTCCTTCAACCTATCGATGGCTGCCTTCAGAGCATCTCGCACCAGATACTTGCCAATTTGCTCGGGAGTGTCCGACTGCCATGACCAGAACAGTTTCATTTCAATTCCACGGCCCTTCTCCTCCGCCCGCTTCCCGCGTGGTGCGGATGGGCCTGTGCCAGCTGCGCGTCGAAGATCGGACACCAGTCGGACACGAAACAGGGGTGAAAATGCAACTCGCAGGAAAGCCGCATGTTTATTGGTTGCCCCCCAGGGATTCGAACCCCGATAAGCAGATCCAGAATCTGCTGTCCTACCATTGAACGAGGGGGCAACTCACGGCGAGAAACGCTAGCTGTAATTCTATTGGCGTGCGGCGTTGTGGTCAATATCGACGGGGATCTGCACGAACCAGCCTGTTACTCCTTACGCTTCACCCTCACCACAGTAATCTTGGAGAACCCCTCTTCAAACGTCGGCGGCTTCAGCTTTGCGCTCATGCGCCGCATCACGTCGTCGGCCACCGTGCGCGCGCGCTTGTGATTGCGCTCCAGGCAAACTTCCAGGGGAACGTCGAAGAACACGGCCTGCACTTCGTAGCCATAATTCTGCGCCAGTTTAATCCAGCTCTGCCGTTCGTGTGGGGTCAGGTTGGTCGCGTCCACATAATTCAGCGGACGCCGCGCAATCAGGCGCGCCTTCAACATGGAACGCAAGTTGGAGAAAATCAAGTCCTGAAAGCGTTGCTCGGTGGGATCGTCAAACAGAAGCGCGCGCAACATGTCGCTCGAAAGCGGCGTGATGTTGTGCCGCTTGAACCAGGAACTCTTGCCTGAGCCTGGCAATCCGATGGCGAGAACTACGGTGCCTTTGGAGGCCCGCGGCGCGGCCGCTGGCGTCGCTTTCGCGGCGCCCGCTGTTTCGATTGCCGGCGCAACGCCCGGCTGCCCACTTTCGGTCGCCTCGGCGCGGGGAACGTCGGTGACTGGCACCGTCCTTGCCCCCTGCGCTCCGCCGCGGCCTCGTCCGCCTCTTCCCCGCCGCCGTCGGCGGCGCGGGTCACCGTTTCCGGCTGGGCGCTGCGGTTGAGACGGGCGCGCATCCGGAACCTCTTCCCGAATTGACGGGGTTTCCGGCGCGGGCTGTGCTTCTATTTCTGCTTCGGCTACATGGGCTGGAGCCGCCGGCGCAGCGGCATCCGGAGCATCGTAGTAGGCGGGCTGAAGAGGTGCCTGTGCAGGCTCGTTCTTACTGCCTTCCGCATTCTTCTTGGGGCGCTTGAGACGATCGCGCATCCACTTGCGCATGTCTGGTTTGTAACACAGCTACATTTCTCAGGCAATGCAGGTTGGTGGAAGCGTACCAAAGCTGCCAGCCGTTACGAGTCTGGTGTGTGTATGTCTGTGGGGCCGCGGGCGACCCGCCCGCGTCTGGAGGCAGACGTTCTCTTGAACTATGAGGCGGTGGCGCAGCATACGGTCACGCGGGCGAGGGCGCCCGCGCCACACATCCGCCGCGTTACGCTTGCAGCACCCGCACGCCGTACGCGCTCACGTCGATTGTTCCCGTGTGCCTTTCGCCGCTGAGCAGATCGACAAAAGCTCTGGGCAGAGTCACGCTCTGCGAAGCCGCAGTATGGTTCAGTACAAATATCCATTGCTTGTCGCCCGATTTGCGCACTGTCAGTTCAACGCCCGCCGGCACTTCCAGTGGCTGCGTTACTCCAGCCATCCCGGAAAGGCTTCGCAGCACTCGGGCCAGGCTCACTTCATCCAAGTCGGCGCCGATGTACACGGCCTTGCCTTTGCCGAAGCTGTTGATGGTGATCGCTGCCTGTCCCGTATGTGCACCTGCTGTGTACGAGGCCAGCACCTCGGCTCCCGCGGGTTGAAGGATGTCCGTCCACAAAACGCACTGTCCGTCGGGACCGGCCAGAGCAGGAGAGAACCTCATTCCATTCTTCGCCGAGTAAATAGGAACGTAGTCCTCGACGGTCACGCCCATCACATCCCGAAGCAGCCCGGGCAGTGGCGTGCGGACCATCTGGCTGCTGTCGGTTTTCACACCCAGCCGGAAGTTGGTGACAAACATTCCGCCGCCCTGCACAAAACTCCTGATCCGGGCGGCCTGCTTTTCGGACATCACATAGGCGACGGGCGCGAACACAATCTTGTATGCGGAGAGGTCAATCTCCGGCGCGATCACATCGATTCCTGAATGGCTCGCCGAGATGGCGCCATACCATGACGTGATCTGGTCCAGGTATGTCAGCCGGAAGTGACCCGGCTGGATCTTGAGCGCCCAACTGCAATCGTAGTCAAACACCAGGGCTGCGTCCGCCACGTAGTTGGAATACAAAACCTCCCGCCCCAGCGCCTTGAGCTCTTTTACTCCCTGCTTGATCTCGTCATAACCCGGACTCTTCGAGCGATCGTGGTTGAGGACGCCGTGCCAATATTCTTCCGCCCCGAAAGTTGCCGTGTCCCAACGGAAGTAGTTGACTCCCATGGCGCCGTGCGCGATGGCCTGATACGTCCACAGACGCACTTGCCCTTTCTCCGGCTGCGGGGAAAAAGTGCTCTGCCCGGCCTTTCCCGATTGCTCTTCCATGATCATGAATGGCTTGCCACCCTTCACGCTGCGCGCGAAGTCATGTCCCAGGGCGATGCCAGTCGAAACGAAGGCGGCAGATCCCATCTTGCCCTGCTGCGCCATCAGCATGTCGAAGAAGCCGGGATAGTTATCGAACGCTGTGAAATCCAGCTTCTCGTAAAGGTCGCGCATGTTGATCGTGTCCACCAGTCCGACATTGTTCGTCGTGACGAAATGCCGCGGACACGTCTTGCGCAGCATGTCTAATTGTTCTTGCTGGAAGGAAACGTTGGCGTAGGACTGGTAGCGATCGTAATCCAGCGCCAATCCCGGGTTTGGATCTCCACCCGACGGCAGCGGCACCGGGACCTGATTAAAATCGGTGTAAGTCTGGCTCCAGAAAACTGTTCCCCAACTCTGATTCAGGTTGTCCAGCGTGCCGTACTTGGAGCGGAGCCAGGTCTGAAATCCCGCCTGACAGTAGTTACAGTAGCAACGCTGCGATGAGCCGAGGGTGAATTCGTTGTCGATTTGCCAGCCGATCACACCCCGCGTCTCGGCAAATGTTCGGGCCATCTCGCTGGCAATGATCAGTGACAGCCGCCGATAGACCTGATTGGTGGGACAGGTAAATCGCCGTCCTCCGGGATGCAGCCGTTCCCCCTTCTCGTTGACTTCGACAATGTCGGGATACTTGGCACTCAACCAGGGCGGAGGCGCCGCCGATGGAGTACCCAGAATGACGGCGATGTTATGTTTTTGCAATATCTCGATAGAGCGGCGCAGCCAGGCAAAATCGACCTTGCCCTCCGCCGGTTCCATCAGCGCCCAGGCAAACTCGGCGATGCGCACGTTGGTAAAACCCACTTCCGCCATCATGCGCGCGTCTTCTTCCCAAAGAGCTTCCGGCGTCTGGTCGGGATAGTAGTCAACCCCCAACAGGAGCGGCCCCGCTGCGGGACTGCCGGCAAGACTCGCGACCGTCTGGGCCCAGATAGGAAGCCGGATGCTGGCCGCGCTCATCAAGGCAAAAGCGCCGCCAAGAAATTCACGCCTGGTCGGAGATGTCAAAGGAGATCCTCATTTCTGTTTGTCAACGGGCACATTCTCGACTCAACCCAAGAGGCTGTCAAGAAAGAGCCTGGTGTGTTGGTGTGTTGTGTGGCGCGGACCTCCGCGCCGTACAATATCCCTATGCCAGTTCCGCCGGAAATCAAAGGTCAGAAATACACAGCTCTTGCCACCTTCCGTAAAAACGGCACTCCCGTCCGCACCCCGGTCTGGTTCGGCGAAAAAGATGACAAGCTTTACGTGATGACTCGCAGCGACTCGGGCAAATACAAGCGGATCAAGAACAATCCCCAGGTTCGTATTGCCCCGTGCACCATGCGGGGGAAAATTATTGGCCCCGAGTGCGGGGCGACCGCCCGGATTCTTCCGCCGGAAGACTGGACGTGGGCCCGCAAAACCGTCGAGCGCAAATACTGGCTGGCACGCATTCCCTTCCTCTGGAGCAAGCAAAACGTCTATCTGGAAATCGAAGTCGCGCTGTAGCGCTTTGTTCCTTTGCGGGTAACTTTGCGAGCTTTGCGGTCAAAGTCTTTAGAGACGCGAACGCCGTCCAAGCTGCTCCCAATTTGCCGCATTCTCCGTTTCCCTGTTAACATTTTCCTTCCACAGAGAGTAGACGACTTTCCACCAGTCTTGTAAGTCAACTTATCGGAGGCGAGATGGCAATCAAAGTTGGAATCAACGGATTCGGACGCATCGGGCGAAATGTGCTTCGAGCTTCGCTCAATGACAGCAATATCGAATTCGTGGCGGTCAACGATCTCACCGACCCCAAAACTCTGGCCCACTTGCTGAAATATGATTCCATCCTGGGCAATCTGGAGCACAAGATCACCGCCGGCGCGGACAGCATCACAATCGGCAACAAGACCATCAAGGTGTTCAAGGAAAAGGACCCAGCCAAGTTGCCCTGGGAGTCGGTCGGCGCCCAGGTTGTGCTCGAGTCCACCGGCCACTTCACCGACGCCAACGAGGCCAAGAAGCACTTGCGCGGGCCGGTGAAGAAAGTGATCATTTCAGCGCCCGCCAAGAACGAAGATGTCACCGTTGTCCTCGGCGTGAATGAAGGAGTTTACGATCCCGCCAAGCACCACATTATATCGAACGCTTCCTGCACCACCAACTGCCTGGCGCCGATCGCCAAAGTGGTCAATGACAACTTCAAAATCATCTGCGGGACCATGACCACGATCCACTCTTACACCAACGACCAGGTCATCCTGGATTTTCCCCACAAGGACCTGCGCCGGGCCCGCGCCGCCGCGATCAACATGATCCCTACTTCGACCGGAGCGGCCAAGGCTCTGAAGCTCGTGATTCCCGACCTAGCCGGCAAGCTCGACGGTTTCGCCATGCGCGTGCCCACACCCAACGTCTCGGTCGTCGACCTGGTGGCGCTGGTGGAAAAGAAGACGACAAAGGAAGAAGTGAACGCTGCACTCAAGAAAGCGTCTGAGAGCGGCCCGTTGAAGGGCTACCTGGGCTACGAGGAACAGGAACTGGTCTCGGCCGACTTCAAGGGTGACGGCCGTTCTTCCATCGTGGACGCGCCTATGACCCTGGTGGTAGCCGGCAATTGCGTGAAGGTAATCTCGTGGTACGACAACGAATGGGGATATTCGTGCCGCGTCCACGACCTGATCAACTACATCGCAAGCAAAGGCCTGTAAGCTCGTGTGGCGCGGGCGCCCTCGCCCGCGTGGGGCGGCCAATAGCCGCCCCGGGCAGCCGCCGGAGCGGCTGCGCCATCCCTAAAGGACACCCGCTATGTCAAAACTCTCCATCCGCGATCTGTCCCTCAACAATCACCGCGTCCTCATGCGGGTGGATTTCAATGTCCCGCTCGAGGATGGGCGCGTGGTCGACGACACCCGCATCCGCGAAACGCTGCCCACTATTGAGTACGCCCTTCGTCACGGGGCGCGGCTGGTGCTGGTCTCCCACCTCGGCCGGCCCAAGGGAAAACCCAATCCCACGATGAGCCTCAAACCCGTAGCGGAGCGCCTGCGTATGGTCCTGGACAAGGAATTGGCGCGCGGTGAAAACGTAGGCTTCTGCCCTGAATGCATTGGCCCTGAAGCTGAAGAGATGGCCGGAAAGCTGGAACAAGGGCAGACTCTGCTGCTGGAGAATCTGCGCTTTCATGCCGAAGAAGAAGCCAACGATCCCAAATTCGCCAAGCAGCTTGCCGGCCTGGCTGACTACTACGTAAACGATGCTTTTGGAACGGCGCATCGAGCCCACGCCTCCACGGTCGGCGTCACCCGCTTCGTGCAGAAGTCCGCGGCGGGTCTGCTCATGGAGAAAGAACTTCAGTACCTCGGCAAAGTGCTGCGCCATCCTGAGCGGCCATTCATCGCGATCCTGGGCGGCGCTAAGGTGAGCGACAAGATCGGCGTCATCCGCAATCTCCTGGATAAAATTGATGTCCTCATCATCGGTGGCGGCATGGCCTACACCTTCCTCAAGGCCCAGGGGGAGCCGGTTGGCAAATCTCTGGTGGAGGGGGACAAGGTCGAACTGGCGCACCAGCTTTTGAAAGAGGCAAAGAGCCACAAGCTGAAATTCCTGTTGCCGACAGACCACGTGGTGGCGGAAAAAATCGATGCCAATGCCCTTGTGCAGACAGTAGGCAGTGGCCATATTCCACCCAACATGATGGCCCTGGATATCGGACCGAAGACCATCGAGGCCTTCACGGAAGAGATCGCCCGCGCCCTGACCATCGTCTGGAACGGACCCATGGGCGTCTTCGAGGTAGCGCCTTTCGCCAAGGGCACGTTCAAGGTTGCCCACGCCATAGCTGAGAATGTCGGCGCTACTTCAATCGTAGGCGGAGGAGATTCTGTGTCCGCGGTCAACGCCGCCGGCGTTGCCGACAAGATCACACACATCTCCACCGGCGGCGGAGCTTCGCTGGAGTTTCTGGAAGGCAAAAAGCTTCCCGGCGTAGAGGCGCTCACCGACAAGAAATGAATGAACACCTGCCTGTGGAACATCTTGAAATGGATCTGCCAGGAGACAGGAGCTACACGGTGAGTGTGCGAGTTGGTGATCCAGGCGAGGTTCGCGTGGAGCTTGGCGATATCACTGAATCCCGGTACGACGCGATCGTGAACGCTGCTAACTCTGACTTGCTCCCCGGAGGCGGGGTGTGCGGAGCTATCCATCGTGCTGGAGGTCCTGCGGTCACAGAGGAGTGCCGCCGCATTCGTAGCGAGCGAGGACCGCTTCTGCCCGGTCAAGCGGTCGCAACCACGGCGGGCATGCTAAGTGCGAAATACGTGATCCACACGGTTGGCCCGATTTGGCGCGGGGGGAACCATGGAGAAGCCGAAGTACTTTCCTCGTGCTACAGGGAATCGATTCGCGTCGCCGACGATTTGGGATTGCATAATATGGCGTTCCCAGCAATTTCCACCGGCATTTTTGGGTATCCCGCGGAAAAGGCAGCTTGGGTAGCAATCCCCTGCGCAATTGAACAGCTCAGGACTGCCAAGTGGGTGGTGTACATATCAATGATGATGTTCGACAAATCAACTTTAGACGCTTTCGCTGCTGCGGCGATGGCCCAACGTAATCCTTTGCCGGGTACTCCGTACGAGATCGGAATCTGGGAAATCAAATGACGAGAAAAAAACTGATGGCCGCCAACTGGAAGATGTACAAGAACCCCGATCAGACCCGGGCTTTCTTCCGCGATTTCCTCCCGCTGGTGGCCGGTCATACCCGGGACGAAATCGTCGTCTGCCCACCCTACATTGATCTCTATGTCGCGATCGAAGACGCCAAGGGCTCGAACGTGGCCATCGGCGCGCAAGACCTGTACTGGGAAAAAGAAGGCGCCTACACCGGCGAAATCTGCCCCAGCATGCTGCTCGATATTGGGTGCACTCATGTGATCATCGGACACTCCGAGCGCCGCCAGTACTTCGGAGAGACCGATGACCTGGTGAACTTCAAGCTGAAAGGTGCGCTCGAAGCCGGACTCACTCCCATCGTCTGCGTGGGAGAAGTCCTCGAAGAACGCGAGGCCAACCTCACCGAAGACGTGTTGCGCCGCCAGTGTCTCCGCGCCTTCCACGCCATCTCGGCGAAGAAGGCCGCCAAGCTGGCGGTGGCTTACGAACCCGTGTGGGCTATCGGGACCGGAAAAACTGCCACACCGCAACTCGCCTCCGCCGCTCATCTTCTGATTCGCGGCGAGGCCGCCAAGGCCTTCGGTCAAGACTTCGCCGGCAATCTCCGCATCCTGTACGGCGGTTCGGTCAAACCGGAAAACGTAAAGGCCTTGATGTCCGAAGAAGAAATCGACGGGGCCCTGGTAGGCGGCGCCAGCCTGGACCCGAAATCCTTCGCGGCCATCGTAAAGTACTGAAAGACCCTTTGCTATAATCGACCCTGCTGCGGAAGTGGTGGAACTGGCAGACACACCATCTTGAGGGGGTGGCGCCGAAAGGCGTGGGGGTTCAAATCCCCCCTTCCGCACCATAGTTTTTGCCGGCCGTGATATTTTGCCGATGCGAATTATTTACTCCGATAGGGGATAGTTGGGAACCGCATGATTTATCTGATTACCACGATTCACGTTATTGTTTGTTTCTTTCTGATCATCGTAGTGCTGCTGCAAAGCGGTAAGAGCGGTGATATTGCGGCTGCCTTTGGCGGGATGGGAAGCCAGACTGCCTTCGGACCACGGGGCGCTGCCACTGCCCTGTCCAAGGCGACCACATGGTCAACCATCATCTTTATGATCACCTCGATCACGCTCTCGATCATGGCCTCGCGCGGAGGCAGCGGAACGAACTCGGTCCTGCAGGGGATAACTCCGTCACAGACCAAGACGCAGCCGGCTGCGCCTGCACCAGTCCCGGCTCCGCCGGCGCAGAAGTAGTCTCTGGTCCTTGGCCCTTGGTCGTTGGCCAAGGCGAGCTGCTGCGGTAAGCCGACGACTGGCGACCGACGACTGACGACTGTCACCCTGCCATGATTCACGAAATCCTTCCCGTTGGACCGCTGCAGTGCAACTGCTCTGTGATCGGGGATGAGATTACCCGTGACGCCATGGTGATCGATCCCGGCGACGACATCGAAGATGTTCTCGCCCTTATTAAAAAGCACAATCTACGAGTAAAGCAGATTGTGATCACTCACGCTCACATCGATCATGTGGGTGGGGCGATGAAGTTGCGGGCGGCCACCGGCGCCCCCATCCTGCTCAATCAGAACGACTATGCCCTGCTGAAGATGCTCGATGTACAAGCGGCGTGGATCGGAGTGGAAAACCCGGGCAAGGTTGAGATCGATCAGAGCATCGGACAATCGGATACAGTCCAGGCGGGCCCGCTCACCGCGAATGTGATTCATACTCCGGGGCACACCGAGGGCAGCGTTTGCCTGTACTTTCCGTTAGAAAAGAAACTGATTGCCGGCGACACCTTGTTTGCGGGAGGCATTGGCCGCACCGATCTGCCGGGAGGCTCGATGCGGAAGATCATCCAATCGCTGCACGAGAAAGTGCTGACCCTGCCCGATGAGACTGTGGTCGTTCCCGGCCATGGTCCCTTGACCACAATTGGAGAAGAGCGCGAGAGCAATCCGTTTCTGGTGAAGAGCTAGAAGAGGTCCGCCCCATTTCTTGCTCAAAGCACGAGAAATGGGGCGAGCGCTGATGGTGCAGGCTACTTCTTTTCCGGAGTCTTGTCCTCGCTCTTGTTTTGGATGGAGAGCAGCTCCACTTCAAAAATCAGAGTGGAATCGGGAGTGATCTCCGGGCCGGGAGAGCGTTCGCCATAGGCCAGGTCCGAGGGAACGAAGAGTTGCCACTTCGATCCCACGGGCATGAGTTGCAGGGCCTCGGTCCACCCCTTGATGACGCCGTTTACCGGAAACGTCGCGGGTTCGCCTCGCTTGTAGGAGCTGTCAAATTCCGTGCCATTGATGAGCGTGCCGCGGTAGTTGCAGACAACCGAATCGGTCGCCGTCGGCTTCGGTCCGGTGCCTTGGGTGAGAATCTTGTACTGCAGCCCGCTGGGCAGGGTGACGACTCCATCTTTGGCCTTGTTGGCAGCCAGAAATGCCTCGCCTTCTTTCTTGTTTGCCTCACCCGCCGCCTGCATCTGCTCTTGTTGCTTCTTGCGCATTTCGCTCTGCACTTCCATGAGCGCGGCCCGCGCCTGATCTTCGGTCAGCGCTGTCTTGCCGCCAGCCAGGGCATCTTTCAAGCCGCGCAAGAGGATGTTGGGGTCCACGGGCACGGATTGCTTGTGCAGGCTCGTTCCCAGATTCATCCCAAGGGCATAGCTGAATTTGTCCTTTTGAGTGGTAAGCACGGGGGCAACCGGAGTCTTTGCCGCGGGCGCTCGCCGGGCCCTGGTTGTGGGAGTGGTTGGAGTTTTTGCTGCTGGCGTCTGCTGGCCCAGGGAATAGTGATTCCCCAGCAGCATGATCCCAGCCGCCAAAAGATTTACCGCCGAAGTGAAAGATTTCCGCATGTGTCTATTGTCACATTCGTCTGAACCACTCGGCAAACCGGGAGCACGTGTAAGGACCATCTTTCGGGGATGGATTGATCTCCTGAAGACTGATCTCCTGAAGAAAGATCTCGGATCTCCGTTCTCCGTTCTCAGTTGCGGCGACGACACTTACTGTCCATGGTTCAGCAGCTCAAGTATTCGGCTTGCGCCTTCGCGAAAACCAGTGGGTGGAGTGAGCAAGCTGACGATCAGGTACCCATCGCTGGGGAAATCGTAGAAATGGCCGGGATGGACCAGCACCGAAGCCTTGTGGAGCAGAGCAATCGCCAGCTCTTCGTCGGATTGGGTTACCGGTACGCGTAACACGGCATACCATCCTCCTTCAACCTGCAAGCGCTGCACTGCTTTCTGCTGCGTCAGTTGACGATCGAGCTCGGAGAGGTTTACGCGCAACCGGTCGAGGAGCAGCGGCTGGATGTTTTTCCGCTGTTCCAGCAGCACTGGCGCGGCCAACTGGATAGGAGCATTCATCGACAGGTAGGTATCGGCAATCACCTCCATGCGGTCCATGGCCGCGACGACTGCGGGGGCCGCGCCGCTGGTCGCTACCCACGCCAGTTTCATCTGCGGCAGTCCGGAGATTTTCGAGAGACCGCTGAGGGTGAAGGTCAGGACATCCGGGTTGAGAACGAAGCTTGGCCTCGGGGCACCGTCGTGGGGATAGTCCAGAAATACTTCGTCCACGATCAGCGCAATCCCATGCTCCCGGCAGAACGAATTCAACTGCGCCCGCTCGCCGGAGCTGACATACGAGCCTGTGGGATTGTTAGGATGCACCACTACCAGCGCGCGCGTGCGCAGGGTCACCGCCCGGGCGAGCGAAGGGAAATCGATCTGCCAGCCGTGATCGTAGAGCAGCGGGTAGGGCGCCAGCTTCACATCCTGCAGGTCAGCGAGGAACTCAAAGAGCGGATAACTGGGCTTGGGCACCAGTACTTCATCGTCGGGGTTGGAGAGCAGCCGAAAAACGTAGGAGTAGCCCTCGCTGGTGCTGGTGGTAAGCACCAGAGACTCGGGATCAATAAGGAATTCGCCGTGCTGCTCACGGTAGTACGCCGCGACCGCTTCGCGCGCGCTGCGCAAGCCCTTGGGCTGAGGATCGTAATCCATCGCCTTCGGATTCTTCAGAGAGTTGAGGATGGCTTCCGCGTCATAGTGCAGACCGGCGCGGGCCGGGTTGGAGGCGGTCAGGTCGAGCACTTTCCGGCCCGCGGCTGAAACTTCTCGCTGGGCCTCGGTGAAGGGGTTGGGAGTGAGTTTCCAATCGGTGCGGCGCGAAAACATAAGCGGTCATGTTAGCGCTTTGCCGGGCCGCGTGTCCTGCTAGAATCGGGCCATGGCGACACAGGAATCACGACTGATCACACCGCTGGTTCGGGAGAACGGCAGGCTACGTCCTGCCACCTGGGACGAAGCTCTGGAGCGCGCCGCTCAGGGCTTCCGCGGCGCGGTAAGGAACAACGGTCCGCAGACCTTTGGGCTTTTCAGTTGCTCAAAGGCGACCAACGAGATGAACTTTCTGGCCCAGAAGTTCGCGCGGGTGGTGATCGGCAGTAACAATATCGACAGTTGCAACCGGACTTGACACGCCCCCAGCGTCGTCGGTCTGGCGACGGTATTCGGGATGGGCGGCGGTACCAGCTCGTATCGCGAGATGGAAGAGACGGACTTGATTCTCCTCTGGGGATCGAATGCCCGGGAGACTCATCCCATCTTTTTCCATCACCTGCTCAAGGGAGTGCACAACGGGGCCAAGCTTTTCGTTGTGGACCCGCGCCGGACGAGTTCAGCGCAATGGGCGGAGAAGTGGCTGGGACTGCATGTGGGGACGGACATCGCTTTGGCCAACGCAGTGGCGCGGAAGATTTTGGCCGCGGGTCTGGAAAACCGCGCCTTTATCGAGAACGCCACCAGTGGCTTTGAGGAATTTCGCCAGCACGTGCAGAAGTACACACTCGAGTATGCCGAAAACACATGCGGAGTTCCAGCAGGCTTGATTCGGGAACTGGCGGACGCTTATGCGCGGGCCGGGCGCGCCCAGATTTGCTGGACTCTGGGCATCACCGAGCACCATAACGCGGTGGACAACGTGCTGGCTCTGATCAACCTTGGTCTGCTGACGGGTCATGTGGGGCGTTACGGTTCCGGTTTGAATCCGCTGCGCGGACAGAACAATGTCCAGGGCGGCGGTGACATGGGCGCTCTGCCCGACCGCTTGCCGGGGTTCCAGCACGTGGAAAACGATGAGCTGCGCGCCAAATTCGAGCAAGCCTGGGGAGCGCTGATCCCGGCCAAACGGGGTTGGCATCTGAGCGGAATGTTTGATGCCATGGAACGCGGCGAGCTTAAAGCGCTGTATGTGATCGGCGAAAACCCGGCCAACTCGGAAGCTGACGCCCACCGCACCATGAAGCTGCTGCAGAGTCTCGACATCCTGGTGGTGCAGGACATGTTGATGACGAAGACGGCGGAGATGGCGGACGTGGTTTTCCCGGCGGCGGCGGGGTGGTGTGAATCCGAAGGCACGGTGACTAATAGCGAACGCCGGGTGCAGCGTGTGCGCCGCGCCCTGCCGCCTCCCCCCGGCGTGCGTGATGATATCGAAATTCTTTGCGATCTGGCGCGGCGAATGGGTCGCGACTTGGGCCAACCCACTTCCCAAGAAATCTGGGATGAGTTGCGCAGCCTCAGCCCCGTACATGCCGGCATGAGTTATGCGCGTCTGGAAGCCATGCATGGCCTGCAGTGGCCATGCTACGACGGGAGTCATCCCGGCGAGCAATACCTGCACGGACGCTTGTGGGCGCGGCCGGTGATCGGTCCTCTGGCGCCATTTAGCTGCGTGGAACAAGAGCTACCGGTGGACGCGCTGGACAGTGAGTTCCCCATACGACTGACGACCGGACGGCGGCTTGATTCATACAACACCGGTGTGCAGACTTCACGTTACGCATCACCTTTGCGCCACGGTGAGACGCTCGATCTCTCTCCGAAAGACGGCAAGAAATACGGCTTCGAAGAAGGTGAGATGGTGCGGGTGGTGTCGCGGCGCGGGTCAGTGGTGGCCCCGGTACGATTCGATCCAGGTTTGCGTGCCGGGCTCGCGTTCATGACATTGCACTTCCCCGACCAGGTTGCAACCAACGAGTTGACCATCGATGCCGTGGACCCGAAATCGGGAACCTCGGAGTTCAAAGCTACCGCAGTTCGCATTGAGAAGGCTGGGCAAGCGAAACCGGTCCCGGCAACAGTTTAGGAATTCAGCGCGAATCATGGACCTGCACTTCACCGAAGCTGCGCCTGCGGCGGAAGAAGTCGCCGCCGTTGACCGCGTAGTGTCAGTGGCTGCCAACGGCTTGAAACGCACTTACCTGCTGCCGGTTCTCCACGCCATCCAGGATCGCGTCGGCTGGATCAGCCCGGGCGCCTTGAACTACGCCAGCCGGATACTCGAAGTGCCGCCGGCAGAAGCTTTCGGTGTCGCCGACTTCTACGCACTCCTTTCCACTCACCCGCAACCCCCGGCTGTAGCTCACGTCTGCGATGACATCGCTTGCAAGATCAAGGGTGCGGACCAACTCTGCTCCGAGTTGGAGAAGGCGCATGGGCCCGAGGGATCGAGCCCGGACGGGAAGCTTACCTGGCGCCGGAGCCCCTGCCTTGGAACGTGTGAGCGAGCGCCTGCCGCCCTTGTGCTGGTCGCTGGAGAACGGCATACCGAGCAGGCGTTGGCATCGGCGAACAGTGAAGAGATCACGGCCACATTGCAGGGCAGGCAGATTTCGCAGCCTGCGTTGAGTGCTTCCGTTCCCCAGATGGGTCAGCCCGGGCTGACATTGTTACGCCGCGTGGGACAGATCAACCCGGAAAGTCTCGACGAATATCGTGCTGCTGATGGTTTTCTGGCTCTGCGGCGGGCCTTTGAAATGGGGCCAGCTGCGGTTGTGCGCGAAATGACCGAGTCGAAGCTGGTCGGGCGGGGTGGGGCCGCTTTCCCCTGCGGCCAGAAATGGCAATCGATCCTCAGCGCTGCCTCGCCGCGATACCTGGTCTGCAACGCGGATGAGTCCGAGCCGGGCACCTTCAAGGACCGCGTACTGATGGAAGGCGATCCGTATGCCCTGATCGAGTCCATGATCATCGCCGCCTTCGCTACCGGATGCGAGCAGGGCTACCTGTACATTCGCGGCGAATGTCCGCTGGCCCGGCGCCGCCTCGAGCATGCGATCCGCGATTGCCGGGCGCAGTCTCTCCTGGGCACCAATATTCTGGGCGCTGGAGTGTGCTTTGACATTGAGCTGCGGGCTGGGGCCGGGGCCTACATCTGCGGCGAAGAGACGGCGCTCCTGAACTCCATCGAGGGCAAACGGGGGGAGCCGCGGAACAAGCCTCCGTTCCCTACGCAGGTCGGGTTGTTCGGCAAGCCCACGATAATCCAGAATGTGGAGACGTTATTGAATGTCCTGCCGATCATCATGCAGGGTGGAAAGGCCTTTGCCGCGATCGGGACTGAGCGTTCTACCGGAACCAAACTCTTCTGCCTCTCGGGCCATGTGGCGAAGCCTGGCGTGTATGAAGTCCCCTTCGGAGCCACTCTGCGAGAGCTGCTCGACTTGGCCGGAGGTATCTCTGGCAGCGGAAAGTTGCAGGCCATCCTGGTTGGCGGAGCGGCGGGCTCATTTCTGGGCCCGACCGACCTCGACACTCAGATGACTTTTGAGGGCACCCGCGCTGCCGGCACGGCGCTGGGCTCGGCGGTGGTCATGCCTTTCGACGATACCGTCGATCTGCGAGAGATCCTGCTTTGCATTGCTTCGTTTTTTCGCGACGAATCGTGCGGGCAATGCGTTCCCTGCCGCGTCGGCACCGTTCGCCAGGAGGAAATCCTCTGGCGGCTGGCCGCGGGTAGGCCCTTGGCCTCACGTGCTACTGAACTTGTGATGTTGAAGGAAGTCGGCCAGGCGATGCGCGATGCCTCCATCTGCGGCCTTGGCCAGACGGCGTCGAGTGCGATTGAATCGGCTCTGTCCCGGTTCCCGCTTTTCCGCGACCGAGAAATTCAGGCTGAACCGGGAGGCGTCGAGCGATGAGCACGCAAAGCGCGCCCGACCCGAAGATTCCCGTCCCCCGTGGCCCACTGCCCATACTTCCACAGTCGCGTCCGGCGCGCATGGTCGAGATCACGATCGACGGTAAGCCCGTCTCCGTCCCGCAAGGTTCCACGCTTCTGGATGCGGCACGCAGCATCGGCATCGACACTCCCACGCTCTGTTTTTTGGAAAGCCTTACGCCGGTGAACGTTTGCCGCATCTGCGTGGTCGAAGTCGAGGGGATGCGTGCGCTGGTTCCGGCGTGCTCGCGGCAGGCTGAACCGGGCATGGTGGTCAAGACAGATTCTGAACGGGTGCAGCTGAGCCGGCGCCTGGTGCTGGAGCTGCTGGCCTCTTCGGTGGACGTCTCCACCGCGCCTCAGCTTCAGGAGTACATGCGGCGATACAGCGCCAGGCCGGAGCGCTTCGGAGAACCGGCAACGCCGGCAGCGGAGGGTGAGCGAGACGCCGCGCAGCCGGGCCATCATCAGCCGCCGGAAACCGGCGCCGCCACCGTCGCCCAGCCGGTCAAGATCGACAACAAGCTCTACGTGCGGGACTATGGCAAGTGCATCCTGTGCTACAAGTGCGTGGAAGCCTGCGGCGTGGATGCCCAAAACACCTTCGCCATCGCTGTCGCAGGACGCGGTTTCGAGGTTCGCATCTCGACCGAATACAACACACCGTTGACCAATTCGGCGTGCGTTTACTGCGGCAACTGCATCGGCGTGTGCCCTACCGGCGCCCTCATGTTCCGGAGCGAGTACGAAATGCGTCAGTCGGGTACATGGGATGAGTCCAAACAGACGCACACCGATACCATCTGTCCCTATTGCGGCGTCGGCTGCACTCTTACCGTGCATGTACAGGATGAGAAGATCGTCAAGGTAACTTCACCTCTCGATCAGGAAATCACGGAAGGACACCTCTGCATCAAGGGCCGCTTCGGCTGGGAGTGGGTCAATCAGAAAAAGTGACGGTAATTGAGCTTTTCCTCGCGTCCTTTGCGGTCTTTCTTTCCGTCCTTTGCGGTAAAGGGTTTAACTTCACCTTAATCGTTCAAGAATCTTAAACCGCAAAGGACACAAAGAAGGGCCCGCAGAGTTCGCAAAGCACTGCCGTTTCGACCATGGCGCCAATATCCTGTTGCGCCACGCAATTCCGGCATGAGAGGAATATAATTAGCTGTTCGCCTCGCTATGGAAAAAGCTACGCTGCACCAACTTCGATTGGCTGAGCGCATGTCGCGGCTGGGCACTGAGACTGCCTTTGAAGTCTTGAACAAGGCGCGTGCGCTGGAGCGTCTGGGCAAGAAGATTATCCATCTGGAAATTGGCGAGCCTGACTTCAGCACGCCGGCCAATGTGGTCGAAGCTGGAATCGGCGCGTTACGCCAGGGCTGGACCCACTATGGTCCTTCGGCCGGCCTCCCGGAGCTGCGCCAGGCTATTGCGGAGGAAGTGGGCCGCTCCCGTGGAGTACAGGTCTCGAGCGACCAAGTCGTGGTCGTTCCCGGCGGCAAGCCGATTATTTTTTTTACTCTGCTGGCTTTGGCCGAGGCGGGCGATGAAGTCATATTCCCTAATCCCGGCTTCCCGATTTACGAGTCGATGATTCATTACGCCGGGGCACGGCCGGTCCCCATCCGTCTGCGAGAGGAGAAGGATTTCGGTTTCGATGTGGACGAACTGGCATCACTGATCAGTGATCGCACCCGGCTCATCATCCTGAATTCGCCGCAGAATCCCACCGGCGGAGTCCTGAGTAAACAGGATGTCCATGATATTGCCGAGGTCATTGGCGATCGCAATATCATGGTGCTTTCGGATGAGATCTACAGCCGGCTGCTGTTCGAAGGTGAGCATTACTCGATCATGTCGGAGCCTGGCTTTCAGGAGCGCACAATTTTGCTCGACGGGTTTTCGAAAACCTACGCCATGACAGGATGGCGCCTGGGTTACGGAGTCATGCGGGCGGACCTGGCGATCCACATCGCCCGGCTCATGACCAATTCGACCTCTTGTACCGCCAGCTTTACCCAGATAGCCGGAGTCGAGGCTGTCCGCGGCGATCAGTCTTCGGTGGAGCGAATGAGAGCTGAGTTTCAGCGGCGGCGAGACGTTTTTGTGGCCGGCTTGAACCGGATCAAGGGCTTCTCATGCCGTCTGCCGAAGGGCGCGTTTTACGCCTTCCCTAATATCACGAAGACGGGCTGGAGTTCGAAGAAGCTGGCCGATGCCCTGCTGGAACAGGCCGGCGTGGCCTGCCTGTCGGGAACGTCTTTCGGAGATTTCGGGGAAGGCTATTTGCGTTTCAGTGTGGCCAATTCGCTGGAAAATCTGAACCAGGCGCTCGTGCAGATTGACCAGTGGACGAAGCAAAATCTCTAGCAGGCTGCGCTTCCACTATCAACACTCACTTCTTGAATAGATTCTCGAATGCCTGACGAGCGTCGTTGGGACGCTGGGCAGCGGGTGTGGAAGTCTCCTTCTCCACCATCACCCGCATGGAGTAGAACGTGCAATCGTTGCGCTGGTCCTTGCGCGGGATGCGTTCCGGAATGGGCTGAGTGCACTCGAAGCGGCTCGAGGGATCGAAGTACGTGCATTGCTTGCAGGAGTGCAGTTCGAAGCCGCACTTGGGGCACTGGCCCACGGGATCGCTGAGCGACTGCAGCAGCGAGCCGCACTGCGAACAACGGGACACGGCGCGCGTGCCCGGCATCTGGATCGGCCGCGGACCAAACGTGTCTTTCTTGACCGGCCGCTCCGTTGACTCTTTCTTGCGGGTTTGCTCGCCGCGGTCCTGGTAGCCGTGTTGCCGGTACTTCAAGGCGCTCCCTCCTTGCTGGTGCGGGAACATTGTCTCGCTTCAGCGCAGTGTCGACAAGTGGGTGGGATGGCTAATTGTATTTCCCCACAGCGGGTGCTACGATCTGTTGAGCATGCAACTGGTTGCATGGAGGTTTTGATCATGGCAGACGATAGCAACAGCATACTGTGGTTTCTCGCGGGGCTCGGTGTAGGGGCGGCGGTTGGAGTGCTGTATGCGCCGCGTTCCGGTAGCGAGATGCGCGAGACCCTGCGTGCCAAGGCGGATGAGGGCCGGGAGTTCGTCTCCCAGCGCGCCCGCAAGGCGCGGGAGCAGGCCTCCGACCTCGTGGACAAGGGACGCGAAGTCGCGAAACAGCAAAAAGAGCAATTCAAGTCGGCTTATGAAGCGGGACGTCAGGCCTATCATGAGGCCACCGCAGCCGATGGCGGCGCATCGAAGAACCTGTAATTTGCGCCGCTCCGCAGCGCTGGGTCGAGCGGCGCAGTAACGGGGAAGGCCCCTATGGACTATCTACCGATTTTTGTCGGTGTAACGGCGGCAGCGGTCGTCATCCAGGCCGGCATCCTGGTCGCGCTTTTTGTGGCCGTGAAAAAGAGTACTTCCCGCATGGAAGCTCTTGCCACCGAAGTGAAAACCAAAGTCATGCCCACGGTGGACACGGCTCAGTCCATGCTGGTGGAGTGGCGCCCGAAGTTTGACACCATTGCGAGCAACGTCAGCGAGACCACTACGGTGGTTCGCGCTCAGGTCGAGCGGCTGGATGCCACGGTCACCGACATCGTGGACCGCACCCGCCTGCAGGTAATTCGCGCCGACGAGTTGCTCAACCGCACCATGGACCGAATCGAAGAGACCAGCGACGTAGTCCATCGCACCGTGGTCTCACCGATTCGCCAACTCTCTGGACTGGTCCAGGGTCTGACCGCGGGTTTGGATTTTCTGCTGGGTGGAAAACGTCGCCGCGGACACGATGTTTCCGTCCCGCAAGACGAAATGTTCATCTAAAACTGAGAACCGGGAACTGTTATCTGACAACCGGTTTTTTAAATCCCGAAACCGTACTCTTTCATTCCAGGCTAGGCGATCCAGCCGCCGCCAACCACCACATCGTCATCGTAGAAAACGGCTGCCTGCCCAGGCGCGACCGCCCGCTGCGGCTGGTCAAATGAAACCAGAATCTCGTCGTCAGCGGACTTTTCGATCAATGCTGAGGCACCCTCGTGGCGATGGCGGATCTTCACCGTTACTCGCATCGGCTCCCGCAACTCTTCCACGGCGATGAGATTGGTTCGGTGTATTCGCAACGTGCGCGTGTAGAGTTCTTCCTGGTTGCCGACTACCACCTGGCGAGCATCTCCCTTGATCTGGATTACATAGAGCGGCGAACCTGTGGCGATACCCAACCCCTTACGCTGGCCCACGGTGAAGTTGTGGATGCCGCCATGCTCGCCTACGATTTCGCCGTCGGTGGTGACCAACTCACCCGCGGTGTCGGGCAGGGACTCGCCCTGCTCCGCTAGATAGGCATCGAGAAACTTCTTGTAATCACCGCCAGGGACGAAGCAGATTTCCTGCGAGTCGGGCTTCTGGGCCAGGGCCAGACCATGCTCCCGCGCCAGTTCGCGCACCTCGGGCTTCATCATCCCGCCCAGGGGAAACAGCGTGCGGCTGAGTTGGGCCTGGGTCAATCCAAACAGGAAGTACGTCTGGTCCTTAGAGCGGTCGGTGGGGCGCTTGAGCAGCCAGCGGCCAAGCCCTTCGTCAAATTCCACGCGAGCATAGTGGCCGGTGGCCAGAGCCTCTGCCCCAATCTGCTGGGCCACAATCAGTAACTGATCAAACTTCAAGTGATTGTTGCACAAACTACAGGGGATCGGCGTGCGACCGGAAAGGTACTGCTCGACGAATGGCCGCACCACATCGCGCTCGAAGCGCTCTTCGTGATTGACCACGTAGTACGGAATGCCGATGGTCTCGGCTACCCGGCGCGCGTCATAAACATCGTCAAGGGAGCAGCAGCGTCCCTGCACCGCCTCAGGCATGCCCTCGTGGCCGGCCAAACGGCGCTGGTTCCAGAGTTGCATGGTCAGGCCCACGACGTTATGGCCTTCGGCACGCAGCATGGCCGCAACCGTGGAGGAATCGACTCCTCCCGACATGGCGACGGCGATGGTTCTGGTTTGGGACATTGGACGTTTCAGGCGTTCGTGGATCGCTTCTAGCTTCTGGCTTCTAGCCAGTCCAAGGTTGACCAGCTGGAAACTAGGAGCTAGCAGCTATCTTATTGTAAACCGGAGATAGCTCTCGCAGTCTGGCTACCGTCGGTGAAATCAGGCTCAGGGCAAATTCGATGTCCTCATCCGTATTTTGCTTGCCCAGGCTGAACCGGAGGGTTCCTCGCGCCCGCTCTGGCGACATGCCCATTGCGGTCAGCACATGCGACGGCTCAATGGCGCCCGACGAGCATGCCGCGCCGGTCGAGACCGCGAGGCCCTTCAGGTCGAGTGCGATTACCAGCGCTTCTCCCTCAATGCAATCGAAATGGATGCTACTGGTATTGGGCACGCGCGGCGCGCCCCGTCCGTTCACGCCAGTGGACTCGACCTCGCTGAGGATGGTCTCCTCCAGATGATCGCGCATGCGGGACATCTGCTCAATATCGCCGTGCGCAAACGCTTCGCGGGCGAGTTCCGCAGCCTTGCCCAGGGCGACGATGCCAGGCACATTCTCCGTGCCCGCTCGCCGCGAACGCTCGTGGCTTCCGCCGAAGAGCATGGGTCGCAGAGTGGTTCCCTTGCGTACGTAGAGCGCTCCCACGCCTTGAGGAGCATTCATCTTGTGGCCGGAGATGGATAGCAGATCGCACCCCATGCGCTTTACGTCGATCGCAATCTTTCCTGCCGCCTGCACCGCGTCGGTGTGGAAATAAACGTCAGCTTCGGCGGCGATACTGCCAATCTCCTCCACCGGTTGCAGCACGCCGGTTTCATTGTTGGCCATCATGATGGTGATGATCCGGGTATTGGGGCGCAGGGCCCGGCGCACGCCGTCGGGATCGACCTGGCCCTGGCCGTCCACCGGAACATAGGTAACTTCACAGCCTGACGCTTCCAGATGCTTGCATGAGTTCAACACCGCATGATGTTCGACGGTTGAGCTGATGACATGCTGTCCGGGTTTGGTGAGGCCGAAAATTGCGAGATTGTCGGCTTCGGTGCCGCCGCTGGTGAATACAATCTCGGAGGCCCGGCACCCTAGCAGAGCAGCTACTGACTCGCGCGCACGCTCGACCGCCGCTCGCGTCTCTTGTCCATGATGATGGATGGACGACGCGTTCCCGAAGCGCTCCCCGAAGTAGGGCTGCATGGCTTCAAGGACCCCGGGAAGGACGGGCGTGGTGGCGTTATTGTCGAGATAGACGCGGCGCATGGCTACTTGCATTTTACGCCGTATATGAAGACGGGGACAGGTGACGAGGCGCAGGCGAGGATCAGTTTGAAATTTCCAACCTCGGAGTCATCCTCAGGGACTTCAGTTTCGAAGGATCTGGCGCGCATCTGCACATCGGTCGAGTAGCCGCATGTATGCCTCACGCCAGATGCTCCGCAAGCTCAGCATGACGCCTCGAAAGGAAACAGAGTCCAAACTCAGTCAACCTAGAGGCTAACTCCTAGCGTTGCTCCATGGGCACATATCGCTGCGGATAGGCAGGCCCGACATAATCGGCGCGGGGGCGGATCAGGCGGTTGTCGTCGAGTTGCTCGATGACGTGGGCAGCCCAGCCACTGATTCTCGACACGGCAAATACCGGGGTGAACAAGTCCACGTCAATGCCCAGCGTCTGGTAGGTGGATGCGGAGTAGAAGTCCACGTTGGCGTTGAGCTTTTTCTCGACCTTTACGAATTCTTCGATCTTGTGCGACATCTCGTACCATTTACTCTGGCCGCTGCTTTTGCCCAGATCGCTGGACATTTTGCGCAAATGCGTGGCCCGCGGGTCTTCGGTGTGATAAACGCGATGGCCGAAGCCCGGCACTTTCTTTTTCTGCGCCAGCATGCCCTTCACATAGTCGACCGGATCCGCTTTCGCCTTGTCGATCGCCTGCAGGATATGGAAGACAGCCTCGTTGGCGCCGCCATGCAGAGGCCCTTTTAGCGCACCGATGGCCGCGGTCACCGCCGAATGCATATCCGAGAGTGTCGCCGCTACTACCCGGGCGGCGAAGGTGGAAGCGTTGAGTTCGTGGTCGGCGTGCAGAATGAGAGCCATATCCAAGGCCCGCTCTGCCGTCTCCGAAGGCTTGGTGCCATTCAGCAGCAGCAGAAAATTGGCGGCATGCGAGAGCGACCGGTCCGGCTCGACTACTTTTTTTCCCTTACGCACGCGATCATAAGCCGCCACGATCATTGCGATCTGCGAAGTCAGCCGGAAGGCTTTATGCAGGTTGGCGTCGTGATCGTTTTTCTTGTCCTCGGGATCGTAAAACGAAAGCGCCGAAACTGCCGTGCGCAGCACGTCCATGGGCTGCGTTTGTTTCGGGGCGTTGCGCAGCAGCTCGATGATGGCGGGATCCAGTTTGCGCTCTTCCGCCAGCTGGCGACGGAATTCCTTCAGTTCATTCTGCTTGGGCAACTTGCCATACCACAACAGGTAGCAGGTCTCTTCGAAGTTGGAGTGGTCGGCAAGTTCGTGAATGTCGATGCCGCGATAGGCGAGGACGCCCTGCTCTCCGTCGATGTAACAGATGCTGGAATTGGTGGCGACTATTCCTTCCAGGCCCCTGGGGGCGTGCGTCGCGGTCAGGCTGGACATGTTCCCTCGCTCGAAATTTTGAACCCTGGTTGAGGCCGCACGGGGAGGAAAAATGGCGCGTGCTGTCGCAACTAACTTTTATACGCCAAAAGAGTTAAGTTTCCAAGATGACCAAGGCACAGGTAGTGCCGTCTTGATGGCACGACAACTACGTGGCGGAAGAGTACACGAAGGTACACCGCCCTCCGGAAACCTTCGGGTCGCGCCCCCGTTCCCGGTTACAATCGCCTCATGCGCGGGGGGAAGTTCGTTCGGCTGGGGTTTGTTCTGCTGACGGTGGGAATCGCCGCCTCTGCCAGCGACCAGCCGGCCAGTGCGCCGCTCTTGCCTTGTCCTGAGGGTTCTCCCGGGGCGGTCTCCTGCAATCCATCCAAGAAGGAATTGAAGGAGGCCGGCGCAGCCTTCGCCATGGGGCTGAAGTTGCAGCGGGAAAAGCGGCAGGACGAAGCCTTCGACCAGTTCGAGACGGCGGCCCGACTGGCCCCCAAGGAAGTGGAATATGTCACGGCTCGCGAGTTGACTCGCCAGCAACTGGTCTTCGATCACCTGGAGCGGGGCAATGACGAAATGCGCCGGGGTCGCCAGATCGAAGCGCTGGCCGAGTTCCGGACCGCCCTGCATTTGGATCCGCAGAATGAATTTGCCCAGCAGCGTTTGACGGACGCGATGGGGGAATGGGCGCCGAAAACCTCAGTCGCGCCGCAGGTGGTCGCGGCATCTGACGAAATTCGCGTGGTGCCCGATCCGGCCCAGGCGGACTTTCACTACCGCGGCGATGGCCGCGGATTGCTGACCCAGGTGGCTTCTGCGTTCGGCGTCACCGCTACTTTTGACGAGTCCGTGGTCTCGCGCCAGGTTCGGTTCGATATCGGTCGCGCGAACTTTTACACGGCGATGGCGGCCGCCTGCCAGATGACCCACACCTTCTGGACGCCGCTCGACAACAAGCAGATTCTGCTGGCGGCGGAGTCGATGCAGAATCACCGCCAGTTTGATCGCATGGCGCTGCGCACTTTCTTCTTGCCGGGCGTCACCTCTCCGCAGGAACTGAATGACATCGTAAATCTGCTGCGCAATCTTTTTGAAATACGCCTAGTGACTCCGCAGCCCAGCGCCAGCACCATCGTGGTCCGGGCCCCGCGCAAGATGCTGGAAGCCGCCACCCGAATTATTGAAGGACTGGGAGACTCGCGCCCGCAGGTCATGCTCGACGTGCATGTGTATGAGATCACCAACAGCCTGACCCGCAACATGGGATTGCAGATTCCCAACAACTTTCAGTTGTTCAATATTCCAGCGGGAGCACTGGCCGCCCTGGCCGGACAAAACATTCAGGACCTGATCAACCAGCTCATTTCGGGCGGGGGCATCAACCAGGCCAACTCAACCGCGCTTTCCGGGCTGCTGGCCCAGCTTCAAAGTCAGCAGAGTTCAATTTTCAGCCAGCCCCTGACAACATTTGGCAATGGCCTGACGCTCATGGGACTGAGCCTGGGAACCGCAGGGGCACAACTGTCGCTGAACGAGAGCACGGTAAAAACCCTGGAGCATGCCACGCTAAGAGTTGCTCAGGGCACGGAGGCGACGTTTCGTGTGGGCGTGAGATTCCCCATTCTCAACGCCAGTTTCGCTCCTGTCTTTAATACTCCGGCGATTGCGTCCGTGATCCGGAACAACTCGTTTCAAAGCCCCTTTCCGTCGTTCAACTACGAAGACATTGGCCTAAGCCTCAAAGCTAAGCCGCGAGTGAACGGGAATTCTGATGTCAGCCTGGACCTGGAAATACAGTTTCGGGCATTGGCGGGTCAGTCGATTAACGGGGTCCCGGTGATTTCGAACCGGGAGTACAAGGGCAGCATCAATCTGATGGACGGAGAACCGGCGGTGGTGGCAGGGGCAGTCTCGAATTCCGAGCAACGCAGCCTGAACGGAATTCCTGGACTGGGGGCATTACCCGGGCTGAATAAGGTCATGACCAGCAACAGCAAGCAATCGAGCGAAGACGAATTGCTGATCGTGATCACGCCGCGGGTCGTCAGCCGCGAACAAAATCAGAACGCGGAAGTCTGGTTGCAAAAGTAAGTGGAAGGGCACAAGTTTGCTCGTGCCACTAAGTTGCTCAAGAGTGGTTGCGCTTTAGCGCCTGAGGCTGGGCGTCCCCGCCCGGCCAGACGGGCGAGACGCCCGTCCTCCATCACCTACTTTCCTTCTTTCGCGGCGAATTCAGTGAGACCTTTCAGTACTTCATAGGGCAATCCGGCCACGTTGCTGATCTTTCTGCCGTTGATGAACAGGGTCGGCGTTCCGGTGACCTCGAGCGCCGTGCCCAGGGCGACGGAGCGCTGCACCCGGGCAACAGTTTCGGGGTTGGCGGCGCAGGCGGCCGTGTCCGCTCCCTTGGCTCCAGCCTGTTCGGCGAGGGCAGTCAGCTTTTCATCCGCGGTGGCGGCGGTAATGTCGCTTTGTGTGGCATAGACGCCAGCCACATATTTCCAGAACGCGTCGGGCGAACTGCGTCCGATGCAGTCTCCGTAGTAGGCGGCTTTAGCGGCCCAGTCGTGCGAGGGCAAGGGAAAATTCTGAAACACGAGGCGGGCATTTTTTTCTTCCGCCATGAGCTTGTCGATGGTGGGCTGGGCTTCCTTGCAATGCGGGCATTGCAGGTCGCTGAACTCAACCACGGTCACGGCAGCATCTGAGGGGCCACGAGAGGGGCCGTCCATTCCCTTGCTAAGCGTTTCCTGCGCGGCCGTAAAGGGATGCGCGCCGAATGGAATGATGTCGCCGATCACGGCATGCTGACCATCTTCGGTGACGTAGAGGCGGCTGTTCTGCTGGCCCTGGGCAGTACTGAGGACGACCAGCACTTCGGTGAGTCCTTCGGCCTGAGACGGCCGGATGGCAGCGATCTTCCACGAAACCGCGGGATCATAGCCAAACATCTGCTTCATAAAAGCATTTACGGTTTCCTCAGAAGGAAGCCGGGTGCTGAAAGTTGGGACCGGGGGCGGCGCGTCCTTGGATTTGGCGGACGACTTCTGTTGCGCAATGGCAAGCGAAAGCAGGATCATGATGAAGAAGCAGCAGAGCAGCGAACGGCGCATGGTTCCCTTTCGAGAGCGTGGATTTCTATAAGTCAGGACCATCGTCATCCGCTCATTTTGGCGGCGATGGGAAAACGGCGGCCGGAGCCGAAGGCCTTGGGAGAAATCTTAAGTCCGGGAGCGGCTTGCTGGCGCTTGTATTCCGCGCCGTCAACCATGCGAATGACTTTCTTCACCAGCGCCAGATCGAAGTTGTGATCGGCCGCGATCCGTTCTGCGGTGTGCAGGTCCTCGACGTAGTCTTCCAGGATGGCATCCAGAATGTCGTACGGGGGCAGCGAATCAATGTCCTTCTGATCAGGACGCAATTCGGCCGAGGGTGGCTTATCGAGGGTCGCCTGGGGAATCACGGGACGGCGCGAATTTACATAACGACTCAGGCGATACACCAGCGTCTTGGGCACATCTGAAATCACAGCAAGGCCACCGACCATGTCACCGTACAGGGTGCAGTATCCCACGCCCAGCTCGCTCTTGTTTCCGGTGCTGAGAACGATGGCCCCGAACTTGTTGGACAGGGCCATGAGCAGCGCGCCCCGGGTCCGGGCCTGTATGTTTTCTTCGGTCGTATCTTCCTTGCATCCCGCGAAGACTTTCTGCAGCGCTTTGCGGTAACTCTCGAAAATGTCGGTGATGCAGATCAGTTCAAAGCGAATTCCGAGATTGCTGGCCAGCGCCCGCGCATCGTCGATCGAGCCCGACGATGAATAGGGTCCGGGCATGCCCACACCGATCACGTTTTCAGGGCCCAGCGCCTCTGCGGCGATGCAAGCGGTAAGAGCTGAATCGATGCCCCCGCTCAATCCGATGATCACGCGCTTGAAGCCGCACTTGCGAACGTAGTCGCGTGTGCCCAGGACCAGGGCAGCGTACGCGCTAGCTTCTTCTCCGGGCATCTGCGGGTGTATTTCTCCTTTCAGCGTATCGGAATCGAAATAGACCAAGTCCTCCTCGAACGACTTGCCCTGCGCGATCACTTCCCCGGCGGAATTCAGCACCAGGCTGGAGCCGTCAAAAACCAGGCCGTCGTTGCCTCCGACCTGGTTGACCATGACGACCGGCACTTTGTCCTGACGGGATATGGTGGCCAGCATCTCGCGGCGCAATTCACGCTTGCCCAGCCAGAATGGCGAAGCGGAAATGTTGAGCACGAAGTTGCCGCCGGCCTGAACCAGGGACTCGACCGGATCCACAGTGTAAAGACGTTTGTTCCAGAAATGCTTGTCGTTCCACGCATCCTCGCAAATGGTGAGTGCCATTTGCTTGCCGCAGAAAGGAAACAGCGACTGGCTGCGGGCGGGCGCAAAGTTGCGCATCTCGTCGAACACGTCGTAGGTAGGCAACAGCATTTTCGACTGCAGGAAGGCGATGGCGCCGTCCTGGAGCAGGGCGGCGGAATTCATGACTGACTTGCCGGTTTCGGCATGGGCTGGGGTGGCCAGGCCGCAAATCACCGCGATGCCGCGCGTCTCTGCGGCAATCCGTTCTGCCGTCTCGCGATTGCGGGCCACAAAGGAAGGACGCTCGACCAGATCTCGAGGCGGGTAGCCGCAGACCGCCAGCTCGGGAAACAGAATCAGGCCGGCACCCGCTGCCCGTGCCTGGCCCGCGAAGTCGATCATCCTGGCGGCGTTGCCGGAGAAATCTCCAACCGTAGGATTGATCTGTCCCAGCGCGATCTTCACACTTCCAGTGTAAAGGGGCTGGTGCGTGCGAGCCAAGTCAGGGAAGAACACATGTGGGGACAGCCGCCCTCGGCTGTCTCCACATGTTCGCCGGCTCGGCACGAGCGCGGACGCTCGCGCCTACATTACTTTTCTCAGTTGGGCTGGGCTGGGCCATCCTGACCGAGCGGGTCGGGAGGGGGCAACGGCCTGGGCGCGGCACCCTCCGCAGGCGAGTTGGGATCGGGTTCCTCGCCCGGGCGGCGCAGCGAGGGTGCATTCGGCGGACGCACCTCGGGTGCCGAGCTTTTGGCTACGGTCGAGCTCAGGTCCACTTCTCTTTCCGTGTGAACGACTTTCTCGCCATCCACCTTCATGCTTTCGAGGCGTACCACTTCGTCGCCCACCAGGCGGACAAAGTCCACATCGGCGGGCGGCTCACCATAGATCCACTCCTCGTACTCGACTTCGCCATCTTTTTCCCGAATCTTCTTGGGCGGGCGGCCCTTGGAAGCCATCACCATTTCACGATTCATACCCACCAGAATCCTGTGGGCCTTGATGGCCTCTCTCAGCTTGGGCGTGAGGGTGTCGAGGTAGGCCTCCACGGCGGACTTGGCGTTGAAGTCGAATACGGGACGGAGCAAATCTTTCAGCTCCTGCGGATTCAGCTCAGGCACGTAACCATCATTGAAGACCAGGTCCACGTAGGAGCCGCGCGGATTGGCGCTGGCGTCACTGGGGCCCAGGGAAGTCATGCCAGCGCCCGAGCTCACCTGAATGTGTTGATACCATTTGAGCTTCTTGACCGGACCGCCGTTGATCTCAAAGTGAATGCGGTCTTTCTTTATCAATATCTCGCTGATGCGGGCCTGGTCGCCGGGCTTGGCCGCGGGGCCCCACATGGCCAGCATGTTCTGCATCTGCTCTCCACTGGGAGAGAGCTCTCCACCCTTCAAGGTCAAACCTGTCTTTCCCATGGGAAAAGGCGAGCGGATGTACACCAGCTCGAAATTGAAGGCATGAATCAGGTCCATCCGGGTTTGCTTGGAAATATGAGGGGCGTTGTGATCGTCGGCGTTGACCACAGCAACACAGAAGAGCACGATGGGTAACAGAACAGGAACGTAACGTGGGTTCATACGACACCCCGAGCCGGCGACTTCTTGAATTATAACGCCGTCCAGGGTGGAAAAACCCGGGTTTGTTCGAAACTCTGCAGTCGGAAGTACCCGGTTCACAGCCCAGCCCGGGTTGTCAGCAGCCGCGTTCAGGCGGACCAGACATGCAATCCGTTGCGGGCGACCTGGAGCGGGAGGACGCGTCCGCCATTGTCACCGATCGCGGTTGCGACCCGGCTGGCGGCGCCCTGTTCCACCAGGAAGATCACGCAGCCTCCACCGCCCGCGCCACAGGCTTTGGCGGCCCGCCCGCCATGCCGCGTGGCCACACTGATCAGTTTGTCGATGAGCGGCGTGGTGATTCCGGGAGCGTTGCTGCGGCGCAGTTTCCATTCCTCGCGGAGCAGGCGCGCCACCTCGTCCCACTTGGCGTCCCTCAGCGCCCGGTGCATGGCACGGGCAATTTCAACGATACGCTCGAAGTTGCGGAACACCCGCTTGTCGCCATTGATGTGCGCCTTGAAAACTTCCCAGTTGTTTATGCCGGACTTGCGCGGGGCGCCGGTGTAAGCCAGGACAAAGCGGGATTCGATCTCTTCCGGCGCGACCGCCACGGCTTCGCGGTGGATGCCGTCGGCATCGAGATGAATGGCGCTCGCCCCTCCGTAGAGCGCGGGATAGTAATCCTGACAGCCGGTGGGGACCTGAATGATCTGGGCCTCCACGTTCTGGGCAATCACGCGCATCTGCTCGAGGGTGAGATTGCGGTCGGTGAAGCGCGCCAGAGCGGCCGTGCTGGCAATCATTAGCGCGGAGGATCCCGAAATGCCGGCGCCCGCGGGAGACTCGGAATCGGTCTCCATCAGCAGACCTTCCTTGGGCGCAAAAAACTGGAGCAGCCGGACCGCCAGGGGCAGCCGAACTCGGCGGGCACGGCGCAGCGCTTCGAAGCTGGGAAAGTGCTCTTCGCGCCGAGTATCGATGGAGTGCAGGTGGATCCCCTTCGCTTTCAGCGGCGTGATGCGGCAGGTGGTGAGGATATTGACCGCAAAATTCAGCGTGAGCGCGCCCGGATGGAACAGGTACAAAGGCCACAAATCGATAGTGCCTCCCGCCAGATCAGCCCGGCAGGGAGCCTGGGCCACGATAGTCGGTCCGCTGGCCGCGTAAGGGATTTTCCGCATGCTGTGTTTTACCACGAGCCGCTGCCTGGCGTAGCGCCAGCGTCTCGCCGGCTGTCCCGAGGGCATCCTTCGACTTCGCTCAGGATAAGCCCTGCCCTCGGCGGTGGGGACTGCGCGGCCTGACTTTGCGTCCTTTGCGGTTTAAGAATTTTGAAGGATTTACGCGAGGTCAAACGCTTTACCGCAAAGGGCGCAAGAGTGCTGAATCAGAACACCACTCAGCCAAATCCTTCGTTGACAAGCTCGTTGGTTTGCCGCACACTCGGCCTGTATGTGTTGCCGGCAGCGGCCGGGCGGCCGCTACGGTGGCGGTTCGTAACAGGTTGTAAAAAATGGCCCCTCTCCCTCCCCTTACCCCCAGTCCTCCCGAATCTACGGGAGCACGAGTTGCTGTGCGAACTCGGTCGGAAGTCTCCGAGGAAACCATCCGGCAGTCGGACGCGGCCCTGATTTTTGTCAAGCTGCGGAAGATGATCGCATCCGACACTCAGCCCACCGACACCATCCTGGGTACCATTGCCGTGGCCGCTCACTCCCTGACCGGCGCTACCGGGGCGGCCATCGCCATGCCCCGGGACGGAGCGGTGGTCTGTGTCGGGAGAAGCGGCGAAACCGCCCCCGAGCTTGGCGACCGGCTTAACGTGGACTCGGGCATCTCCGGCGAATGTCTGCGCACCGGCGTGAGCCTGCGCTGCGATGACGCCAGCCGGGATTTCCACGTTGATGCCGAGGTTTGCCGCCAGATGGGATTGCAGTCTATCGCGGTAGTGCCGTTGCGCGGGCAGCATGGCAGGGTGGGCGTGCTGGAGGTGTTCTCGACCGAGTCCTATGCCTTCGCGGAAGAGAAGATGGATCTCCTGGGGCGGCTCGCAGGGCTGGCCGAGGCGGCCTGGGCGCGGGGAGCAGTAACGGAAACTCAGGCCACGGCAACAGATCTCGTCTTAGACGAGACACATCTAGACGAGACCCCAAACGAAGATCCAGCCCCGGTTGAGGCCCCGCCTGAACCGGTGGTTCAAGTCGTAGATGCGGTACCCCTGGCTCGGGTGCGGGAAGTCTTCGCCAGTGCGCAAATCAAGGATTCAATCGCTCGGAGAAAGTGGCGTTTCGTAGCCTTGGCTACCGTAGCTGTACTGGGATTGGCGCTGCTGTCGATTTATGGCTGGAAGGCGTGGTATGAGGCCAGTATTGCATCCCAGAGCAGGAAGGCCGCCAGCCCCCAGGTAGCTCCTGCGGCCGATGAAAATAAGACAACTGGAGCCGGATTCGCCGGAGCGCCCGACGTGGGTCCGGCCACGCGACCCAGCAAACCGTCGACGCCACATACTGCAGGAGCTGCCGCCGCCGTTCAGATCCCCGACGCAGTGGTTCGGCGGCGATCCCCGGCGGCCCAGCCGGCTGACCGCAACGCCGCGAGTACGGAGACTCCATCCGCTACCACCCCAGACAGTGAGGATATTCCGCTGATCGCGACATCCAGCGCCGCCCCCAGCGATCTCGGGAAAGTGATTGAGACGCCGCCAACGGTGCCCAGTCTGGGTGTGCCGGTCTCGCAGGGCACGGCCGGAGGCGTCCTGGTACGCAAAGTGCAGCCTATCTATCCTCCGGAAGCGCGCCGCCTGCATAGGGCAGGCAGCGTGGTGATCGACGCCATCGTGAACGTCGAAGGGCGGGTTGACGATTTGAAGCTGGTCAGCGGTGATCCCCTGCTGTCAGCGGCAGCGATGGATGCGGTCCGCCAATGGCGGTACAGCCCTTACTTGCTGAACGGCAAGCCCATTCCCAAGGAGACCCGGATCATAATCAGCTTTATTTCGCCCGAGTAAGTCCAGCGTCGGGAAATCAGGTGAGGTTCAAGGCGCGCCGCACCGTGCCGCGCTCTTGCTGGATTTTTTCCTGCAGCAGGGTGATGGCATAGATCAACTGCTCGGGACGGGGCGGGCATCCTGGAACATAAACATCCACAGGAATCACCTGGTTCACACTCTGTATCAGGGCGTAGTTGTTGAACACCCCGCCTGAAGTGGCGCAAGCTCCCATCGAAATCACCCATTTGGGCTCGGGGATCTGCTCCCAGAGCTGGCGGATGACTGGTGCCATCTTATTGGAGACGCGGCCGGAGATGATGATGAGATCGGACTGGCGGGGCGAGGGGCGGAATACTTCGGCGCCGAAGCGGGCAATGTCAAAGCGGGAGGCGCCCATGGACATCATTTCGATGGCGCAACAGGCCAAGCCGAAAGTTAGCGGCCAGATGGAATTCTTGCGCATCCAGTTGACCGCGGAATCGAGCGTGGTCAAGACCACGCCTTCCGGCGTTGGGTTCCCGAAGGTGAGTTCCTTGACTACCTTCTTGCCGTTCTCGGTGGTGGTGTAAGGGCCGAAGCTGAGTCCGTCTGCCATGACAGTTTTATTGTAAACCAGGCGGTTGAAGAAGTGAGAAGCATCGGTCCGCTGGGAATTCATTGAGTATCCCAGCATTGACTGGATCAGAATTGACTGGATCAGAATTGTGTACCCCAGGATGGAGGGCCCTGCGAATGTGGGGACAGACGGGACCTTTTCCGCTCTTGCGGCACGACTGAAGTCCTGCCCTCCCACGTCACGCTTAGTTCCAGGGTGCTCGATCCAGAATCGTCTCGGTGGCGGCATCCCAAAACTGCTTTCTACCCGACCAGTACGCCTCCGCTGCCATCATGCAGGCCACCGAGTGAGCGAATCCATCCTGCACGGTGCAATTCGGCTGCTGCCGCGAGCGCATGCAATCGAACCAGTTCGCCATGTGACCCAGCGACAGGTCATCAATGCCCATGGGCGGCAGCTTGGTTTCGCCCGGGAGAAGAACGTATTTCGCGGTCCTCGCCTGGTCGATGTCGGCATTGTCCTCGTGATTCCCTTTCTCTTCGACCAATTGATATCGTGGACTGCCCTCGCCTCCGAGGTTCATCAGGGTCGCTTTTTTCCCCATATAGCGGGTGAAGCCTGGGGAGTCGTTGCCGAAGCTGGTTGAGTAGCTCACCAGAAACCCCTTGGGATATTCCAGCAAGGCTTGAAACGTATCCGCGTTCTCCCGGCCATCGTGCCAGGCAAAAATGCCGCCATGAGCCACCACCGAACGGGGAAAGCTGTCGTTCATGAACCAGTGGACGAGGTCGGAAGCGTGGCTCATCCATTGATCGGGAATGCCGCTTGAAAATTCCCTGTACAAGCGGAATTCGCAATAAACCTGCGGATCAAATGGGCGATAGGGCTTGGTGAGCAGCCATTTCCGCCAATCCGTATCCTGTTCCCGCAGCAGCTTCGTTTCCGCGCGTCCACGCCAGCGGGGACCGTGGTAATTCCAGACTATTTCCACCTTGCTTACTTCTCCGAGAACTCCGCTCTGAACCAATTCGCGAGCCGCCCTGGGATACGGTTCACTGCGATGCTGCGTACCCACTTGTACAATCCGGTTCAATTTCATGGCCGCATCGCGGGCCGCCTTGGCCTCTGCCAGCACGTTGCCCATCGGCTTTTCGACGTAGGCGTCTTTGCCGGCCTCCACCGCCATCTTCAGGATGGGCGAGTGGGAATGTTCCGGGGTTGAAATAATCACCGCGTCAACGTCTTTCAAAGCGAGCACATCTTCCAAATACTGATAGCCACGTGGCGCACGGCCGTAATACTTCGCATTGACCGCGACCGCCTTCTCGCGGTTCAGTCGCCACAGATCACAGACCGCGGTAGTCTCCACGTTGTGGCTGGTCTTCAGCTGGGACACAATCCAGTCCAGGTCCCCGCCCCGGCTCCCGTTGCCGATGTGGCCCACCGAAATACGATCGTTGGCGCCCAGGGTCCTGTCATACGACAGCGCTGTCTTAACGAATGCGGCGCCTCCGCCCAGCAGGGCTGCGGACTTGGCCAGAAATCTTCTCCGATCGATGGTTTGTTCCGGGTCGCTCATGATTGTCTCCAGTGTGGATCGGTTGCAATACCCTGCTGCGGCGCCCCAATTATGCCAGAGTGACTGGCGGGGCCGGGCGATTGTGTGAGGGTCTTTGAAGCGTATGCTAGAAAACAAATCTGGGCGGCTCAAACTTCTAGTCTCGAGGAGGAGACTCGTGCCTTCCCTGCCCGACAATGGAATGGTCCATCTCAGCAGCCCATACTCGGTGGCGGAAACAGTCACGCGGCTGGAAGCCTTGCTGCAGGCCCAGGGGCTAACCGAATTCTGCCGCATCGACCACAGCGGAGAAGCTGAAAAAGTGGGCTTCACGATGCAGCCCACTCAAGTGATTATCTTCGGCAGCCCCAAGGGTGGGACGCCTCTGATGATCGCTTCCCCCACGCTCGCCATTGATCTACCCTTGAAGGCGTTGATCTGGCAGGACGCCGGCGGCAAAGTCAGGGTCTCCTACAACAGCCCGGAATATCTCAAACAGAGGCACCATATTCCCGACGACCTGCTGAAGAATATTGCCGGCATCGGGCCCCTGCTGCAAAAAGTTGTAGGATAGATGCCCACATTATTTTTCATCCCACAGGAGAAAGTTCATGGCCGAACCGAAATCTGCTGACAACCAACGAGAAATTTCCCGCGACCGCCTGGCTGACCTCTTGAATGAAGATCTTTCCCGCGAGTACCAGGCCATCATCGGTTACGTGGTGTACTCGCAGGTGCTCAAGGGCGCCGAATTCATGAACATCGCCGATCAGCTGGCCATTCATGCCAAGCAGGAGTTGGACCATGCGCTGATCATCTCGCGCCAGATCGACTATCTGGGCAAAATGCCAACGGTGAATCCACTGCCGGTCAAAATTTCGGATGACGCGCGAGAAATGCTCCGCTTCGATCTCGCCAACGAAAACGACACCATACGAAATTACCGCGAGCGCGTCGGGCAATGTGAAGCTCTGGGAGAATTTGCGCTTGCGGAGCAGATTCGTCAGATCCTGGTGGATGAACAGGACCACCAGATCGATCTGGCCACCGCCCTTGGAGAAGAAGTTCCGGATGTGAGCCGTCTAAGGGGAGGCGCACGCCGAAAGTAACTTAGATTGCGCCGCTTGAAACCGCCACCGCTAAACCAGCCGCCTTAGAAATGGAGATTGTCATGACCGATCAGAACAAGCCCGTTCTCGAACCAACCACTCAAGCCTTTGTCGATGCCCTCGCGGCGCAAGGAGGAAAGCCCTCGTATGAGCTTTCGTACGCGGACGCGCGCAAACTCCTGGAAGACGCGCAGGCCATCGAAGTCCAAAAACTACCCGCTGATGTGGAAGACAAAATTCTGCCCGTGGGTCCCGGTGGAGAGGTTTCAGTTCGCATCTACCGCCCGAAAGGCGCCAAGGGCCCTTTGCCCGTGGTGATGTACTTCCACGGTGGCGGCTGGATACTTGGCAGCAAGAACACTCACGACCGGTTGTTGCGCGATCTGGTGAATGGCACTAACGCCGCCTTTGTGTTTGTGAACTACACACCCTCTCCCGAGGCGCAGTTCCCGGTGCCGCTGGAGCAGGACTACGCGGCGACCAAATACATCGCAGAACATGGCAAGGAATTCGGTCTTGACGGCAGCCGGCTGGCGCTGTGCGGTGACAGCGTCGGCGGCAACGCCGTCGCGGTGGTTGCCCAACTTGCCAAGGAGCGGAAAGGACCCGCCATCCGCTACCAGGTCATGCTGTATCCCGTGACCGATTCGAGCCTCTCCCAGAAATCGTACGAGGAGTTTGCCGACGGTCCCTGGCTGACCCGGGCCGCCATGGCGTGGTTCTGGGACGCATATGCTCCCAACCGGGAAGACCGCAAGAAAACCATGGCTGCTCCGCTGAGCGCAAGTCTGGAACAGTTGAAGGGTTTACCACCTGCGCTGCTCATCGTGGACGAGAACGACGTTCTGCGTGACGAGGGCGAGGCCTACGCCAGAAAGCTCATTCTAGCGGGTGTCGAGGTCACCGCCCTGCGCGCGCTGGCCACCCACCACGACTATGCCTTGCTGAACGCTTTAGCCAGCACGCCCGCCACCAGGTCCACGGTCCTGCTGGTGTCGCAGAAACTTGCCGAAGCTCTCAGTTCGGCGACGCAGAGGGAGCAGGCTGCGTAATAGATTCGAGTGTGGGTCGGACACTCTTGTCCGACGCTTTTCGGGTTGGTTTTGAATTGGTCCAGGTTAGACGGTCAACTTCAAAGGCGGCGGACAAGGGTGTCCCCCTCACGGGGTCTGAAGCTGCTTGCTAGGCGGATGGCTGGCTGCCACTTCGGAACTCGGCGCTCAAGCGCGCCAGTTGCTGGCGGTCTTCAAACTTGTCGGAAAGAAATTCGACGCCGTACAAATAAACGCTGCGGTTGCGGACTTTACCGCGCACCCGAACGGGTTCATCAGTGTGGGGATTATTGAACTCGACCTTGATATGGCTTCCCACGGGCAGGTTAGCAGCGGCAAATAGGCACAGTCCGCCTTCGCTGAAGTGGACGCCGCGGGCATCCACGATGGTCTTGTGAGCGGAATTTTCGACCGGAGCGTGATCGGCCGGAGCATGATCCACCACGACGCGCACTGAGGCATCGAACGGATAACGCTGCCAGCGGCGACGATTTGTCTGTTGCTCCATCCCCATCCCACTCCCAAAATTTTATTGGCTAGCGGCGTTTCTCAATCGAAAACCCCGCGGTCCCTGTGGTTCGCCAGTCTCGAAAGTAGTGCAGGGCTGCGATTCGTGAAAGTTACGCTGGTACAACTCGGAATGTACAGCGGTAACAAGCAGCCTGAGGTGCGGTCGCGTGAACTGCAAAGGCCACGAGTTCACTCGTGCCGCAATGACCGTCCATCGGAGTGTGCGGCTTTAAGCCGCTGAGGAGTGCTTCCCGAATGACCAGCGAACCTCAGGCGCTAAAGCGGGAAGGATTCTTGGTGACTTGTGGCACGACTGAAGTCGTGCCCGTTCCAAAACCGCAGAACCCGAGCTTTTTTCCTCATGACTGAAGTCACGCCCTGCCCAGGACCGCGATAAGCACAAGTATTTCGGCAACGACTGAAATCGCGCCCTTCCATCAAAGTCTGACGAAATCCGTTCTAGGGATTCAGTACGACCTTGCCGAACATCCGGCTCTGCTCCAGGTATTCGTGCGCGGCGCGAATTTCTTTCAGGGGGAAAACGCGATCCACCACGGGCTTCAAACGTCCGGCAAAAACATGGCCCAGCACCTGGCGCAATTCCGCCATGGTGCCCATGTAGGAGCCCAGAAGCGAGAGTTGGCGCGAAAATAAAAAGCGCAAATCGATGCTGGCGGCAAATCCGGTGGTGGCGCCGCATGTGACCAGGGTGCCGGCGGGCTTGAGAGACTTCACGCTCTCTTCCCAGGTGGCGGAGCCCACGTGCTCGATGACGATGTCCACGCCTTCCTTGTTGGTGATTTTGCGGACCTCTTCAGAAATCTTCTGCCGGTAATGGTTGATGCCGTGGTCGGCGCCCAGCGCTCGGGCTTTGTCGAGTTTGGTCTCATCGCCCGCGGTGGTAATCACCCGGGCTTGAAACAGTTTCGCAATCTGGATGGCGGCAATGCCCACGCCGGAACTGGCGCCCAGCACCAGCACGGTCTGTCCCGGATGAATGTTGGCCCGCCCCACCAGCATGTGCCATGCAGTGGTGAACACCAGGGGCAGGCTGGCAGCCGGGTTGAAATCCAGGCTATCGGGAATGGGGATGATGTTCACGGCAGGCACGGCGATCAGCTCACAGTTGCCGCCGTCCACGCGGTTGCCGAGCACGGTAAACTCCGGGCACAGGTTTTGAAGTCCGGCCACGCAGCTGGCGCAGTGATTGCAGAAATGCATGGGAGCCAGCAACACTCGCTGCCCCGGTTTGAAGCCGGTGACGTACTCGCCCACCTCGGCAATTTCGCCGGCGATGTCTGCCCCCAGAATGTGGGGCAAGGTCAACCCGGGCAGGCCCTTGCGGATCCAGAGATCGATGTGGTTCAGAGCGCAGGCTTTGATGCGAACCAGAACCTGGTCCTGCCGTGGCTTGGGATCGGGAATGTCTTCGTAGCGCAGGACTTCCGGACCACCGAATTCATGGATGCGGACAGCTTTCATGGGTCCTCCGAAATGAAGTCAACCTACCACAGACGTGTCAAAGAGTCCCATTTCGGCACGTGGCAGTGTTCACAGATCACAGACAGACACCATGTCTTCGATT
>JAIQFF010000030.1 GCA_020073395.1 Terriglobia bacterium
ACATAGAAGTAGGCGAAGAAGATGATGCCCACGGCATACAAAAAGGTGTACAGCGGCTCGCCCCATCCCAGCCAGCGGAGGAGGTCGCCAAAATACCGGTTATTACGCAGGCTGTAGCCCACGGTCTGCGGCAGAGTAAGGATCGACGATGCGAAAATTACCGGCATGACGCCGCCCGAATTCACCCGCAAGGGCAGGTGCGTGGACTGCCCGCCCATCACCTTGCGACCCACCACGCGCTTGGCGTACTGCACCGGAATGCGGCGCTCACAGCGCTCCACATAGACGATGAAAGCTACCACCAGGACCATCACCCCGATCAGCAGAATCATCGCCGGCGCGGTGAAGGCGCCCCAGGCATCGGTGCGGACCTTGTCGAAAAGATCGATAATGCCGCGCGGCAAGCCCACTACGATGCCGGCAAAGATCAGCAGCGACATCCCGTTACCCACTCCACGTTCGGTGATCTGCTCGCCCAGCCACATGATGAACACGCTGCCCGTGGTCAGAGTCAGCATGGTCATCAGAATGAAAGCAGTGCCGGGATGGACCACGAAATCTCCGCCACGCTGCAGTTGCCAGGCAATGCCGAAGGACTGCACCGCACTCAAGCCGAAGGTCAGATAACGGGTCCACTGGGTGATCTTCTTACGTCCGAGCTCGCCTTCCTTCTGCAATTTGGCCAGGGGCTCATAGACCACGGTCAGCAACTGCAAAATAATCGAGGCCGTGATGTAGGGCATGATGCCCAGGGCAAAAATGGTCAGGCGGCGAAGCTGGCCGCCGGAGAAAAGATCGACGAAGCCCAGCAGGCTGCCTTTGTTCTGCTCGAAGAACTGTTGCAGCTTGTCGGCATTCACGCCCGGCGTGGGAATATGTCCACCCAGGCGGTACACTGCCAGCAACCCAAGCGTAAACAGAATGCGTTTACGCAGGTCCGGGATACGAAAGACGTTGGCCAGTTTTTCCAGCATCGCCTACAACACCTCGAACTTACCGCCGGCCTTGGTGATCTTTTCCTGGGCCGACTTGGAAAACTTGTGGGCGTGCACGGTGAGCGCGCCGGTCAACTCGCCGTCTCCCAGCACCTTCACGGGATGCTTGCCCTTGATCACTCCCGCCTTGCGCAGGACGTCGGGGGTGATCGTGGTCTCACCCAACGCCGCCAGCTTCTCCAGGTTCACAATGCTGAATTCCTGGCGGAAGATGTTGGTAAATCCCCGCTTGGGCATGCGGCGGTGCAAAGGCATCTGGCCGCCTTCAAAGCCACGCATCATGCGGGAACCGCTGCGCGAGCGCTGGCCTTTGTGTCCGCGGGTGGAGGTCTTGCCCATGCCCGAACCCATGCCGCGGCCCACGCGCTTCTTGTTTGCCGTCGCCTTCTTTGGTGCGCGAATGTTCGAAAGATTCATAAATAAGCTTTCAGCCGTCAGCTATCAGCTTTCAGCGCCCAGACTTAGCTGAGGGCTGAAAGCTGACCGCTAGTTCAGGATCTCCACCAGGTGCGGCACTTTGGCCACCATGCCGCGAATGGCCGGGTTGTCCGGGCGCTCGATCACCTGGTTCAAGCGCGTGAAACCCAGACCCTTGACCACCAGTTTCTGCTGCACCGGGGCACAAATTGCCGAGCGCACCCATTTCAGATGAATTTTGGGGCCGCTGCCCGGACTCGATTTCTTGGCCAATTTGTTCGGCATGATTACAGTTCCTCGACCGACTTGCCGCGCATGGCGGCAACGTCGCTGCGGTTCTTCAAATGCTTCAGCGCATCGAAGGTTGCCTTGATGACGTTGTGCGGATTGGTGGTGCCAATCGATTTGGTCAGCACATTCTGAATGCCCGCCGAAGTCATGACCGCGCGCACCGCGCCGCCGGCAATTACCCCGGTGCCTTCGGGAGCGGGCTTCAGCAGCACTCGCCCCGATCCGTAACGTCCCAACACCAGGTGGGGAATGGAGGTCTGGGTGAGGTTGACCCGCATCAGATTTTTCTTGGCCGATTCAATTCCCTTGCGAATGGCCTGGGGAACTTCCTTGGCTTTCCCCGAACCATAACCCACCACCGCTGCGCTGGGGTCTCCCACCACCACCAGGGCCGCAAAGGAAAGGTTCTTGCCGCCCTTGACCACTTTGGTCACGCGGTTGATGGAGACCACCTGGTCCTTCAACTGGTAGGAATTTGCATCAAGCTTCTTAATCACTGTTGGCATTGATTCTCATTTCACAATTTTGTAATCGGGTAATTGAGTAATTTGAAATCCAACAACCTCACTCTTGAATCGCCCGCATTTTCAATTACCCGATTTCTCAATTACACAATTTCTCAATCCCCTAGAACTGCAACCCGGCTTCTCTAGCAGAATCCGCCAGGGCCTTGACCCGTCCGTGATAAATGTAGCCGCCACGGTCGAACACAACTTTCTCGATGCCCTTGGCCTTGGCGCGCTCCGCAATACTCTTGCCCACGCTCTTGGCCGCGGCCAGGTTGCCTCCGGTGCGCCGCTCACCCTTTTTGCCTTCCGCGGAATTCGCGGAAACCAGGGTCTGGCCTTTGAGGTCGTCGATCAACTGGACGTAGATATGGTTCAACGAGCGATACACATTCAGCCGCGGGCGCTCGGAGGTGCCCACAACCTTCTTGCGGATGCGTTTGTGCACATGCCGCCGGTTCGCGTTCTTCGATGTCTGGGTAAGCATTTTTCAGTCCTCGGTCGTCAGTCGTCGGTCGTCAGCCAATTTCTCCCTACTGAAACCGATAACGGAACGACTGTTCTTGCCTCGATCATCAGCTCGATCTCACTCTCAGCTGCGTGGCTGAAGACTGAAGACCGGCGACTGACGACTGTTATTTCGCGCCGGTCTTTCCCACCTTCTTCTTCAGGCGCTCGCCGGCATAGCGTACGCCCTTGTTCTTATACGGATCGGGCGGGCGCAGGCTGCGCATTTCGGCGGCCACCTGTCCGACTTTTTGGCGATCGATGCCGGTGACGCTGAGCTTGGTCTGCTTCGGGTCCACGGTCGCTTCTATTCCGACCGGCAACGGATATTCGATCGGATGCGAATACCCCAGGCTGAAGACCACTGTGTTCTTGCCCTTAAGCTCGGCGCGATATCCAATGCCCACGATTTCGAGCTCCCGGGTCCAGCCCTTGGTTACGCCCTCAACCGCGTTGTTGACCAGGGCGCGGGCCAGTCCATGGACCGCGGCCTGCGAGTCGTTCTCGCGGATCGCCACCAGGTTGCCGTCCTGCTGCTCCATGCGGATGCCGCGCGGCAGCTGCGTGTCCAGCTTGCCCTTGGGGCCCTGCACGTTGACCACGTCGCCTTCAATCTTGACCGCAACCCCCTTGGGGAGCGGGATCGGCTTTCTTCCAATTCTTGACATAAGCTTTCAGCTCTCAGCTTTCAGCTCTCAGCTTGGATCGCCGTCACGACTGATAGCTGACGGCTGATAGCTGATAGCTGCTTCTCTACCAAATCTCGCACAACACTTCGCCGCCCACGCCCTGCTTGCGGGCCTGGCGTCCGGTCATGACTCCGCGGGGCGTAGTCAGAATGTTGATGCCCATCCCGCCCAGCACGCGCGGGATCTCGCTGCGCCGCACATAAACCCGGCAGCCCGGCCGGGAGACGCGCTCCACGTTCGAGATCGCGGCTTCGTTGTTGTTACCATACTTCAGATAGATGCGCAGGACCTTGTGGCCTTCCTCCTCCGCCGGCTTGAAATTGGAGATATAGCCTTCCTCTTTGAGGATGCGGGCAATCTCCAGCTTCAGCTTGGAGGCGGGGACATCTACTTTCTGGTGGCGGGCGCGTATCGCATTGCGAATGCGCGTCAGCATGTCTGCGACCGGATCGGTCAACCTCATCGTTTGCTTCTCCTCCGCCGCCCGTTTGCTTCGGTCCCACCTGCTGTGCACCGAAGAACCCGCGGCGACGCTTCCACCCCGGCTGGGGTGCCCAGAATCATGTGCCCACTCATGCGCCTACTAAGCGCGAGGGTGGGAGATTCCCTACCGATTCCTTACCAAGACGACTTCGAAACTCCAGGAATCTCTCCGCGCAACGCCAGGCCGCGGAAACACAGACGGCAAATTCCGAACTTGCGCAGATAAGCCCGCGGACGTCCGCACAGCTTGCAGCGATTGTGCCGGCGCGAGGAAAACTTCAGCTTCGGCTCTTTGCCGCGCGCCTTGTCAAACTTCGCCTCGATCTTTGCGTCCTTCACTCTTTTTGCTGTAGTCAATTTACTTTTAGCTCCCAGCTTCCGGCTTCGGCTCTCGGCTGTCAGCCCTCAGCTCTCAGTTAAGACTTGATCATGCTCCTACTCACTCGATGATTACGGGCGGAAAGGCATTCCCAGATGCTTCAGCAACACTCGCGCCTGGTCGTCATTCCTCGCCGTGGTCACAATGGTGACGTTCATCCCTTTGGTCTTGTCCACCCGGGCGTAGTCAATCTCAGGAAAAATCAGCTGATCGTGCAAGCCCAGCGTATAGTTGCCGCGCCCGTCAAACGACTTGGTCGAGACTCCCTTGAAGTCGCGCACCCGGGGCAGGGCCACGTTCAACAGCCGGTCCAGAAACTCCCACATGCGGTCGCCTCGCAGGGTGACCATGGCGCCGATGGCCTGGCCTTCACGCACTTTGAAGGCCGCAATCGATTTCTTGGCCTTGGTCGTAACCGGCTTCTGGCCGGTGATCTGTCCCAGTTCGTTGACCGCGGGATCGAGAATCTTCGCATTCTGCGTAGCTTCGCCTACCCCCATGTTGACCACAATCTTGTTCAGGTGCGGCACCGCCATGGGGTTCTTCAGGTCGAATTCCTTCATCAACGCGGGCGCAACTTCAGCCTGGAAGCGGCTCTTGAGCCGCGGCGTTTCCTTGGCACTGTGATGCGCCACCGCCGGTGGCTTCGACTCCACCTGCTTCTCTTGCTTGTCTCTCTTCTCTTTAGCCATTGCGTGCTCTGCCTTCTCTCGGAGTTCAGCTGCTAACGGGCTGCTTCTAGCTTCTCGCTCTGTAGCCAGGAGCTAGCAGCCAGAAGCCAGCAGCTATTTATCCAGCGTGGCGCCGCACTTGCGGCAGACCCGGACCTTGCGCTCACCCTGGAACTCGTGGCCGATGCGTACCGGCCGCTTGCAGCTGGGACACATCAGGCCGACGTTCGAGATCGCGATCCGGCTCTCCTGTTCGGCGATTCCGCCCTTCACGTTGCGTTGCGGGTTGGGCCGCACGTGTTTCTTCACCAGCATCGCGTGCTCAACCAGCACCTTGGCGTCGTTGGGGAAAATGCGCAGCACCCGGCCTTCTTTTCCCTTGTCGCGACCGGTGATCACTCGCACCGTATCGTTGCGACGAATGTCAACTCGCTGGTTCGCTCTCTCGACTGTCTTCATTCTCGTATTCTCGGCTTTCAGATCTCTTAACAACTGCTTTCTGCCAAACTGCTTCCTACAATACTTCCGGCGCCAACGATACAATCTTCAGAAATTTGCGCTCGCGCAGCTCGCGGGCCACCGGACCGAAGACGCGGGTGCCCACCGGTTCGCCGGCATCGTTGATCAGCACCGCGGCGTTGCTGTCAAAGCGGATGTAGGTGCCGTCTCGGCGGCGGTGTTCCTTGCGGGTGCGCACAATGACCGCCTTCACCACTTTGCCCTTCTGCACCTGGCCTTCCGGGGCCGCCTCTTTCACGCTGGCAGTGATGACGTCACCCAGTCCGGCATTCAGACCGGTCGAACCGCCCAGCGGCAGAATCATCTGCAGCTTGCGGGCGCCGGAGTTGTCGGCCACCTCGAGCATCGATCTCATCATCACAGCCATAATCTGATCTCCTTCTAGGCTCCGGCTGTCTTAACTGACTTCCGGAAGCGTCGCTTCCGGCAACAACGCCGCCTGCCGGACCACTTCTTTCAGCCGCCAGCGCTTCAACTTGGAGAGCGGTCGGGTCTCTTCCAGACGTACCACATCCCCAACGCGGGCAACATTTTTCTCGTCGTGGGCATAGAACTTCTTGGCCTTCGAAACCACGCGTCCGTAAAACGGGTGGGCCTTCTTGCGCACCACCTGCACCACGATGGTCTTGTGCATGCGGCTGGAGACCACTTCGCCCACCACGATCTTGCGCCGTCCTGCTGCCTGCGGCTCCGCTGCGGATTGTGTCCTGGTTTCAGCCATACTATTTTTTCTCCGTTGCGCCGGTGGCGGCCAGCTCGCGCTCGCGAGCGATGGTCTTGACCCGCGCAATGTCCCGGCGCAGGCCGCGAATCTTCTTCAGGCTCTCGGTCTGTCCCATGTTGAGCTGGAACTTCAGCTTGAAGAGCTGGTCGCTGAGATCGCGCTCCTGGGAGACTAGTTCGTCAGCGGTCAGGTTACGTACTTTTTCCGATTTCATGTCAGTTCTCAGTTCTTGTTTCTCGGTTCAAAAACTCTAGTGCGCACCCTCGCGCTTCACAAATACCGTCCGCAAAGGCAGCTTGTGAGAAGCCAACCGCATGGCCTCGCTGGCATCGGTCTGCGAGACCCCTTCCATCTCAAACAGGATCTTGCCCGGACGCACCACTGCCACCCAGTGATCGGGCGCCCCCTTGCCCTTGCCCATACGGGTTTCAGCCGGCTTCTTGGTGACGGGCTTGTCCGGAAACAGTCGGATCTGGATCTTGCCCCCGCGCTTGATGAACCGGGTCATGGCCACGCGCGCCGCTTCAATCTGCCGGTCGGTAATCCACCCCGGCTCAAGCACCTTCAATCCGAAGTCGCCGAACGCCAGCTGGCTCCCGCGCCACGCCTTACCGGTCATGCGGCCGCGCTGCTGCTTCCGGTACTTCACTTTCTTTGGCATCAACATAAAGTCAGCTCTTAGCTTCTAGCCCCTAGCTACTGGCTCACCCTTTTAGAACGCGCCGGCCTGCTGCGGTTCGCGTTTTTTGGCCGGCAAAATTTCGCCTTTGTAAATCCAGCACTTCACTCCGATCACGCCGTAGGTAGTGCGGGCCTCGGTGAAGCCGTATTCGATGTCGGCGCGCAGGGTGTGCAGGGGCAGCCGGCCCTGCAGATACCACTCCGAGCGCGCGATTTCGTTGCCGTTCAGGCGGCCGCTCACCCGCACCTTGATGCCCTTGCAGCCGAAACGCAGAGCCGAATCCACCGCCTTGCGCATGGCCCGGCGGAAGCCGACACGCTTTTCCAGCTGTAGCGCAATCGACTCCGACACCAGCTGCGCATCCAGTTCGGGCTTGTGTACTTCCTGGATGTCGATGTAAACCTCGCGCCCGGTGCGCTTCTGCACGTCCCCTTTGAGTTTGTCGATCTCGGCGCCCTTGCGGCCGATGATGATGCCTGGACGCGCTGTCTTGATGATGACCCGCAGCTTGTTGCCGGGACGCTCGATTTCAATCGAACTCACGCCCGCCGACTTGAGTTTGTCTTTCAACTCATTGCGCAGCTTGACGTCTTCAAGCAGCAGTTTGTCGTAGTCACGCTCCACGAACCAGCGCGACTTCCAGGGCTTGGTATAGCCCAGGCGAAAACCATAGGGATGAACTTTTTGTCCCATTATTTCGCTCCCACTTTCTTCTTCCCCGCCGATACTTTCCGCTTCACCTTCGCCGGGACCTTGGCCGGAGTCTCCTCACCCACCACGGTCGCCAGCCCTTCTCCGCTTTTGCCCCGCTCCGCCAGCACGATCTCGATGTGCGCGATGCGCCGCACGTAACGGAACGCCCGCCCCATGGGCGCGGGACGAATGCGTTTCATCCGCGGCCCGTCGTTGGCGATAGCTTCTTTCACATACAGCTTGTCCACATCGACGTCGATACCTTTTTCGCTGCTCAGATAGTTGGCATTTTCCAGGGCTGAGCGCAGCAGCTTTTCCACCGTGGCCGCCACCCGCTTCTTGGTGAAGACGAGCGTGTTGAGCGCGTCTTCAACCTTGCGGCCTTTGATCAAATCCAGCACCAGGCGCGCCTTCTGCGGCGAGACCCGGGTGAAGCGGACTTGAGCTCGAAATTCCATGTTTGCCTCCTTAACCCCGAGTCTCGGCTACGCCTTGGGCGCCGGCGCTGCTGCCGGAGCCGAACCCGCCGCCGGAGTAATCGCTCCCGGACCGCCGGGCACGCCTGCCGGCCGGGCCGCGGTCTCCGTGGCCGCCCGCATGGAGTGACCCTTGAACTGGCGGGTGAAACTGAATTCTCCCAATTTGTGGCCCACCATGTTTTCCGTGACGTACACTGGAATGAACTTCTTGCCGTTATGCACGGCGATGGTGTGGCCCACCATTTCCGGGATGATGGTCGAGCGCCGCGACCAGGTGCGCAGCACCTTCTTCTCATTGCGCGAGTTCATGCCGTCCACCCGCGCCTGCAGGTAGCCATCTACGAACGGACCCTTCTTGGTTGAACGTGCCATAAAGTCAGCTTCTAGCTGTTAGCTCCTAGCTTTTAGCTAAATCCGAAACCTTCGTCGAACGCTTGCCCAGTTACAAATCTGGTCTTGCCAACCACCGACGACCAACGACGCGTTCCTACTTCTTGCCTCTCCGGTTCACGATGAACGCGTCTGTACGCTTGTTGTTGCGTGTCTTGTAGCCGCGCGTGGGCTGGCCCCAGGGTGTGACCGGATGCCGGCCGCCCGAAGTCTTACCTTCACCGCCGCCGTGCGGATGGTCAACCGGGTTCATGCTGACGCCGCGGTTCACTGGACGCCGTCCCAGCCAGCGCATACGCCCGGCCTTGCCGATGGTGATGTTCTCGTGATCGAGGTTACCCACCTGGCCAATCGTCGCCATGCAGTCCTGCGACACCTTGCGGGTCTCGCCGGACGGCAGCTTGACCAACGCGTACTCGCCTTCCTTGGCCACCAGCTGTGCCGAACCGCCCGCCGAGCGCACCATCTGCGCACCCTTGCCCGGCTTCAATTCGACGTTATGAATGGTCGTGCCGGGCGGAATGTTCTTCAGCGGCAAGGCGTTGCCCACCAGAATGTCCGCCTCCGGACCGCTGACCACTTTCTGGCCCAGCTTGAGCCCCTCAGGCTGCAAAATGTATCGCTTTTCGCCGTCCGCATAGCTGAGCAACGCAATGCGCGCCGAACGGTTGGGGTCGTATTCGATCGAGGCCACGGTAGCCGGAATCCCGTTCTTGTCGCGCTTGAAGTCGATCAGCCGCAGCTTGCGCTTGTGCCCGCCGCCGCGGTGCCACATGGTGGTGTCGCCGCTGTTGCGCCGCCCGCCGCTGCGCTGCTTGGGTTCAAGCAACGGCTTGTGCGGATGTCGGGTCGTGATGTCGTCGTTGACCAGCGTGGTCCGGTAGCGCAGCGTCTGCGTAGTCGGTCGGTATGTCTTGATTGGCATAAATCAGCTCTTAGTGATCGGTCATCAGTCTTCAGCAAGACCTTGGTCTCGGCGGCCTTCCTGACGACTGAAGACCGACGACTGAAGACTACAAATTCTGCGCGTACTCCGGCATCTTCTCGCCCGACTTCAGCCGCACGTACGCTTTTTTCCAGTCCGGACGGTAGCCGGCAAACTTTCCCCGCCGCCGTTCTTTTCCGGGATAGGTGGCGGTGCGCACCGAAAGCACCTTCACCTTGAAAATCGACTGCACCGCTTGCCGGATCTCGGTCTTGGTCGCAGCCGGCGCCACCTGGAAGACCAGCGTGTTCTGGTTTTCCTTGATGGCCAGACCCTTTTCCGTGATCACAGGGCGGCGAATGATCTGATATGCGGATTTCATCAGGCGACCTCCGCCGCTTTTTCATGACGCACCCGGCGCCGCGGAGCGCGGGTGGCCTTCTTGGTACTTTCTTTCTCGGTCTCTTTGCGCTGACGCTTTGAAATCGAATTCTTGAGCGAAACCTGCAGCGCCTCGATGGCCGGCTGCGAGAAAATCGCGCGATCGTAACGCAACAGATGATAGGGATGAACCTCGTTGCCATTCACCAGTTCGACCCCGTCGAGGTTGCGCGAGCTCAATGCCAGGTTACGGTTGCCGTGCCGGGCCACTTCGACCAACAGGGCGGTCGAGGCTACATTCAGCGCGTCCAGGGCCTGGCGGAACAGCTTGCTCTTCGGTTCCTTCACATCAAAAGCGTTGACCACGATCAGCTTGCCATCGGCGAACTTTGACGCCAGTGCCGAGCGCAATGCGCCCAGCAGCTTCTTGCGCGGAAAGGCGTAGTCGTAAGAGCGCGGTTGCGGACCATGGACCGTACCCCCGTGCCGCCAGAGCGGCGAGCGGATGGAACCGACGCGGGCCCGTCCCGTGCCCTTCTGCTTCCACAGTTTCTTGCCGGCGCCGGAGACCAGCTTTTTGTTCTTGGTGGCGTGGGTGCCGGCTCGATGGGCGGCGCGGTAATGCTTCACCGCCTCCCACAGCAGGTCTTCATTGACCGCACCGAAAACCTCCTCGGCGAGATCAAGCGTCCCGACCTTCTCCCCGCTCAAATTATGAATATCGATAGTTGCCATATGTCTTCCGTCAATCTGGGTTGGCCAACGACCACCCGCCAACAACCAACGACTGTTCTTAAGCTTTCTTCGCCGCCCTCTTGGCCGCCTTCAACGGATCCACCGTGGCCGCGCCGCCAAATCCGCGACGCTCTCTGGGCGGCTTCTTGGCCTTGGTAATCACCAGATATCCCCCGTTCGGACCGGGCACGCTGCCTTCGACCACCAGCAGATTCTCGTCTTTGTCCACGCCCAAGACCCGCAGATTGCGCTGCGTGACGCGATCCACACCCATGTGTCCCGACATGCGCATACCCTTGAACACGCGCGACGGGAACGCCGAAGAACCGATCGAACCTGTGATCTGGAACATTGAACCGTGCGACTTGGGACCACCCGCGAAGTGATGACGCCGGACAACGCCGGCGAAGCCACGTCCCTTGCTGATGCCGACAATGTCCACAAACTTTTCGCCTTCAAAAATGTCCACCAGCACTCGGTCCCCGGCCTTCACCGCAGCTGCCTCTTCCTCCTTTTCCACTTCGATCGGCACTTCCCGCAGAAATTTCACCGGCGGCAGGTTGTTCTTGCCCAGATGGCCCTTCATGGGCTGGGTCAGGCGCGATTCCTTCATAAACTCGACCAGACCGATCTGCGCCGCGTCGTATCCGTCGCGGGTCTGGGTTTTGTGCTGGGTAATCACGCAGGGGCCGGCCTGCAAAACGGTGGCCGGATGCACGTCACCCTTGTCGTCGAAGAGCTGCGTCATTCCGACTTTCTTGCCCAGAATTCCGGTTACTTTCGCCATTGCTTTCTCTCACCTTGCCCAGGTTCACGACTTGGGCCAACAATTTCGCCGCCGCGCCTTCAGCTGAGAGCTCAGAGCTGACGGCTGAAAGCTATTTATGTTCCTTGCCAAAAGCCTTGATCTCGACATCCACGCCCGCGGGCAAGTCGAGTTTCATCAAGGCATCCACGGTCTGCTGCGTGGGCTCGAGAATATCGAGCAAACGCTTGTGGGTGCGGATTTCGAACTGCTCACGCGACTTCTTGTCCACGTGCGGAGACCGCAGCACGCAATACTTGTTCTTCATCGTGGGCAGTGGAATCGGGCCCGCGATTTGCGCCCCAGTGCGCCGCGCCGTATCGACAATCTCACCCGTGGACTGGTCCAGGATGCGGTAGTCGTACGCCTTCAGGCGGATGCGAATTCTTTCTTTTCCAACCACGTTTCCCTCTCTCGCTCTCCCGGCTCGCCGGGAGGAAAGAACTGGCGGCATGCTGCAAGCCGCTGAAAAACAGCTTCTAGCTCAATCCATCTGAGAACTGAGAACCAGCAACTGATGACTGGGTTTTAAAATCCTCAGCTCGTCCCACTCAACCGAAACGGCTACTGAATAATCTCGCTGATGGTTCCGGCGCCTACCGTGTGCCCGCCTTCGCGGATGGCGAAGCGCAAGCCCTTTTCCATCGCCACCGGCGTGATCAGTTCAATCACCAGCTGCACGTTGTCGCCCGGCATCACCATCTCGGTCGCTGCCGGCAGCTCCGCTACTCCGGTCACGTCCGTCGTCCGCAGATAGAACTGCGGCCGGTAGCCCTTGAAGAATGGCGTATGCCGCCCGCCTTCTTCTTTCGTCAGAATGTAAACTTCCGCCTTGAACTTGGTGTGCGGCGTGATCGATCCCGGCTTGGCCAGCACCATGCCGCGCTCTACATCTTCTTTCGCGATGCCGCGCAGCAACAGGCCGGCATTGTCGCCCGCCAGCCCTTCGTCCAACTGCTTCTTGAACATTTCGACGCCCGTCACCACCGTCTTGCGGGTCTCGCGGAAGCCCACGATTTCTACTTCTTCGCCCACTTTCACCTTGCCGCGCTCGATTCGTCCGGTCACCACCGTGCCCCGGCCCGAGATCGAGAAAATATCTTCAATCGGCATCAGGAACGGCTTGTCCAGCTCGCGCGCCGGTTGCGGCACGCTCTTGTCCACCGCCGCCATCAGTTCGTCAATCTGCTTCTCCCACTTGGCTTCCCCGTTCAGCGCGCCCAGCGCCGACAGCCGTACCACCGGCACGTCGTCGCCCGGAAACTGATAGCTCTTCAGCAACTCGCGTACTTCCAGTTCCACCAGGTCGAGCAGTTCGGGATCATCCACCGCATCGCACTTGTTCAGCGCCACCACGATGTAGGGCACGCCCACCTGCCGCGCCAGCAGTACGTGTTCCCGGGTCTGCGGCATTGGACCATCGGTGGCGGCGACGACCAGAATCGCGCCATCCATCTGGGCCGCGCCCGTGATCATGTTCTTGATGTAGTCGGCGTGGCCGGGACAATCCACGTGCGCGTAATGCCGGTTCGCCGTCTCATACTCCACGTGCGCCGTCGCAATGGTGATGCCGCGCGCCTTCTCTTCCGGCGCGTTGTCGATCGAATCAAACGACCGGAACACGATCTTCGGGTTGTGCTTCTGCAACACCTTGGTGATGGCCGCCGTCAACGTGGTCTTGCCATGGTCAATGTGACCAATCGTGCCTACGTTGCAGTGCGGCTTATTACGCTCAAATTTCTCTTTCGCCATATCTCGCTCGCTGCTTCCTTCCTTCAGTAATAGCGATAAAGCTGCTGAAACTTCGTTCGCAGCCCGGGCTCTACCTCTTCCACCTTGGACAGGTAGAACTCCCGCATCTGCGCCTGATCGGAAACCGTCAGCGCCTGGTACAGCTTCTGCGCGCCCAGTTTCGCCAGCGTGTCATCAACTTTTTCAAACACGCCCCTGGCCAATATCACTTCCAGATCGCGTATCCGGGCGCCACTCTTGCGCACCTGCTTGAGGAACTTCTCGACTCTTTCCCGGTTCAGTGCGCGATCAATCGCGCTCCTCAGTTCCTCGAACTCTTTCTCTTTCTGAACCCTGATGGCAACTTGTTGAAAGCTCACCATGACCTACCCTGCATCAGAAAATTCTGGAGCGGGAGACGGGAATCGAACCCGCGACCAACAGCTTGGAAGGCTGTGACTCTACCACTGAGTTACTCCCGCCCGTAAAACAGCTCTCAGCTCTCAAGCTTCTCTTTCGTAGCCCTCCGCCGCTCGACCAATTCGCCGATCAACAATCCGGCCAAGTAAACGGCTGCGATCGGAAATCCCGCAATCAGAACCGCCTGCTCCACTTCGGAAGCGCCATCTCTCCAAGGGCCAAATTTGGCAACCACCAGACGAGCAGCATGAGCGCCCCAAATCCGTACTTGGCCTTCTCGTCTCTCCAGTCGGTACAAAAGTGGATCGCCGCAATCTGCAAAGCCACCCATGCAAAGCCTGGAATCGCCCAAAGCAATGTTCTGGGCATCGCCCCTCGCATTGCACTTAAGTTCGTGGAGCCGATGACCAGGATTGAACTGGTGACCTCTCCCTTACCAAGGGAGTGCTCTACCAACTGAGCTACATCGGCTTGAACCAGCCATCAGCTATCAGCCGTCAGCCCGCGCAAACCCTGGTCTGGCCCAGCCGACGCTTACCTACTCCGCTCCGCTCTCGCGATCGGGATGCATCACATCGTGGCGACGCAGCCAGGTCTTCAGTGCAAACATTGCCAAAACCGCCAGGGTGGCGAAGCGCAATCTCGGATCGCTCAAAGTCGCCCATGACAGCGCCCCCAAAACAACGAAGGCGGCCAGCGCCATGTAGAGACGATTCATTTCAAGTCTCTGGTGCACAGGGAAGGATTCGAACCTTCGTACCTCCGAGGAGGGGCAGATTTACAGTCTGCTGGCTTTAACCACTCACCCACCTGTGCAGAACTGCAGAACAGTTCGGCCTTACCTGCTTGATCCGGCATTCCTCGCAGACATCCACACTACGGAAGATCGTGCAGACGGATTTTTCGAAAAAGTGAAGAACAGAAAAGCGCGCGAATATACCCTCGCACGCAAACACCACACTTGGAAAATTCCCTTATGGAGTGCCGTTGGAAAAATCTGTCAAGCCGCCGCGCCGAATCTCCTGCCTTCCGGAACCAATGCTGGAGCTGGCGAAGGGATTTGAACCCCTGACCCTCTGATTACAAATCAGATGCTCTACCAACTGAGCTACGCCAGCAGGTCTTAGATCGGGCCCGCCCCTTTCGGGGACAAGACACCCTCTGATCCCTTCGTGATGTCCGGGACAATTCTAAAAGTTACCATAACGGCATTTTGCGTGCAAGCGGGACCTGATCGTGTGGGGCCTGTCCGCCGCCTGTGACTTTGGACTTTGCCATTCAAGTGCTTAGCCGGGGCTGCGCGAAAGCGGCAAGATCTGACCCCGAGATTCTAACCTCAGGATTCCAACCCAAAGATCAAAGGCCTCGGACAAGAGTGTCCGACCCACACCAATCTGTGGGAGACTGGTTCTATGCCTAAGCGCAATCTTCGGATCATAAAGCGAGTCAAGAACGTTCCGGTGATCGGAATCTGTGAGGCTTGCAAAATGCAGTTCCAGGCCGAGCATCAGCCGGCGGGCCAGCAGGCCCGGGCGCAGGCTGTGATCCAGCAGCAGTTCAATGCGCACAGGTGCAGCGTACCGTCCGGCGAAACTCCTTACTTCGACTGAATTTCGATCGGATTTGGAAGCTGGATGGCGCTTTGAGATCCGCCGACCACGATTTTTTGACCGTGGGCAGCGTAGCGGGAGATGGCTGCGGGCTTCGACCAGTCCAGGTCCCATCCGTTCTCGATGGCAATCACCGTGTAAGGGCCGGGAATCACACTACGGAAAGTGAAGGTGCCGTCGAGGTCGCTCTGGTCCCGGCGGAAAAGTTCGCGGTTCGCCTCCGGGTTCCTGGGAACCAGAACGATCATGGCTCCGGCCGCGCCCTTGCCGGCACGCTGCGCCAGGCCGTTCACGTCGGCGGCGCCTCCGACCACCCTCAAAGAGAGAGACAGGGCCGTACCCGTGGGCACGGTGAAGGAGTGGCCGGAGACCGGGGAGCCATTCAGCGTCATGGAGACAACTGAATAGGCGCGAGACGCGGCCCCGGCGAGGACCTCGTACCTTCCCGGCGCAACCTCTCCGAATGTGACTTCGCGGGCCGGACTCATGGCTCCCCAGGCGACGACGCGATGCTGCGCATTGCGGAGGGCGAACGCCATTTGAGGCGGGAGCGCAGTTTCTCCAATCACCTCGACCTTCGCGGTAATGGTGCTGGCGGCTTGACCCGTGGAGGCGTCCAGTTCCTCATTGTCCTGGCTGATCTCGATCTCGCTGCTCTGGCTAGGCTCTCCGTCCTGTCGCGGCAGGCGCAACTCGTACTTGCCGGGGGCGGCGGTGATCTCAAACACACTGGGGGCGGCCATCTGCACCTCTGGTTGGATACCTTCCTGCGAGCCCTCGAAGTCGCGCTTGAAAAGCGCGGGCATCTGAAAGCCCTGTCCGGCTTGTGGCGGCGGGGTGCGCAGGATCACGTGCAAGGCGGGCACGGGCGCCAAGTGTAGATCAAGGTCAAGACGATCGCCGCCGCGAATCAGGATGGGCGAGGCATCTTCGACTTCAGTGGCTCCCGAGTAGTACGTTGGCAGGTAAACCACATCAAGCGAGCGATCGACTGCGGTGGGAACATCGGCCGCCCCGGTTTGCCGAACCGATGGCGGATGTACCGCATACCAGGGCTTGGCTACGGCGGAGACGAAATAGGTACCGGCATCGAGGGGCGCGAATTCGAACGACCCTAAATCGTCCGATATATCGGACCGATAGCTGACGGTGCGGCTGATGCCGGCGCTGTGGTCATCGCGCCAGAGCGTGACGTTGGCGGCGCGCACCGGTTCGCCGGATTCATCGAAGACATGGCCGGTGAGCACGGCCGTGCGGACGAGACGCAGGGTCAGGTTCTCGGTGTCCACCCCGGCGCCAGTCACGATGGCAGTGGAGAACTGCTCGTGCTGGTCATAGGCGGCGCTGATGTATCCCCGCTTGGCGCCCGTCAAGGAATATTTTCCGGGCGGAAGATTGGGGAATTCGAAGCGCCCGTCGTCGCCGGTGATCATGAAAATCTGGTTTTGAGCGTTTTTCACGTCGCGCAGCGAAACCCAAGCACGGGAGAGCGGATGGCCTTCATGGACGCTGACGATGGTGCCGGCGATACGGAAATGGCCGACCCTAAGCTGTTGAACCGGCGTTTGCCCAACCAGCACAGCCGGCCAAGCCAGAAGCAAGCACGCAACCCACGTAGGCCCGGACGCGCTCGTCCGGGCGGACGAGCACAGCTCGCCTGGGGTTTTGGGTCTCTCAGCCAAAACCTTGCCGGGCTTCGCCCGGCCAGGCGGGTGAGGACACCCGCCCCTACGCAAACTCGGATTGGGCCAGGAGACGAACATGCATCACTCCTTCGTTGAGATCAATGGCACGCGCACCTGCTCGGTTTGCCCCGGGCCCAGGCGGACGATCGGGCCTTTGTCTTCGTAGGCTCTCATGGCCTCCGCGTTATGACATTCGAGTTCATTTTGCTGGCGGTCGAAGGCCAGCACGCGATAGGCGCCCGGAGGAACTTGCTGCAACTGGAATGTCCCCTGCGGCGAAACCCAGCTTGCGGTAAAGCGGCCGGAAGAATCCGGCAGAGGAATGCAATAGACGTACGGACCCGCAGGCATCGCGACGGGGCCGAACCTTACCGTGTGGCTGCGCCTGTCGGCAGGCACAGGAGGCATGCCTTCGACAGTCCCGTCGATCGCGGCGCCATCGTCGCGCAGCACGACGTCAATAGGAAGACTCGCACCCCCCGGGCCGACTACCAGAGGCTGGCGAAGGAGATCGGCGCTCCCTGCGACAGCCGACGCGACATATCCGAGGGAAGGTGCGACTTTCAGCCAATAGCGGCCGGGCCGTACGTTCTCCAGCACGAGATCGTTGTCGTTGGGTTTGCGCGGTGGACGGAGGGAAGCGAATCCACCCGAATCGAAATCGTCGGCGGGTTGCAGAAAGACCTCAGCCTTTTGCTCGCGCGTGAAGGTTCCCTGCCTAAAGAACGCGCCCGACCGTTCGCCGCTTCGTTCATCCGTGATGCTAACCGGAATCGAGCCGTTGGGAAGCACTGCCATGGACGCATGGGTCAAAGGAGCATCTTTCACCGTGATACTCACGTTACCGGTCGCGGTCTGCTGCCCCTGCTGCAGCGTGGCCTCAATCGTGTAGATTCCGTTGGGCAACATGCCTTCGATGGCCTCGCCGTTGTAGCCCAGCGAGTATCCCGGGTCCTGGTGACCCTGGAGTGCGACCGAAACGTTGATTCCGCCTTGGGCCTGGAAATTTGTAACAGCGATCCTGACCGGGTAGTAGGGCTGCAGGACAGGAGAGAGTTCGACCTGAAAGGTCTTGCTGGCTTCCAGAGTGATGGCGGCAGCCGAGGCAAAATCGCCAGCCGTGGGGTAGTAGGTGGGGGGATATCCGTAAAGCTGGCCGCGCGGATCGAAGGTGATGGGATCGCGGTCCATCAGTTCACTGGTGAAGATCTTGTAGGTGCCTGCCATGAGATTGGCGATGCGAAACTCGCCGTTGGAGCGTGTGGTCGCACCGGCGGCGGGAGCCCAAAAGCCGCGGCCGTCGCGCACCTGGCGTTTGTAAACCTGCACGGTGATCCGGTCGGACTGATTGGAAGACGGGAGATTCACCCGCCCGACGATGAGAGATTCGGGAACAAGCGCGATCGTGATGTCGTCGCCGACGGCGCTTTGAGGCGGGGAAGTACTCATGCCGGAGTCGAGAAAGCCGGGCTTGCGGGCCATTAACTGCGCGGAAGCGTTGTAGAAAGCCATCCCCTCCGCAGGGCCGTTGGAGGTGGTTTCTATTCTCGGGAGTTCGAATTCAAAGCGGCCCTGATCGTCGGTGAACGCAGCAAATCGGTTGTCAGCAGTAGACACCAGGGCGCGAGCAACGGGTTCGCGCGTCACGCTGTTGATGACTGTGCCCCGCAAACTATTGGAGGGTGCGTTTGAATTCTGCGCGTCCTGGGAGTGACCGGGTTGAGGGTAAGAAACCGTAAGAATAACGAGAGCGGCCAGCCAGTGAACCAGCAGGGAACGCCGCGGGCAGCAGCGGAGAACAGCGGGAAAAGACGCACCATCCCTCACAACACGGCTCCGAGCTTGTGTATTGTGGCTGAAGAGGAAAAGGAAAAGCAACTTGTCCGAGCTCGGGAGTCGGTGGTTCGGGTGAGGAGCCCCACCCTCTTTCTGGGCGGTCGCAACGATTTCCAGAAAGAGCAGATTACGCGGACTGACTCAGATCACTACTCGCCAGACCCCGCGCCACGTCTGCGAGCCCTTGAGGGCAGCTTAAAGGTGTGATAGAAAATCTCGAATTGCTGTGCGGCCTGCCGGTCGTATCTGGGTTTCAGATCCTCGTACGCTACTTCTCCGTCGTTCCGGATCACTTCCTGCAAGGTGAGAGCGTGAGCATATAACTGCCGGGAAAAGTGCAGCAACTTCTCCACATCCTGGGCATTAGGCGGTTGTTTTCGGGCAACCCCGGACTGGGCCGAACGAGGGAAGGAACGTCGTTCGGATTTCATACATAACTCCTCTCGCCGACTCCGCCAGGAATTCGGGTAACGTGTCCAAGGTTTCAAGTTAATGGCTCCCAGAGCAACAGTCCAATGCATAATTTGCATTGTTCGCATCAAAACTATCGTCGGATAGGGCAGGGCTTTCAAGTCGCGCGCAGCGATATATTTCAGCCTCAATCGACGATGAAGAGTTGGGCACCAGTCGCGGTCGAGGAGCGGTGCGGGGGATCGCCGTCGCCAACATGATAGCTTTGACCTGGCTTGAGGCCGAGTTGCTTGCCATCGCTTAGTTCGATATCCAGCCCGCCAGTCAGACACAGAATCACGTGACCCTTCGAACACCAGTGGTCGGCCGCGTAACCGGGCGAGTACTCCACCATTCGAACCCGGATGTCGCCAAATTTCTGGGTCTTCCAAAGCGCAAATCCGGTCTCTCCGGGATGTTTCGAGGGCGGGATTTGATTCCAGTCAGTGACGGACATCGGCAAGGCCTTCATTTTCATGGGCCTAGTATATCGAGTGCGAGAGGGTTGTAATGCCAGTGGAACCAATGCCCACCCCCGCGCTCGCGTTGACTTGCTTCTCCAGCCCACCTAACATGGCAACCCTGTCTTCAAGTATTTCGCAGACCGTGATTCGGCAGACGCCATGATCGGACAAACCATTTCGCACTACCGCATTGTCGAGAAGCTGGGCGGCGGCGGTATGGGTGTGGTTTACAAAGCGGAAGACACGCGGCTGCATCGCTTTGTCGCGCTCAAGTTTTTGCCCGATGAAGTGGCGAAAAATGCGCAGGCGCTCAGCCGCTTTCAGCGCGAGGCGCAGGCCGCGTCCGCACTGAATCATCCCAACATTTGCACCATCTACGACATTGGCGAAGAGAACGGCCAGGCTTTCATCGCCATGGAGTACCTGGAGGGCGTCACCCTGAAGTATCTGATCGCGGGGCGTCCGGTGGAACTGGACACGCTGCTGGGACTCGCCATCGAGATTGCCGACGCGCTCGATGCCGCCCATGCCAAAGGCATCATTCACCGCGACATCAAGCCGGCCAACATTTTTGTCACCCAGCGCGGGCACGCCAAGGTGCTGGACTTTGGCCTGGCCAAGGTCACGCCCGCGAGCGGCAGCATGGACGCGGCGGGTGCGTTTTCCCAGGCCACCGCCATGAGCCAGGACCACCTGACCAGTCCCGGCTCCACCATGGGGACGGTGGCTTACATGTCTCCCGAGCAGGCCAAAGGGAAAGAGCTGGATGCGCGTAGCGACCTGTTTTCCTTTGGCGCCGTACTCTACGAGATGGCGACCGGCACCCTGCCTTTTCGCGGGGACACTTCGGCGCTGATCTTCAATGCCATTCTGGAAAAGCTTCCCACGCCTCCCATCCGGCTTAATCCTGATCTGCCCGCGGAGATGGAACGCATCGTTAGCAAGTCCTTGGAGAAGGACCGCAATCTGCGTTACCAGCATGCTGCCGACATGCGCGCCGATCTGCAACGCTTGAAGCGGGACACGGACACGGGGCGGGCAGTGGCGGCCAGCTCGGGGACTGTGGCAGCGGTGCAAGACGCTCCTCCGGTCGCGCCAGCGCCGGGGTCCGGATCCTCGGCAGCGGCTCCCAGGCCAGTATCGTCTTCCGCGGTGCCGGTGGCTGAAGTTGCGGCCCCGCCCCCGCGAAAATTGTGGAAGATTGCAGTGCCGGTAGTGGCGCTGCTGCTTGCCATCGCCGCTGGATTTTTCTTCTACACGCGCCGCTCGCAAGCCCTTACCGAAAAAGATTCCATCCTGCTGGCTGACTTCGTCAACACTACTGGCGACGCCGTATTCGACGGGACGCTGAAGCAGGCGCTGGCGGTGCAACTGGAGCAGTCGCCGTATCTCAACGTTCTTCCGCAATCACGGATTCAGGCAGCGTTGCGCCTCATGGGCCGGTCTCCCGACGAGCGTCTGACCAACGACGTAGCGCGGGAAATCTGCGTGCGGGACGGCGTGAAGGCCATGCTGGCTGGCTCTATCTCCGCTCTGGGCAGCCACTACGTGATTGATCTGAACGCGGTCAATGCGCAAACCGGAGATTCGCTGGCCCGGACCCAGGTGGAGTCTGACAGCAAAGAGCAGGTGCTGAAGTCGCTGGATAAGGCAGCGTCCGATCTGCGGCAGAAGCTGGGCGAGTCCATCGGTTCGGTGCAGAAATTTGCCACTCCGCTCGAGCAAGCCACCACGTCTTCACTGGAGGCCTTGCAGGCTTTCACTCTGGGACAGGCCGAGCACTCGAAACTGGAAGACGAGAAAGCGGTTCCATATCTGAAGCGGGCCATCGAACTGGACCCGAATTTTGCCATGGCCTATGCCACCCTGGGCGTGGTTTACGGCAACATGGCGCAATCGATCCAGCAAAGAGAGAACCTGACCAAGGCGTTCGATCTCAAGGACAGGGCGAGCGAGCGGGAGAAGCTCTACATCTCCGCTCATTATTACAGCGAGGTGACGGGAGAAATAGACAAGAGCATCCCGATCTATGAGCAGTGGAAGCAGACTTATCCCCGGGACACGGTCCCATGGGACAACCTGGCGCTCGCTTACTCCTCAACTGGCCAGCACGAGAAGTCAGTAACGAATGCTCTCGAAGCCATGCACCTGGACCCGAATGATCGTTTCGCATATCAAAACCTCGCCGATGCCTATGAACGCCTCGGCCGCTACGACGAGAGCAAAGCGATTCTTGATCAGGCCGCGGCCCGGAAGCTGTCTTCGCCCCTTGATTCCCTGTCGCGTTACGATATGGCGTTTCTTCGAGGCGATGAGGCGGGCATGCAGCGTGCCATGGAGGCAGTCAAGGGGAGTACGTTTGAGCCCATCCTGTTTCTGATAAAAGGGAACGGTGAATGCGCGGGTGGGAAAGTGAAGGCTGCCCGGCAGGCCTACGTTCAGGGCGGGATTCTGGCGCAAAAGATTGGCATGAATGAGCTCGCCGCGGCGCTGAAAGGGATAGAGGCTACGTGTGACGCTGAAGTGGGCGATCGAGAAGAGGCGAAGCAAAAGGCCGCGGAGGCGCTCCCCCTCTCTGACGACCAGAATTCCCGCGGGACCGCTGCCGGCGCTTTCGCCCGAGCGGGAGACAGCATTCGATCGCAAAAGATAATTGACGAACTGGCCAGGAAATATCCTACCGACACGCTGCTGAACTCGGTCTGGTTGCCGGGTGGGCGTGCGGCAATTCAGATAGAAGCCAACCAGCCGGCAAAAGCTGTTGCTCTGTTAGAAGCAGCGAAACCTTATGAGTTGGGCTCTCCGCCCGGAGGCGCCACCTATTGGCCGATGTTCCTGCGTGGCGCAGCTTACCTCCGCCTGGGGGATGGCGCGAAGGCTGCGGTCGAATATCAGAAGATTCTGGACCGTCGCGGCATCGACCCAACCAATTTCCTCTATCCGCTGGCCCGGCTGGGATCGGGCCGGGCGTATGCGCTGCAAGGAGACAAGGCGAAAGCCAAGGAGGCCTACCAGGACTTCTTTGCCATGTGGAAAGATGCCGACCCGGATGTCCCCATCCTGAAGGACGCCAAAGCCGAGTACGCCAAACTCCAGTAGCCATGTGTGGGTCGGATACTCCTGTCCGACGCCGTTGCAGTTGCAGTTGCCTTTGGATTTTCAAACCAAGATCAAAATCAACATCAAAACCAAGACCAAAATCAACTTCAAAGACGTCGGACAGGAGTGTCCGACCCACACCTGCACGAGCGGGACGCTCGCGCCTACATTGACCTGATATGATTACTTCTCCCTGACCGCCGCTGCCGTTGCGAGCGGTCATATTTCATGCGCATACGACGCAGACTCCCCATCTGGTTTGGCGTTGTGCTGGTCGCCCTGGCCATCGCCCTGGCGGTTGTGCTGCGCCAGCATGCCCCTCCGGAACCTGCCCGCTTGCTGCCCGGCGCGGACGGCTATCTTTACGTCAATCTCAAGTGGGTGCGCCGCGCCAACGTCGCGGGTCAACTGCCGGACGTTCCCCATGAACCTGAGTACCAGGAGTTCATCCAGGCCACCGGGTTTCAGTTCGAACGCGACCTGGACCAGGCTGCCTTTGCCATCCATTATCCGGTCAAGCGGAAGGCCCAGTCGGCAACCCCGGAACCAGCGCGGTTTTCGGAGGTGTTTGTAGGCAGGATCGATGGCGAGCGCCTGCGGGCTTATCTGGGCAAGATCTCAGGCTCGGTGGAGAGTTACCGGTCGGTGGACATCTACAACATTCCGCTCGAGGGCCGCACTTTGAGGGTTGCGGTCCTGGGTTTTGATACGGTGGCAGCGTCGAATCACGATGATCCCCTTGTGATTCGCGGCATCGTCGACCGATCGCGCAAGGTGGCTTCTCCGTTTGGCGGACCGGCGCTGCTGCGGCGGTACTACAAGTATGTTCCCCTGGCCAGCCTCGGTTGGGCGATTTTCAGGGTGGATCCTGTGGACAGCTCGCCCAGCCCCAATGCCTTATCGTTCTTGTTTACCAGCCCAGCTACGGTAGTGGCTTCCGCTCGCTACCTGGGACGGGTGCATTTCCGGGCCGAGGCCTTTACCGGCAGCAAAGACGAAGCCCAGCGACTGACCGAACAGTTGGGGACATTTCTGCAACTCCTCCACACTGCGGAGGGGACGGTTTCGAAGCCGGGGACCGATCCTGACGTGAAGGCATTCTTCGATGGATTGAAAGTGCAGCAACATGACGACCGTGCAGTGCTGACCGCGGCCATTCCGCCCGGGTTCATCCGGAAAGCAGTGGCCTCGCCCCCGGCAGAAGCGCAACCGGCGCCTGCGCCGTTGCCTCCCCCCAGCAAAACCAAATAACTGTAACCTTCCGATTCTCGGCGCATCTGTGAATAAGGTCGGCGAGAGCTGCGTGAGGGACAAAGTGGAGGACGGGCGTCTCGCCCGTTGTGGACAGGTCATTCCTGACGGGCGGTACGCCCGTCCTCCATTTTTTTGTCCCCACGTGTTTGTGGTATTGACTAGGGCTGCCTCGCTCGCAACGGGTACAATAAATTCGGATGTCTAACCTTCCTCTTCCTATCGCCGCGTTCCTGGCCGGGCTGGTTTCATTTCTCTCGCCGTGTGTGCTGCCGCTGGTTCCGGGGTACGTTTCACTGATTTCGGGAGCTGGCGTAGAGGAGCTGAAGGCCCAGGAATCCCGCCTCCTGGGCAGAGTAATGCTGAATTCCATCGGCTTCATCCTGGGTTTCAGCGTGGTCTTCATTTCGCTGGGCGCGATTTCGACCGAGGTAGGCCAGATACTGGCGCGCTACAAATCGACACTGGCCCAGGTGGCCGGCGTGGTCATCATCGTATTTGGATTGCACCTGACCGGCCTGTTCAAGATCAAGGCGCTATACACCGACGCGCGCCTGCATAGCGTGAAGGGGGGCAGCACGCCCTGGGGGGCGTTCCTGATCGGTTTTGCCTTCGCTTTTGGCTGGACGCCTTGCGTGGGTCCGATCCTGGCCGTCATTCTGGGTTTTGCCGCGGCCCAGGACTCCGTAGCCAAGGGAATCCTGCTGCTGGCGGTGTACTCGATGGGACTGGCCGTACCGTTCCTCCTGACCTCGCTGGGAATCGAACGCTTTCTCAAGTTCTACAAGCGCTTTCGCATGCACATGCATGCCCTGGAAGTGGCCAGTGGCGGGTTGTTGATCGTATTGGGCGCGCTGTTGGTATTCGGGCGCTTCACCATCATCTCAAACTATCTGTCGTTCCTGAATCGATTCGCGCTCTAAGAGGGAGTCTTTCGTGAAACGCGATCCAGTGGTCATTATCGTGGTTGCCCTGGTGGTGACCGTCATGATTGTTTTTGGATTTCAGGTGGCGCGGCGAAACTCGGGTGTGACCGCCAGCGCGGGCCCCAACATGAATGGCCAGGCGGCACCGGACTTCACCCTGGAATCGCTGGACGGAAAGACCGTGCATCTTTCTGATTTTCGGGGCAAGGGCGTATTGCTGAATTTCTGGGCCACGTGGTGCCAGCCCTGCAAGATCGAGATGCCCTGGTTTGCCGAGTTGCAGAAGCAGTACGGGCCGCAGGGATTGCAGATTGTTGGCATCGCGATGGATGACGCCAGCCCCAAGGAGATCGGTGAGTTCGCCCACGACCTGGGTGTGAATTACCCCATCCTGATAGGCAAGGAAGAAGTTGGAAATGCCTATGGCGGGGTGCAGTTTCTCCCCGCTACCTTTTACATCGGGCGCGATGGCAAGGTGGTGGACAAAGTGTTTGGCCTGAAGGGCCGAGGCGAAATCGAGAACAGCATCAAGAAGGCGCTGGCCGAGGGCCAGCCGGTACAGGCGCAAAAGTAACGTAGCCTGCGACTCCCGGACGGTCTAACATTTTCCCTTGATGTCTATTATACGAAAGCTCAGTCTCATCCTGGCCTTGCTGGCCGCACTGGCGGCCGCGCAAGACAATCAGGATCTTCCGGGAAGAAAAACTCCGTCTGTCTCCATGGCGCCCTCGCCTGTCATTACGGTCACCCGCGGGCGGCCGAACACGGTGAACCTTCGTTTTCGCGTGGGCGCTGGCTTTCATGTGAATTCGAACCAGCCCAAGTCGGAATTCCTCATCCCCACCGTGCTCAAGTTGAGCGCTCCGACCGACATTGTGATTGGAAGAGTGACCTATCCCGCGGGCACAGACATGAGTTTTGCTTTTGCCCCAGAGGATAAACTGAGCGTCTATACCGGAGAGTTCCCGGTGGTGGTGGATGTGCGACCACTGGCCGGCGTGATTCCCGCCCGATACATGATTCGTGGAGAACTGAAGTATCAGGCCTGCGACAAGGCCGCCTGCTATCCTCCCAGGAAACTTCCGGTACAGTTCGAAGTCAAGGTCATCAAAGGCCCGCCGCCGCGTCGCCGGAATCCAGGACAAAGCCCTCACGTACACTTGTAACACCCCGCCTTTGCGGTCATTGCGGCTCTTCTTCGCGAACGTTGTGGTCCCGGGTCTTGCCGTTTCCGCGCATGGAATATGCTTCCGACAATCTAATCTCTGCTTGAAACCCCAAGCCACCAGAGTACAATTGCCGACAGCGCGACTGTACGTCGGACAAATCGAATGGCTACTGTGCCCGGGCAGAACCGACTCCATCCGCAACCTTCCACTGAGCTTTTGGCCCCTGAATTATTGCCGCCTGCGGGCATGCAGGCGCCGGACTTCAACGACGTCTCCTGTCCCGATAGCCTGGCTGATCATGTCAGCCAAACCGTGTTGCAGACCTTGCCCAATGATCTGACCCGAATGATTTACCTGGCATCGCTGCGGGACTGCAATAGCGGAATGTATCTGCATCCGGAACTCTCACAGCAACGGGGAGTGCATGCGGCGGATGGGGCGCTGCGGGCCTGTCATGAGCAGGTCTTTCGCCGCCTGCTCACTACCCGATTGCCCGACTACGTGAGCCAGCTTCAGGAATATGTCCGCTATACCCGGGGCGAGGCCCCCACCGTGCTGAAGACCTGGAAGTCGTTACAGGCTTATCGGGCAACGGTTCCAGTGGACGCGCCTGCCACTTCGGCGGAATTGTACTTTCTGAATGTTACGATCGCCCTGGAAGTTGTGGGCAAGGAAGTGCCAGGGGAGCAGTAGTTCTAGTGGGTCGCCCCGCCGTTGGGTAATTGCTCAAAGGGCAGCCAGGCATTGATCACCCGGCCGATCACCGAGGCCTCACGCGGTACTTTGAATCGCCTGACCGGCTGGCGAGAGAGCGGATAAGGCAGCAGGGTCAGTTCTTTTCCTTCCAGCTGGCACCAGCAACAGCTGTGCCCGTCGGTGTGCCAGACCAGGTAAACCGGACGTTCGCGAATGGTCTTCCATTCAAACACCTGGATCGCATTCTGCATGACGTCGACTTCAACCAAAGAGCCGGGCGGAATCAACTCGCCCATGGTGTCGTCCTTCAGGCCGACCACGGCGTAGCGGTATCGTCTGGGGTCGAGACGCTTGCGCAAAGCCGGGGGAAGGGTGGCCAGTTCCTGTGGGTTCAGTTTGAGCAGGCTGGTCTCGTGACTGTTGAGGGCGGTGTCGAAGTTGAGTTGGAAGCGGAAACCGGGTTCCCGCACCTCCGCGGTCTCCAGCCGGGGCAATCCCGGTTCAACCTGGCCGGCGTATTGCCGCACTTCATTCAGGTCAATTCCGAAGACCAGCAGGAGTTCTTCGAGGGAAACTTTGAGACACGCGGCCAGGCTGAAGAGCTTGTGAATGCTGGGGACCGATCCGGTTTCGATGTCGGCCAGGGTGGAGTGTGAAACGTAGAAGTCAGCGTTGCCCTTGATGTCGGCGATCGACCTGCTGATGCGCTCAATGTCGCTGGATTTAACAAAGCGCTCTTCGCGCAACTCCCTGATCCATTTTCCCGAGTCCATGTTGGTGGCCCTGATTTCCCAGTCTCAACTGCTGCGCGTCCTCAAAGATGTCCCCATGAAAGGTGTCCCCATGGGCCGCGGAAATACTTGAATACGCTAAATAGAGAAAGCCCCTCCCTACTCTTGCAACCGCCAAACTTTTTCAATGGAGACAACAGAAATTCAACGATCGGTAGCTCGGGGGTGCTCCACCCCTACCCATTCCAACCTTCAGCCGGCCATCAAAGCCTGCTGAAGGTCCCACTGCCGTTGTTGCCGGATCCGGTTGAGGTACGCGAGCAGCTCCGCATACGGCATTTCGACCGCCGGAAGTGACAATGCCCAGCCCGGGAAGAGCCACTTCAGCCACAAGCAGGGCCGAACCAGCAACAAGTTTACACGAAGCCAAAGCGCCCCATAGATCAACTCCTCCGCCTCATTGGCCAGGTGGGAATTCGCTTCCGTTCTCGCCAGTTGCCCTAACTTCAGCAACATAGCGGTATTTTCTCCCACCAAATCCAGCAAACGCAGCGCCAAAACCAGGCGCTTTCTCTGATAAAGACGGAACTCACCTGGAGGCAACGACTGCTGCAGATATTTTTCCTGGGAGGGATCGAGCAGGACCCGAAATACCTCAGGATCGACATCATGCTTCTTTCCTTCCCAGTCTTCCAGGCTCTTGATGGGGGGCAGCCCGGGACGGAGCACTACCCAAACCAGAAACAGGGACAAGAGACTGGCGAACAGAATTGTCAGCGTCGATACCATTTGTCAATGTGCTCTGTCAGCGCATCGTTCCAATTCGCCAAGTCGGTGCCGGGCAAACCGCCCACCGGCTTGCCGCTGCGGGGCCGGAGAAAATAAAAGGTCCAGATTGCAACGCCAAGATTATATGCCGCAGACCTCATTAACACAAAGGCGCTGTCTGTTACCGCATGAAGATGAGCACGAAGCTCCAGTAAGACCAGATCCAGGGCGGCATAGACGCCGCAACCGGCGGCAATTCCTACCGAATAGTTTTGCCAGCTCAGTCCCAGGCGAGACATAAGTGCAATCGCCACAATCAGCAGGCACACCTGCAGGAACCGGGCGGAGCGCTCGGTCAGGATAATCCACTCGAGAGCCACATCGGTTCCCGCTGGCCCGTTGGTCCAGAGCAGCAGGGCCAGGGCCGCAGCGGCCGCGATCACCCCTGAGATCCACAGCACTCTCAGAAAGAGTCTCAGAAAAGGATAAGGCCGGATGAAATGCCAGCTGGTTTCAAAAACTATGCCCAGGGCCAACACGATCGCAGCCGCCTCACCCCACCAGAAGACGGTTGCGTAACGGTTTCCTGATTGTGGAAGAAAGTAGAGAGTGACATCGCGTGCAGGAACCAGAACGTTGAAAGTAAAAAAAACAGGGAACTGCCTCACCAGCCTACGCCGGAACATGACGAAGGCGACTAGCGATTGCAGGACTATCGGTAGAAACCAAAAGATAGCCGTCGCAAGCGCAGAGGATCTCATGGGCTGCACTGGAAGGCTACTCGCAAACCAGACAGCCCACAAGCAATTTAGCGCTTACGAAATCTTCCGAATCAATTCCCTTTGCAATGCCCCGGCGAACACATGGGGGTGGGAGCTCCGCCTTCGGCTAAGGAAGAAGTTGACATGGCACCCAGCAGCAGCAGAGTTGCGAGCATAAGGCGAACGACAGTTTTCATGAAGAGTTCCCTCCGTGGGATGGCGACCTGCACAGCATCACCATATTTTTTCTGCGCGAGGAAATCCGGAGTGTTCGAAAAACGAGCGACCGAAAACAGCAGTCGTCGGTATACCGACAAAATGGACCAAACACTTGGTCGCTTCGACCTTGGGCATTTGCGACTATTCCCTTCTCCTTGTGCTTGTTCCGCGGCCATGGCGAAGAGACCGGAGCGAAATTGAGGTTCACGCAAGGCAACTTCGTTCGGTCGGTCAACCGACGAAAACTGCCGATTCTCAATCCAGAACGCCCAGAAAGTATGCTGATTCCGGATTTCAGCTCCTCTGACAAAGATTGCTCGTCGCCAAGGAGGGGATGTGTTGCGAGCATCCCGCTACTGGAGCGGTGCGCTCAAGACGCCTCATTCCGGCTGGAGAATTTCGCCGGTTTCCGGGAAGAAAGAGTCATCATGAAATTACCGGCGTCCAATATCGCTTTGGGGAGAATCACAGGAGTTTGCTGGGTTGCTAAGAGTGGACGGCGCAGGCCAGTGGCCCAAGTCCGCAGCACATAAAATCCTTTGAGCGGACGTAACGATGCACCAAGAGAGGCAGCAACCGGTAGCCCCTCACAAATAAGGAGTCAGGCTAGTATCGATGAATGAACGCGCCGGCAGCGGTTCGTGGTCTCTTCAGGATACCTCGCGCGGGACCTCCTCTTCGCTGGATCGAAGCCGGCGACGATGCCGCACACCGCTGTGATTGGGACGCCCGGGCCGAGAGTATCAGGAATGTTCTGGCGCAGTGCGGCTACAGCGTGACCCAGCTTTCAGCCGCCTCTCGCGGACGCTACGGAAGCAAGTCGCCATTCTTCATTCCAGCAACTTTCCTTTACAAAATTAAGAGCGGAGTCACGCCGCATGTTTGTCAGATCGTAGCCTTAAGCGAGAGTACTGGATATCGTTTCGATGACTGGTTGCGAATGGTCGGTTTTGATCTGCAGCCGGTCCTCCGCCTGCAAATGCGGTTGCACACTGAGCGCACCGTTTTGGTTACACCGAACGAAGAATGGTTCCAGTCGTCTCTGCCGTTGCCTTCTTCCCATGACGGAGTCCGGAGTTCATTCTCCCGCGCTCGACCGGGGAGATGGAACGACCGCGGTCGCTACCTATTTGCCAAGATCGGCACCGAGGACGCCCTGGTTTGCCCACAGCTCATGCCCGGCAGTATCGTGCGGGTCGATCGCTGCTATGCCCAGCGGATGAAAGACGCTGATCGCGTTTCCCGGGACGATCATCTGTGGCTGGTTGAGCAACCCGGCGGCCTGACGTGCTGCCAGGTGCGATGGATTGACGATCGGCAAATCGTCCTGCTGCCCACCCGCCCACCTTGGGGAAACTGGCCGCTGCATCTGCCGACCGAGGCGCGGATTCTGGGTTTGGTGGATCTGGATCGTCATCCCATGAAGTTGCCGCCCAGCGCCGGGCAGATGGAGTCTCGATCGTTCCCGCTTCATTCCGGAAACGGAAAAATGCGGTTTTCGGACTTGCTCAAAATCTCTCGCGCACGCACCGGTTTGACCTTCCGGGCGGCGCATGGGCTCACTCGCACAGTCGCGCTAATCCTTGGGAACCCCGAATACACGATCGCCTTGGGTTTGCTTTCAGACTATGAAGTCATGGGCAAATTACCGCGACACATCGCGAAGATACTAAGCCTGTGCATCGTCTATTGCATGGATGTCCGGGACCTGATGGAAGCCGCGGGTGTGTCGATCGACGATTCCGCGAAATTGCCGCTTCCGATGCCCGATCGTCGTGCTCAAATTCGCTCTGATTTCCGGGACCATGTGGCGCCCCACGGGACGGACGGAAGCGTGAGCCGCTACGCCCAATCTGCCGGCGGTCATCCTTAAGCGGGGCCTGCACAGGTGGATTGTGGTGGAGCAGCGCTCTAGTGCCCCCCCAGGTCGGCGAGAATGGGTGGAATAGCGTTTTAGGGCTGCATCAAGCCCGGATACCCCTGGCGGCCCTTAGCCGCTGAAGTTCTTCCGCGGCTGAAACCCGTCGGCGCAGACAGCAGATCTATGGCACGCCTGAAGGCCTGCTCCACCCCTTGATCCCGCTCTGGGAAATTGTTCCGCCTGAGCCACCCGCCCGCGTCAGTAACCGGAGATTGGTTACTTACCAAAGTACGAACACATCCGCTGCGTCGTATGACTCTGGTGCTTTGACGCTGGCATGAACTGACCCTACGATGATGGTTGCACGGAAGCCCCCGCTTTCCGCCACTCTCCCAAGACAAGTGGTTCAGGATGTCCGCCGAATTCGGCGGCAATGGAGGCAGGCAGGCAAATGAAGCGCTATCACACAGCGAAGTTTTCGCACCGCGGATCAATCAGGGGACGCGGCGCCCGTGGCTTCAGCCTGCTTGAAATGATGATCGTCTGCTGCATCATGATGATTGTCGCCGGAATAGGTTTCATGGCGGTACAGCCGGCCCTGAAGGACGCCCGGGCGAATCAGGCCTATCAAGACGTAATGATGCCGCTGCGGGTGGCTCGTCAGCGCGCTATCGCGGAACGCAAGCAATACATCGTGTGCTTCGGCCTGGCCACACCTGCGGGCGCTCTTACACCGCTGGGTGCACCGACCGCGCGAAGCATCCAGATTTTTCGCTGGGACGCAGGAACCGCCCTCTCCGCAGCCGCGCAAATCTCCACCACTAAACTGCCCACCGACATGCAAATGATGGTTCTACCTGGCTTGCCGAATGGTGCAGCCACCGTGCCGGATGGTTTTGGCAACGCAACCGTAGCTATCGATTTCGACCAAGGTGTGGCCGGCGGCGGGATCAAGAACCAGGTCATGTTCATGCCCGACGGCTCGGCGCATGACGTGAACGGAAACTGGAACAGTGGGATTGTGTATGTCGGGCGGACCGGAGACCTGTACAGCGCACGCGCGGTCACGCTCTACGGAGCAACCGGAAGAATCCGAGGATGGCGTCTTCTTGCCAGTGCGGGAGGGCCCAAATGGTTTCAACAATGAGCAATAACAAGCGCAGGCCAGCTTCAAAGAAACACAGGCAACAGGGATTTGCCCTGCTCGAAACTCTCATCGCCATCGTGGTGCTGATGATTGGACTGCTGGCGGTATTGGCCACCTTTGCCATGGCCATCAGCAACACCACGTCGGTGCAGAACGACAGCATCGCCCGCCAGAAAGCGGCGGAGGCGGTGGAGAGCATTTACACGGCGCGCCAAACCGGACAAATTACCTTTGACAAGATCCAGAACCAGGGCGCGGGCAACGGGATATTCAAGGTGGGCTTCACGCCGATGATGGACGCTGGTCCAGACGGTCTGGATAACACCGCCGACGACGTTGCTGCCACTCCCGTGCGCTTGCCGGGAGCGAGCGGAGTGATCACTAACACAAGCGCTGACGTGCTGATTGACCTGGGCAATTTCACCCGGCAGGTCCAGATTGCAGACGTGCCGGGAAACCCCAACGTGCGCCAGATTACCGTCAGCGTTCGTTATCCAGTGCCACAGGGCTGGTTCAGGACTTATCAGGTGCAGGCCTTGATTGCTTCGTTCCGCTGAGGAGAAAGATGAGATCCACCGAACCAAAAATTCGCGGCTTCAGTCTGGTTGAATTGCTGATCGCCATGGCCCTCGGCCTGATCGTTCTGGCTGCCACGACGCAGCTGTTCAAGAACGGGATGGATGCGACGCGTCTGGTCACACAGTCCTCGGAAATGCAGCAAAACGCTCGCGCCACGCTGAACCTTATTGCGAAGGACGTGAGCATGGCCGGCTCTGGCCTGCCCTCCGGTGGTTTGTCGCTCCCTGCCGGCGCCGGATCGACGCCTTCATTCTTCGCCGTGGATCCCACCCAGGCATGGCTGGCCAACAATGGCTATCCAGGCAAGTTCATGTACGGGATTGTCCCGGGAGCGGGTAACGGCATCGAAATCGGCGGGCCGGCTACCATCGCGGCCACGGGAACCGCATCGGACGCGATCACCGTCGTCTACGCTGACTACGCTTTTCCGCTGAACCAGTACACCACTGCGATCCCAGCCGCGAACCCGCTTGGAGATAAGGTCACGTTCACGCCGCCGGTGCCTGCACCCGCGGGCTTTCCGGCCATCCAGTCTCCCACGGGAATTCAAGTGGGGGATTTGATCTTGTTCACCAACAATCTGGGCAGCGCCGTTGGCGAAGTCACAGGCATCGCGCCCGTGGCAGGCGGCAGCACTGATATCAGCTTCGCCAATGGGGACCCGTTGAAGATAAACCAGACGGGAGCGGCGAGCGGGAACATCCGGTCCATCATAGGCGGCGGCACCACCACCGGTACCCGCCTTTGGGCGGTGACTTATTTCATCGAGGTTCCTGCCGCAGCGACCAGTCAGCCCCCGCGGCTGATGCGCCAGGTCAATGGCCAGAAGCCAGTGCCGGTAGCCGACAACATTATCAACCTGAAGGTCACGTATGACGTGTGTAACGGCGCCAACGGTCCAAACTGCTCCGGTATCACTAACCCTCTGTTGGCCCCTTTCTCTCCCAGCCAGATCAATAAGGTGAACGTTCAGGTGATGGGACAGACGCTCAACTCTTACGGCAACAAGTCGAGAAGCACAGTCTTGACCACGTCCGTAAGCACGCGCAGTCTGTCGTTCAAGGACCGCTACAACTAGAAATCGTTATTAGAGGAGAGAGACACAGTTTCAGGAGATCATTACCATGCGTAGAGTCAAGGGCCGATCACGGGGATTTACACTAATCGCCAGTCTGTTGGTGCTTGCGCTGTTGTCCGCCATCGCGGTGAGTCTTCTGTTTATGGTGCAGGGCGCAGGCCAGGTTGGAAATAACGATCTGGAGACCAACCGGGCGTATTACGGCGCGGAATCAGGCATGGAGCTGCTCACCGCGAATCTGGCCGCACTCTACCAGCAATCGCAGTCTCCCACCCCTCTGCAAATCACCAATCTGACCAACAGCCCGCCGACCAACGCCATGATCAAGGACATGGGCTACCAGGAGAGCATTACCTGGACGCCGGATGCGAACGGCAACCCGGCCAGTCGGCCCAGTGTCATCAGCGCTGGACCCAACGCCGGGCTGACTGCGGAAATCATCCCGCTGACATTGAATGTTAGAGCTACCCGGCCAGGTGGCGCTTCGGTGAACATGACCCGGGGCGTGGAAGTGGCGCTCATCCCGGTATTCCAGTTCGGTGTTTTTTCCGACAGCGACTTGAGTTACTTCGCCGGCCCCAATTTCAACTTTGCGGGGCGGGTACACACCAACGGCAACCTGTTCCTGGCTGAGGGCAACGGCAACAACCTCGTGCTGGATGACAAAGTGACCGCGGTCAGGGAGATTCTCCGCGACCGGCTGGCCAACAACTTCCTCACCAATGCCAACTATACCGGTGAAGTTTATGTGCTCAACCAGAGCCACGGCTGCGACGGGAGCATTGCTACCGCAACGAATCCGGCGCTGAGTCCCCACTGCTTGAAATTCAGCGTTCCTCTGGCCAGTTGGAGTGCCGGCATTCCTGCTGCGGGGGTGCAGACCAATGTCCCAACCTGGACGAACACTTCGACCACGGTCTCCCCTACTACCTTTGGCGGATGGATCGGCAACAATACCTCTATGGCGGTGCAGCCGCTGACTCTTCCGTTTGTGCAGGGCGCCAATGGCGCGGCGCAGCAGATTGCGATTATTCGTAAAGCTCCATTCGGCGAACCGGTGTCATCGGCGACGGGATCGTCGCGCGAGTACAACAAGGCGAATGTCCGCATCTTGCTGGCCAGCACTCAAGCCGATTTGCATCCCGACCGGCCGGGCCTTCTGGCGGAGGATATCGACTTGACCGCCGGCGGCTGTGCGGCATCTCCACAGGGCCTGGCGGTGGCGGTAAAGGGAGTCGGGGGCGCGGCCCTGGGAACCACCCGGATCGCTATGGCAAAGACGGTAACGGACCCGGGATGGGTTGGACCTCCGACCTTGTCCCCGTGTCCTGCTGCCGGACCCTGGAACCTGGTGGACGGCTGGTTGCGAGTGGAGTATCAAAACGCAGCCGGCGCATGGGTCGGGGTCACCACTGAGTGGTTGCAACTCGGATTCGCTCGCGGACTTGTTTCTCCCACCAAGCCGGTAGGAGGGGGAGCAGGGTCGAATCCAGTGCATCCGAATGCGATTCTGATTCTGCAGGAGCAGGCTGATCGCGACGCGGTTTGCCCCGGCGGGGTTTGCACCGCCGACGCGCCCAACAACGTTTTCGACGGCGGAACTCTTTCACAGTACAGTTGGTACCCGATCAACTTCTACGATCCACGCGAGGGTTTCCCTCGCGACACAGCCCCGGCAGGCATGGCCAATCCTGCTTGCTATGTCAACGGCATCATGAATGCCGTTGAGTTCGACGTAGGCAACTTCCGGAAATGGTTGCTGGGTACCGTTCCCGGGGGCAACGGGCCATTAGTCTCGTACAGCAGCCAGAACGGCTACCTGGTGTACTTCTCCGACCGGCGCGGCATGATCGCCAATCCTGACCCCGGAATGGGCGGAATTACCAATGGCGAGTACGGTTTCGAGGATGTCATCAACTCTGGCTCCGCCACTGGAACTCCAGACAATGTGCTGGAAGCCTCTGAGGACGTGGACCAGAACAACATCAAGGACAACTGGGGCGCAGTCGACGTTGGTTATGGCCAGCGCGTGGCGACAGTTGTGGCCGGGGTTCCTAATCCTTACGTCAACGTAAATTGTTCCACTCGCGGCCGGCAGAACATTGTCACCGGCGCCCGCCATGCGCTGAAGCTGGTTGACGGTGGGCTGGGCAACCTCCCGGTGCGGCCGGATACGGGTCTGGGTGGCTTTACGGTTGCGTCGGAGAACCCGGTTTACATCCAGGGAAATTACAATTCCGACAACACCGATCCTTTCTGGAACAATCCTCCGCCGGCTGCACCCGCGGACATCAACCACTCGGCCGCTGCGGTGATCGCCGACGCCGTGACCGTGCTGTCGAATAACTGGTCCGATACCAACAGCATGCTGAACCCTCTGAACCTGGGGGGACGGGCGCCTAACACTCCTACGTATTATCGGCTGGCTATTGCAGGCGGAAAGAACATCAACTTCCCACAACCAGCGGGCACCGGCCAGGACTTCGGCACCGACGGCGGAGTACATAACTTCCTGCGCTACATCGAGACCTGGGGCGGATCCGGTGGACTGTACTACCGCGGCTCGCTGGTCAGCCTTTATTACGCGCAGTATGCGACCGGTACCTTCAAGTGCTGCAACCTGGTTTACGGTCCGCCGCCGCGGTACTACTACTTCGACACGGCGTTCCTGGATCCGGCAAAGCTGCCCCCGGGTACACCGATGTTGCAGGACGTAGTTAACCTGACCTACTGGCAGGACTTCAAACCGTACTAGTCAGAAAAGAACTGCGCCGGCCCTCACGGGCCGGCGTATTTTTTGCCCAAAACTACTCGCGCATGATGTCACCAAAACCCACGTAGGCCCGGACGCCCTCGTCCGGGCGGGCGAGCGTAGCTCGCCTTGGGTTTCAGTTCGCAGCAAGCCAGAACCCTGCCGGGCTTTGCCCGGCTGGGCGTGTGAGGGCACCCGCCCCCTACGTGGGACGGGCTGCTTGGCGGGCGGCGGTGCGCTCCTGCAGCGCCAGCATGACTACGCGCAGCATGTCATCCCAGGGCGCGGGTTTGCCTGTCCAGATCTCGAATTGGCGGGCGGCCTGGTGGACGAACATCTCGATCCCCGGAATTACTTCCGCGCCGCGCCCCTTGGCCAGCTTCATGAGGCGCGTCTCCTCAGGATCGTAAATCATGTCGAAAAGATATCGCGCGTTGATCTCGTTTTCATTTAGCGGAGACTCGCGCGTGTTGCCCATGCCGACGGGAGTGGCATTGATGATGACATCGAAGACGAGCTTTTTCAGGTCAGCGCGCTTGGCGATCCTCGCCCTGGCCTGGTGGGCCAGCTTTTGCGCGGGGGCGGCAGTGCGATTCAGAATATAAACTTCGGCGCCCCGTTCCTTGAGGCCGAAAACCGCGGCCCGCGCCGCGCCGCCAGCGCCCAGCACCAGAATCCTCGCTTTTTCGATCGTGATCCGCTGTTCCAGCGGTCGCACCACGCCAGCGGCATCGGTGTTGAATCCATAAAGTTTTCCATCCTGCGCTCGCACCACGGTGTTGCATGCGCCGATTTTTGTGGTGTGCGAATCGGTGTTGTCAAGGTACTTGAGGATGGCTTCCTTGTACGGCATGGTGATGGACAGGCCGTGAATCGGAATATCGCGCACGCAGGCCAGCAGGTCTTTCAGCGTTTTGGCATGAAGCGCGAGATAGACGCCGTTCACATTCTCCCGGCGCAGTGCGGCATTCATGATGACAGGCGAAAGCGAATGCGCGACCGGATCGCCGGCGACGCCATAGATTCTGGTGGCTGCGTCCATCTGCTCGATGCGGTAGGTATTGCGCAACTCCTGGGCGGTGGTCTGACCGGGCGCGGTCTTCTCATCGGGACTGACCGCGGCAAAGGTGAAAACACTGCCCGCCCGTACCCCGAGCAAGCGGCTGATGATGCCTTGTTCCCCCATGCACAGTCCGACCAGAGAATAGCGGTCGCCAAATTTCTCCAGAAACTTCATCATGGTCACGTTGTCATAGAGAGTCGTGGCCGTGCCAACGACCTTGTAGAAATCGGCGGGGATTTTCACCATCCTGTCCAGGGTCGGTTCCAGATTTTTGGTGGCCCGGAAATCGTGATAGGAAAGGATCAAGGCTGACCGCGTGCGCAGACGCTTCACCTGTTCGGGCTTGCACTTGGCGGCGCTCTGCAATTCGATATCGAGCAACTGGCAACCGGAAGCGCTGGCCTTCCCCAGAATGTCCAGTTGGGCGGCCAGCGAGCCCTTGAACTTTCCCCCGCTGGCGGTGCGCCGGCAGGTCGCGATAGCGGTGACGTGGGGATGGTATTCCATAAAGCGCTTGATCCTGGGGAGAGCAAGCGAGGGCCGGGGCAAGTAGTCTAACCTGAACTCCAGAAAGGTGTTATCCCGGACCAGCGCCTCCGCCTTATCGACCAGACCACTGGGATCGGAGTCGGTCACGGCCACACAGACCCGGGGAAGCCGCAGGGGCAGGAATCTGGCGATATAGCTGTTGGGGGCAGCAGTCATGATCGGAGAACGACTGGGGATATTACAGGCGCGTAATTGCAGATGCAACAACGGATTGTGCAATTGCTTGCGGGCAAACTTTTTAACGTACCCACGATAACACCAGCGTAACCTTGACCGACCCCTATCCCCTTGTTACTGTGCGACTTGAAAGCCCTTTTATTTGCATGAGTTAGCGGGAGAAAGCCGGCGGGGGCCCCGGCCTCGATTTTGGAGGTAACATGAAGAAAACAGGATTGTTGCTGTTACTGTGCCTGACGGTGGCGGCAGCTGCGCAGCAAGCCGATTCCGCTCCGGCGGACCAGGCTGCTCCGCAAAACACCGAGATTACGACCGGCACCTTTCCGATTGAGCGGGTCCAGACCCCGACTAACGCGGATATCAATTGCGGCGGCTTCGTCAACAAAGAGCTGGTGCCGAACTCGAAGTTCGTGGCGGGTGGCCTCGAGAGTCCCAACACCACCAAATACGCCACCAATGACACCATCTTCCTGGCAGGCCAGGGCTACCAGACGGGGCAGCAATACGAGATCGTGCGCGAACTGGTGGATCCAAACCAGTATGAATTGTTTGCCGGTCAGCGGTCGATGTTGAAGGCCATGGGTCAACCCTATTCCGAACTGGGCCGGGTGCGGGTTGTGGACACTCGCGGCAAGATGGCGGTCGCGCACGTCGAATTCAGTTGCGAGGCCATCGTTCCCGGTGACATCGCGATGCCGTATGCGGAAAAGCCCACGGTTGCATTCCATCTGCCGGAGCGGTTTGACCGCTTCTTGCCCAACAACAGTAAAGCCAGCGGTCGAATTGTGCTGGCCAAGGATTTTGACCTGCTGCTGGGGACTGGTTCAAAGATCTATATGAACGTGGGCGCTAACCAGGGAGTCAAGGTAGGCGACTACTTCCGCGCGGTACGCAGTTATGAAGCTGACCTGCGCGATCCGGTGGATTCGCTTTCGTTCAAGGCATCGACCACCGATGACACGCAGAAGTACCCGCCCTCCATTGAGGGGCACATGTTCACCAGGACCAAAGGACCTTCGATCCGCGTGGCAGATATGCCGCGACGCGCGGTGGGCGAGATCGTCGTCATCAATACCACTCCGACAACCGCCACCGGCATGATTGTGTTTGCGTTGGAGGATGTGCACGTCGGCGACAACGTGGAACTCGATCAGGAGTAATTTTCCAACCGCGAGAAACTTGTTTCAGGGAGGCTTCGGCCTCCCTGATTTTTTTGCGCGCAAGCGAGACGCGGGCGAGTCGCCCGCGACCACACGATCACTCCGGGTCGGCGAAAACCTCGGCGGTGAAAGCTTCCAGCTTCGCACCGGTTTGCCACGCGTCCAGCGGTAAGCCGGCTTTCCTGCAAGTTTGCTCGAGGAAAGCGATGCGGTCCCATCCGTGCTCGACCGGCACTTGCGGCAGCAACAGGCCGCGATAGTAGCCCAGGCTGATAAGCAGGCCGTGGCGTCCGATTTCCACCTGTTCTGGTTGGACGGGCTGGAGCGGCGACAGCACGCTGAGAGAAACTTCCAGCTCTGGAGCCTGGTCCTGGGTTACCGGCGAGAAACGCGAGTCGTCGAAGGCCGCTGGCGGCGTTCTTCGGAAGAAAATTCATCCGGCAGGGAAGCGCCGGAGACACAAGTCAGGCGTGAGGAACGATCATCAGGTGACGGGCACATCGCGTTTCCTCCGCCGGCTGAGGACGAAGGCGCGGCGCCGCCGCTTGACCACGTGGCGGTCGATCTTTGACCAGAACGCCACAAAATAATCGAGCGCCGACGTCAGCGACAGAAAGACCATGAACCAGATGGCGACCAACGCAATCCAGTGGACGGGAAAAATGTAGGGGCCCACCGGCCATTCTTTCCAGCGGTGGTCGAGGATGACGGCGACCACGGAAACAATCTGCACCAGCATCTTGAATTTGCCCAGATCGCTGGCCTCGATGGTGAAGCCTTCCGAAGCGGCAATCGAACGCAGGCCGCTCACCAGAAATTCGCGCGCGATAATGATCACGGCTATCCAGGCAGGAACCAAGCTGGGATTGAATTGGACCAGGGCGATAAAGGCCGCGGCGATGAGGAGCTTGTCGGCCAGAGGGTCGAGCAGTATGCCCATGGTCGTGATCTGGCCGCGGCGGCGGGCGAGGTATCCGTCGATGCCATCGGTAATTGATGCGGCGATAAACAGAGCCGACGCCAGCAACTCCTGCTCGCCGTCAAACGCCCGGAAATGATTGGTGGAAAGCAGCCAGATCAGCAGCGGGATGCTGAAGATGCGGGTCAGCGTGATGGAGTTGGGCAGGTTCACCGCGGGCACGGGCCGCCAGCGGCAAAGTGAAGGCTGGCAACGCCTCATTATCCTCTACCCTGAAGAGGGAATCAATGAAGCAAAAGGGATGGGTGCGGACCAACTACGTGAGGACAGCCGAGGGCGTGGTTCCCACGTGGTTCGCGGCATCCGACAGGATTTTCCGTCGCTAGCGTAGCCTAAGAGTCGGTGCCGGTCTTGCCCAGCCCCAGATTCTTCAACATGCCCATGCCTTCTTCCAGCAACGACGACGTCTCCGGGACTTGGCCGTTGGGCGTAAGTTTGTCGATCAACATGGGGAGTAACTGTGCCAGGTGAGAACCAGCGGCGTCGGGCGCAATCCCTGCTTTGGCGGCGAGTTCCTTCACTTGATCGCTGCCCAGGACATGTTGAATCTGATCGGCCGAAATGGGAAGGTTCTGGCCTGTGCCCACCCAGGAACTTACCAGGCTGCCCAGACCTTTGTCATGAAACTGCTGCACCAGTCCGGAAAGTCCACCGGGTTGGTTATTGATCATCTGCATGATTGAGGACGCAAGCGGATTCGAACTGTTGGCCAACATGCCGCTCACTTCCTTACCCGCCATATCTTCGAGAAAACTCATGATGCCTCCTTACTAAGACGCGTGAATACGAACTTCAAAAGGAAGGGGAAGGGCACGAGTTTACTCAGGCCATTACAGCGCCAGAAAGTCGCGCTTTAGCGCCCGAGGTTCGCTGTCCGCGTGTCAATTCATTTTTCCGCGCGGACTGTAAAGCCGTGCCCTCCCCTGGAAAATTTACGAAGACTACTTTTGCTTGGCGATAATCTTGTCCTTGATCTTGGCGTAGGTGGCGGCGGGAATGACCTTCTTGCGGGTCAAGTCCGTCTTCTTCGCATAGGGACGGCCGTCAATGATTTTTTGCGAATAGGCCTCGCCGATGCCGGGCAGCGCGTCCAACTGCTCCTTGGTGGCCGAGTTGATGTCCAGCAGATCGGCAGCCGGGGCCGCCATGGCTGACTCGGTTTTGGCCGGCTTGGCGCTTTTGGCGGACTTGGTCTGCGCCGCGGCCACAGTGGCCAGAAGCGCTACGGCGAAAAGTGAAAACAGAATTCGCGCAATCAGGTTCTTGTTCTTCATAGTTTCTCCTTAGTCCTTTTCCGATGCTTTGTAGCCGGCGGCCTTGGCATCCGCCTCGCTCATGAATTTCCCCGTCTTGGTTTTGCCGTACCAGCGGCCACCTTTGTGGTAAACGCCGCTATCGGTGTTGACCCAGACCATGCCGCCCGCCTTGGCTGACGAGATCTGCGAATCGGAAGCGTTGGCGGTGGTGGTTACAGTCTTGTGGCTCGCCTTGGTCGCTGGCGGCGCCATGGAATTAGAAGGAGCAGCCATGGAACTGGCCGGAGCCGCTGCTGGCGCTGGTGCTGAGGCCGTGTGACTGGCTGGAGCCGGACTGGCAGCAGGGGCTGCTGCCGTAGAGCCTGAGTCCATCTCGGACTTCTTGCTCTTGCGGGTGCGCTTGGTCTTGGAAGCAGGTGTTTCGGGGGGTGTCGTGCTGGCAGACTCAGCAGCCGGGGCTGCAGCGCTGCTCTCTGCGGCTGCTTTCTTGCTCTTGCGGGTCTTTTTGGTCACGGCAGGTTCGCTCGCAGTCGTGCTGGCCGATTCTGCGGTGGCAGCTTCAGCCTTCTTGCTCTTCTTGCTGGTTTTTTTCGACGCCGTTTTGCTGCTGTCTGCACTGTCAGAGGTGGCCGCAGCGGCTGCGCTGGATTCCGCTTTCTTGCTCTTCTTCGATTTCTTCTTGGCGGTGGCAGAGGTTGAAGTGTCCGCGGCCGCTGACTCGTCGGCGGATGCGCTTGCTTCTTTCTTCGTCTTTTTCTTCTTCTTCTTGCTGGTTGTGGTGGAGGCTTGGTCGTCGGTGGAACTTGCCTGGGGCCTGCCCATCGCGGAAATGCCGCTCAACACGAAAAACATGCAGAGCGCGATGGTCCACATACTGAGCCTGGTGTGCAATCTGTCCATGATTTCCTCTCTCGTTCCGGACCTATCGCAAGGAACTGCGGAAGCTTACCGCAGGGGCGCTGGGTGCTTCCCGACTGGCCGGAGGGGCGACCATAATGACATTTGGACGAGTCGGGGTCAATCATGGATTCGTATGACGGGTGTGCGTCGGACACTCCTGTCCGACGCTTTTGACGTTGACTGCTGATCGCCGGAGTTTATTCGCGGCTACTATCAGCAGCCCCCCGAACCATCCTCTGATGTGGATCGCCCTTTAGATCGAGCCTCCATGCGAGGCAAACACAAAGAATGCGAGCGGCCAGTATGCGACGAAGGGAAAGCCAATCAGCAACCAAAGCCCTCGACTCTTGAACTTGAACAGGCCTACCGCGAAGAGTACCAGCCAGCAACTTGCCAAGAACAGACTCACATAGATGGCTGAATCCATTCCTGCGTTAAAGAAAGAAGAACCGAGAAAAGAAGGATAGAGAAGAGCGGCAATGGCGATAGCCAACGAGAGTGCAAGTAGCAATCTCATCTCACAATTCTTGATGGCTTATTTTGCCTGTTCTCCTGTCGCACCATTATCTCAAGCGCGCCGATTTTCAAGGCAAAATCAACTTCAAAGGCGTCGGACAAGAGTGTCCGACCCACACCCGCACAGTCTAGGCGTAGATTCCGCGCTGGCGGATGGTGTAGGCGACGCGATCGATGGCCAGCATGTACGCTGCGATGCGATTGTTGACGCCGTGAGTCTCGGAGAAGCGGACTACATCGTCGAAGGCGCCCTTCATGATGTGCTCGAGCTGCTCGTTGACCACGGACTCCTTCCAGAAGTATCCCTGACGGTCCTGCACCCACTCGAAGTAAGAGGTGGTGACGCCGCCCGCGTTGCAGAGAATGTCGGGAATCACGAAAACGCGTTTGTCGGCCAGAATATCGTCGGCGGTGGCCGTGGTCGGACCGTTGGCGCCCTCGGCGAGGATCTTGCATTTGATGCGGTCGGCGTTTCGGCTGGTGATCTGGTTCTCGGTGGCTGCCGGGATGAGGATTTCGCACTCCGAAACCAGCAACTCCGCGGGGTCCTCGGCTGAAGCGCCAGGGAAGCCGTGGATGGTGCCGTTGCGCTGGCGGAATTCCCAGAGCGCATCCACATCGATTCCGTTGCGGTTGACCAGACCGCCGTCCACTTCCACGATTCCGATCACTTTGTAGCCGGCTTCGGTCATCAGGCGGGCGGCGTTCGATCCAACGTTGCCGAAGCCTTGCACGATGACTCGCGTGGACTCGGGATTGAGCCGGAGCTTCTTGACCGCTTCGTCGCAAACGATCATGATGCCGCGGCCGGTGGCCTCGCGGCGTCCGCGCGACCCGCCAATATTGATGGGCTTGCCGGTGACCACGGCGGTCACGGTCTGGCGCATGTGCATGGAATATGTATCCATCATCCACGCCATGGTTTGTTCGTTGGTGTTCATGTCAGGCGCCGGGACATCTTTCTCCGGCCCAATGAACTCGACCAGCTCGGCGGTGTAGCGGCGGGTCATGCGCTCCAGTTCGCCCTGGGACATCTTGTGGGGATCGCAAATTACTCCGCCTTTGGCGCCGCCGAAAGGAATATTGACCACGGCGCACTTCCAGGTCATCCAGCTGGCCAGGGCGCGAACTTCGTCCAGAGTGACATCGGGAGAGTAGCGCAGGCCGCCCTTGGCGGGACCGCGGGCGATAGAGTGCTGCACCCGGAAGCCGGTAAAAACCTCCAGGTGGCCATTGTCCATCATGACCGGTATATGCAGGATGATTTCCCGGGTGGGGTAACGGAGGACCTTCATTAAACCCTCGTCCAGGTTCAACTTATGGGCGGCAAAGTCGAAACGGGCGGCTTGTGCCTCCCAGGGGTTAATTTCCTGTTCGAGGGAAATGGTCTTCAAAGCCATGGCGGTCTCCGTTGGTGCGGTCAGACAGTAAGATGCTGGCCGGCGCCGGGTGCTACATCCCGGAGTAGGCGGGCAAACGTTCAAAGTATATGCAGGGCTGAGCGGCTAGGCAAGTTACGGGGACACTACGTGTGGTGGTCAGTTTGAGGTCTGGCTCTCAATCCACAGGGTCATGCTGAGCTTGCGAAGGATCCGGCGCGCAGCGCCGATCCGGCAGCCGATGGAGTGGATGCACGCGAGATCCTTCGGGACTGAAGTCCCTCAGGCTGACGCCTTGGGATGGGAGTCAGTTCAGATCAAGCCACTACCCGACGAACTACGGGGATAGTGGGCCACTATCATTAATAGTGACCCACCGCCAACCTACGACACTGTTGCAATTTGCGCATCACCATTGGAAGTATCCGCGCCCATCAACTCACTTCTCAGCTTGGCAGCCGGCAGCTTCAGTCGAGCGGAGACGCTAGGTGTCTGACTCCGCGTCGCCAGGGAGCGCGACTCTATCGCCTTGGCGACACGCTCCGCGTCCCTGCCAATTCCGAGGAGCGTTGCGGAAGTCATCGAGTAGAGGAAGTGCAGGCCGACGAAGTACATTCCGGGTGCTCGGTTGACCACGCCGCGCTCGTGTAGAGGTTCGCCATTCTCACCGAAAATGGGAAGGTCGATCCACGAGAAGCCGGGATGATAACCCGTACACCAGATTATGTTCCGCACTTCGAGGCTGCGACCGCCCTCCAGTAGTGGCCGTCCGTTCTGCACTCCCACAACCCTGGAAACGCGCTCGATCCCTGCGTCGATCAGGTCCTGGGGTTTGACCCGGACGAGGGGAGCAGCCCGAGAGATGAGCTGGGGGCCCAATTTTCGGCCGAGCGGCGTGTTTACGGTCAGCACATGATGGCCGAAGAATCGCAACAGGCGCACCAGGAAAAACCGCCACAGTGCGCTTTCAATGCGGAACGGAACGTGCCCCGTCTCTTTGCCGGACATCCAGGTCGGGTGTGTACGAGCCACTTCGATACCGATGTCAGCCCCCGAGTTCCCCACGCCCACGATCAGAACGCCTCCGTCCCGCAGTTGAGAGGGGTTGCGATACTCATGGGAATGCATCTGAACGATGCCAGGATCGAGCTCTGGTGCGAATGTAGGCAGGCGAGGGACTTGGTAGTTGGCCATGGCGACGACGACGTTGTTCGACTCGAACTGCTGGCTGCCCGCGCTGACGACGTAGCCGTCTCCCTCTTTCGAAAGCCTGTCCACCTTGACGCCGGTCTGCACCGGCAGATGGAAATGCTGGGCATAGGATTCGAGGTAGTCCGCGACCTCGTCCTTGGTGGGAAATACGTCGCCCCGAGCCGGAAACGGCAAACCGGGCAGCCCGGCATAGCGGGCCGGATTAAACAGCCGAAGTGAGTCCCAACGGTTCCGCCACGCGTCTCCGATCCTCCGGCTGGCGTCAAGGATCTGGAACGAGATTCCGCGTTTTGCCAGGTGGTAGCCCACGGCGAGCCCAGCCTGGCCACCCCCGATAACAATGGTCTGAATCTTTCTTGAGCTGTACTGGTTAGTCATAATTCACCTCCACTGCCCAGAGAATAAGAGGATCGAGGATGCGTCAGCATCGGGCGAAGTACCCATGGCGGGATGCGAGATCAAATGGGTAATTTTATGTAGGAACAAGTCCTGAGGGTCGCACCTCGGACCCGTAGGGGCGAGTGCCCCCGCCCGCTTAGCCGGGCAAGGCCCGGCAGCTTCTCTCGTGCGCAAAACACCGAACCCCTGGCAGCTCTGCTCGCGTGCCCGGGCGGGGCGTCCGGGCCTACGTGGGTGGGTAGTTACACTAGTTGTCTTTGGTAGGCGTAGGCGGTGGCCGCTGCGCGGGAAGAGAGGTCGAGCTTGTTGAAGATGTTGCTTAGGTGGCGTGCGACTGTCTTTTCGCTGATTCCGAGCTTGGCGGCGATGGCGCGGTTGGTTCTGCCGGACGCGACCAGCTTGAGCACCTGCACCTCGCGCTCGGTCAGCGAGCCGGCAGCAGACGATTTTTTCTGTGCGAGCGCCTCCACGCCAGCGAGCGCAGGCGCGGCACCCAACCGTTGGAAGACCTGGCACGCCGCGTCCAGTTCCAGGTCGGCGGCGTCGTGATCGCCGAGCTCGCGGTACGCCAGCGCCATCAGTACGCGGACCCGTGCGGCCTCGTAGGGCGCTTCGAGTTCGCACCACGTGGTCCAGGATTCGCGCAGAGCGGCCAGCGCTGCTTTTGCATCACCTTCTGTCAGTGACACGGCCCCCAGCGCGCGGTCGGACATGGCATGCAGCAGGGGAGCATTGAATCGGCGAGCGATCTCTGACAACTCGCTGGCGGCGACGCGCGCCGCTGAGACATCCCTGGCGGCGAGCACGATTTCAACGTAGGCGTCGAGGGCGCCGGCTCGCTCAGCAGGTTCCAACAGTTCTTCCAATACCCGGCGGATCGCCACATTGGCCGCATCCAGCTGCCCCTGAGCGAAGCGTAATTGCGCCAGGCCCGGCTGGCGCGTGCGCTGCAAACGGCTGGCTTGCCGGTATGCGTCCTCGGCCTCGGGGAACTGGCCGCGCAGACGATAGAGTTCGGCCAAGCGATAGAAGGCGGCTCCGGCCCCCGGCCTGGGGTTAGGCTGAGAGAACTGCTCGCACGCGTGCTGCGACTCGGCGACTGCATCATGCCAGGCGCCGTGCAATTGCATCAGCTCCGCTCGACGAATCAGGCAATGACCGCGATAAGGAACCACGTCAGGCTGCGATCTGCACCACTGATCCAGCGCCGACGTCCATTCCTGGGCCCGACGAAGATCAAAAATCTCACTGCAAGCGTCGATCAGGCTGCAGTAAACGCCTCCGGCGACGATGGGAGAGACTTCTCCCGCCCTGACGGCAACCATCGCCTCATCGAGCAATGCCACGCCGCGTGCGGTCTTACCCTGCCGGATCAGGGCCCGGCCTTGCCCCTGCCGGGCCAGGGTCAGGAGATCGGAGTCACCAAAGCGCTCACCAATGTCGACCGCCTCGCCGAATGCACGATATGCCACGGCGGCATCGCCCCCGTGGACTGCACGATAGCCCACCGGCAGGAGCAGATAGCCCTTCTCCACGCAGTCCGGCTGGTCGGCAAGCAGTCGCTCGGCCCGGGAAAGCCAGCCGCTGGCCTGGGCGGGCTCGCCGCTAATCAGCGATATAAAACCCAGCCAAAAAGCTGAGCGTGCAGCCCGCCGGGTTTCTCCGCGGCTCAGAAAGCCTTGATGCGCGCGCGCCAGGAGATCCGCGCTGGCGTCTTGCCTTCCAATCAAATGGGCTGCCTTCGAGAGTTCCTCGAGATCCACGGGCTCGAGCGGGGCCTCGCGGTCGGCCGCCGACAACTGATCAAAGGCTGCACGCCATGCCCGGTCTTGCAGCGATTTCCGTCCGCGATCAAGCGCTTGCACTCTGCTACTGGGTCTTCTTGCTGGGTTTGCTCTAACAGGGCGGCTCATGGAGAGGACGGAGAGTCCTTTATCCGAGTTTAACACTGCCGCCTGTACCGGTGCCGCTTCAAAGGTGAAGAGTCCGTGGCTATAGCTTTATTTCCAATCCTTCGGCGGCCGCTTGCACTTTCGGATAGTAGTTGCGAGCGTCCGCGACAACTCTATCGATGCAGGCATCGTCGTGGTCGGGGTCGTGATGAAACAGAATCAGTTCTTTGGCTCCGCTTTCCACTACGACGTTGATGGCTTCGCGCCAGTGGCTGTGTCCCCAGCCGCGCTTGCGGGCTTCGTATTCTTCCGGCAGATACTGGGCGTCGTAGATCAGGACATCGGCACCGGCGGCGAGCTTGCGCACATTCTTGTCGAAGACCGGATCACCCGGCTCGTTATCGGTGGCATAGACCACTACTCCTTCTTTAGTTTCGAGGCGGTAGCCCATGCACCCCTGGGGATGATTGAGCCACATGGCTTCCACCATCACGTCGTCGAGCGGCACCCGGCCCTGCTCCAGGTTGTAGAAGCCGCGCTGGGCTTTCATCTCGCTCATATCGACGGGAAAGTAGGGGGCAGCCATCTGCTCTTCCATCACGCGTTTCAGAGTACGAGTGCGGCTGGAGGAGTGGAAAGAGAAACAGTTTTCCGGGTTCTCGTAGAGCGGACCGAAGAAGGGAATTCCCTGGATGTGGTCCCAGTGAAAATGAGAGACAAAGATGTGGGCGCGAATCGCCTTGCCTTCGGAGTCGCGCTGGAGCTGCTGCCCGAGTGCGCGAAGCCCGGTGCCGCAGTCGAAGATGTAGCGGTTTTCGCCCAGACGAACCTCGACGCAGGAGGTGTTACCTCCATAACGCAGGTTGTCAGGCTGGGGAGTCGGCGTGGATCCACGTACGCCCCAGAACTTGATCCGCATACGCCCCCGTTGGCAGATTTAGCTGACTCGCCATCTTCCAACGGTTGCGCCCCTACGTCAATTCATTCGCTGGTTACTCTCGACTTAGTTTTTCGTAACGCTTTTAGAAAGTGACATTCGCATGCCGTGCCTGGGGCGAAGAGTAATGCTGGGCAGGGCATCTACAGGATGCCCCGGAAGCAGCCGCAACTGAAAGCGTTGCGCAATCGTTGCCAGAAGCAGGTGTGCTTCCATGATGGCGAAGGAAGCTCCAATGCACAGGCGCGGTCCGCCTCCGAAGGGGAAGTAGGCGAAGCGCGGGAGACGTTGGGCTGTCTCCGCGGTCCAGCGCTCCGGGTTGAATTGCTCGGGCTGCTCAAAGAATCGCGGATCGCGGTGCAGTATCCACGGGCTCATGACCACATTCGCTCCCACTGGGAGGCAATAGCCGGCAAGATCAATCTCTTTCGTTACGGTCCGTGCCAGGCTCCAGGCCGGCGGGTAGAGGCGCATCGATTCCTTCACCACTTTGTCGGCGTAAGGGAGGCGAGGCAGGTCTTCCAGTTGCGGCGTGCGACCGTCCAGGACCTGGCGCAGTTCCTGATGAAGCTTCTGTTCCACGTCCGGATGCTGGCTGAGCAAGTACCAGGTCCAGGACAGGGACACCGCGGTGGTCTCATGCCCGGCCAGCAGGAAGGTCAGGATTTCGTCACGCAACTGACGGTCAGTCATGCCGCTGCCATCTTCATCGCGGGCCGCCATGAGCATGGAAAGCAGGTCGCCGGTGTCCTCCCCACTGGCTCGCCGCTGGCGAATGATACGGTTCACAATTTCATCGAGCTCGTGAACGGCCCGCTTCACTCGCATCATCGCCGGCACCGGAACATGGCGCAGCACGGGAGGCAGAATCATGCGTCCGCCTGAGGTGTGGCGCATCAGAATGTTGAGCGCGCCCGCGACTCTTTCCGTGTCTGCTTTCACCTCAACACTAAACAGCACTTTGGCCACGATCCGCATGGTGAGCTGAATCATTTCCGGATGGATGTCGCGCAGATCGGCGTCCTGCCATGTGGCCAGCATTTCTTCGGCGTAGGCGGCCATGGTGCGCCCGTACGCCGCCATTCGTTCGCGATGGAAAGCCGGCTGGGACAATCGCCTCTGCCGCAGCCATCCCGAACCTTCGCTGGTCAGCAGGCCTTCGCCCAGAAACCAGCGGCTGTTCTGGATCACTTTGTCTTTGGCGAAATGCTGCGATTGCGATACCAGAACCGCCTCAATGAGACTGGGATGGTTCAGAAAGTACACGTCCATCCAGGCGGCGCGATAGTAAAAGATGTCGCCGAATTCACGGGCCCAGCGGGTATAGATGGCCAGCGGGTCGGAGTTGAACAAGGGAAGATTGCCGATCAGGAACCGAGGAGCGGGGCCGGGCGGACGACGGAGGACTGCGGGCATAGGGAGTCCGGATGAGATTGGGATCACACCCTCTATTTGATTTTACAGGCTCTGCCGCTGAATGGTCTGAGAGGCCTTGTCTATAATGACTGAACCCAGAATGACTCGAGCCATGCTTCGTCCCGATTACAAAGAATTTTCGCGCCTCGCCGGAGAGGCCACCCTGGTGCCGGTGGTGAAATCGGTCGCGGCCGATTTGTTGACGCCGGTCTCCGCCTTCCTCGCGATCGCAGCCGATGAGCCGGATGCGTTCCTGCTCGAGTCAGTGGAGCGTGGCGAGCAGATCGGCCGCTACACGTTTTTGGGGGCGCGTCCCTATATGCAAGTGCGGGCGCGGGGCATCGACATCGTGGTACAGCGCGGCAAGCGCAAGGAAAAGCGCCAGGGGAGCGCGATCCAGGTCATCAAGGAATTGCTGCGGCAGCATCGCCCCGCCACTGTGCCTGGGTTGCCGCCATTTACCGCGGGCGCGGTGGGCTACTTCGCCTATGATGCGGTCCGGCAGCTGGAAAATATCGGCGAGCATGCCAAGGACGATTTTTCCCTGCCCGATTGCATATTGATGTTTTTCGACCGGCTGCTGGCGTTCGATCATCTGCGCCACCAGATCCACATCATTGCCACCGCCGATGTGTCGCGTGAGAGTCCACGACGCGCGTACGAGCGGGCCGCAACGGACATTGCTGTCCTGGAAAAGAAGCTGGCGGCGGGATTGCGGCCGGCGCACTGGCACAAGAGCTCGCGGCCGGCAAAGGGCAAGCTGAAAGTTCACGCGGGAACCAGCCGGCAACGGTTCATTGATTCGGTCGAGCGCGCCAAGGAATACATCGCTGCCGGGGACATCTTTCAGGTCGTACTTTCGCAGCGCCTGGACTTTACTCCCTCGGTTGCGCCCTTTGACGTGTATCGCGCCCTGCGCACGGTGAACCCTTCTCCTTACTTGTATTTTCTGCGCATGGGGGACACGCATGTCCTCGGATCGTCGCCGGAGATGCTGGTGCGGGTCACTGGACGCAAGCTGGAATACCGGCCGATTGCAGGGACACGTCCGCGGGGACATGACGAGTCCGAAGATCAGCGGCTGGCGCAACAGATGCTGCACGACGAGAAAGAACGAGCCGAACACGTGATGCTGGTCGATCTTGGGCGCAATGATCTGGGGCGAGTGAGCGAATACGGTTCGGTCAAAGTGAAAGACCTGATGTACGTGGAGCGCTACTCGCACGTGATGCACATCGTTTCGGCACTCGAAGGCAAGCTGCGCCGCGACCTGGATGCGCTGGATGCCTTTGCGGCATGTTTTCCCGCCGGCACGCTGAGCGGCGCGCCCAAGGTCCGCGCCATGCAGATCATTGAAGAACTGGAGCCGACGCGGCGCGGGGTGTACGGAGGCGCAGTGCTGTACGCCGACTTTGACGGCAATTTGGATTCCTGCATTGCGATCCGCACCATGCTGATGCAGGGGAAGAAGGCGTTTCTGCAGGCGGGGGCAGGAATCGTGGCGGATTCTGATCCGGCGCGAGAGTTTGAGGAGAGCATGAACAAGGCGCAGGCAGTGTTGCGGGCAGTGGAGGCGGCGCGAGGCGGAGGCTAGCACGACCCACGTAGGCCCAGATGTCCTCGTCTGGGTGGGCGAGCGAAGCTCGACTAAGGGTCTTGAATGGTGCAGCGGGGCCTTGCCCGACCGGGCAGGTGGGACACCTGTTCCTGCGCGGTTCGTGCCAATCTTCTGATGCAAGGATTAAACTAGAGGTCAGGAAGGCAATCATCTTATGAACAGCTTTGGCAGTCGCCACGCCCTGCGTGTGGGCAGCAAGGAATACGAAATTTATCGTCTTAAGGCGCTCGACGAAAAGGGCATCTCGACCAAACATCTCCCTTACTCGTTACGCATTCTGCTGGAGAATCTGTTGCGCACCGAAGACGGTCGTAACGTGACCTCGGATGACATCAGGGCGCTCGCCGCCTGGAACAGCAAATCCAAGCCGGACAAGGAAATTGCGTTTACGCCCAGCCGGGTTTTGCTGCAGGACTTTACGGGAGTGCCGGCCGTGGTTGATCTGGCCGCTATGCGCGATGCCATGAAGCGGCTATCGGGCGATCCCACATTGATCAATCCCTTGCAGCCGGCCGAATTGGTCATCGATCATTCGGTGCAGGTGGACGAATTCGGCACGCCGCAGTCTTTCCAACTTAATGCCGAGCTTGAATTCATCCGTAACAAGGAGCGCTACGCCTTCCTGCGCTGGGGACAAACTGCGTTTCGCAATCTGGCTATCGTGCCGCCCGACACCGGGATCGTGCACCAGGTGAACCTGGAATATCTGGCGCGCGTCGTGTTCGTGCAGGAGCAGAACGGCCGGCGTTCGGCTTATCCCGACACTCTGGTTGGCACTGATTCGCACACCACCATGATTAACGGCTTGGGCGTGCTGGGTTGGGGGGTGGGCGGAATCGAAGCCGAAGCCGCCATGCTGGGACAGCCTGTTTCCATGCTGATTCCGCAAGTTGTCGGGGTGAAGCTGACCGGCGAACTTCACGAGGGCGCGACCGCCACTGATCTTGTACTCACCATCACCGAAATGCTGCGCAAGCACGGCGTGGTAGGTAAGTTCGTCGAATATTTTGGGCCGGGCCTGCCCGAGCTTTCGCTGGCGGATCGTGCCACCATCGGCAATATGTCGCCAGAGTACGGCGCGACTTGCGGTATCTTTCCCGTGGATAAAGAGAGTCTCGCCTACCTGCGGCTTACTGGGCGTTCCGAAGAACAGATCGCGCTGGTCGAGGCCTACTGCCGCGAGCAGGGCATGTTCCACGACGAGAAAACGCCCGAGGCGGAGTATTCCGAGCTGTTGACGCTTGATCTGCGCACCGTCGAGTCCAGCCTGGCCGGGCCCAAGCGTCCGCAGGACCGGGTGACGCTCTCGCAAGCGGGAGAATCATTCCGGCTTGCTCTGCCCTCACTGCTGAAGCCGAAGTCGGCGGCGCAGGTGGCAGCGCCAGCAGCCGTCGCTTCCGGCAGCGTCCCCAAACAGGTGGACCGCTGGGAGCAGGAAGGCGGCAGTCCCACTGCGATCGGCATTGGCAACCACAAAGTCGAGGAACACGTTCCTCCCGACGTGAAGAAGTCGCTTCGCCATGGCAGCGTGGTGATCGCTGCGATCACCTCCTGCACCAACACGTCGAATCCGTCGGTGATGGTGGCTGCCGGCCTGGTGGCCAAGAAGGCGGTGGAGAAAGGGCTGACAGTTCCGCCCTGGGTGAAGACTTCGCTGGCCCCGGGCTCCAAAGTGGTCCGCGACTATCTCGAAAAAGCGGGACTGCTGCCTTATCTCGAGAAAATAAAATTCCACATTGTTGGTTACGGATGCACAACCTGCATCGGGAATTCCGGACCGTTACCCAAAGAAGTTTCGGAGGCGATCGACCAGAAAGACCTGGTCGTGGCCTCCGTGCTCTCCGGCAATCGGAATTTCGAGGGCCGCATCAACTCCGAAGTGCGGGCGAACTATCTGATGTCGCCGCCGCTGGTGGTGGCCTTCGCTCTGGCCGGGCGCATCGATCTCGACCTCCGCACGGACCCCATCGGCAAAGGACGAGACGGCCAGGAAGTTTACCTGGCGGACCTGTGGCCGCCGCAACGCGAAGTGGAAGAGACGATCCGGAAATCCATTTCTTCCGACATGTTCACCCGCAGCTACGGCGAGGTCTATCACGGCGATGACCGCTGGCGCGGGCTGCCGGTACCCAAGGGCGAAACCTACACTTGGGGAAAGGATTCCACTTACATTCGCCGCGCGCCTTACTTCGACGGTATGTCGCTGCAACCTGCGCCGGTCGAGGACATCAGAGGCGCGCGCGTGCTGGCGGTGCTCGGCGACAGCGTGACCACCGACCACATTTCGCCCGCCGGTTCGATCAAGCGCGACAGCCCGGCCGGCAAGTACCTGATCGAGCATGGCGTAAAACCGGCGGACTTCAACTCCTACGGATCGCGGCGCGGCAATCACGAGGTGATGGTGCGCGGCACCTTCGCCAACGTGCGGTTGCGCAACAAAATGGTCCCGAACCTTGAAGGCGGATTCACCCGTCATCTGCCCGATGGCGCGGAGATGTCGATCTTCGACGCTTCCGAAAAATACATTGCTGAGGGCGTACCGTTGGTGATCCTGGCCGGTAAAGAATATGGTTCTGGCTCGTCCCGTGACTGGGCCGCCAAGGGGCCGCGCCTGCTGGGCGTGCGGGCGGTGATTGCGGAGAGCTACGAGCGTATTCATCGCTCCAACCTGGTGGGTATGGGGATTCTGCCGCTTCAGTTCGTCGCCGGAGAAAACGCCCAGTCGCTGAACCTCATGGGAGAAGAGGTCTTTGAAATCTCCGGCGTCCATGATCTGGTCCGGAAGTTTGCTGCTGGCAGACAAGTGAAAGTCCGCGCAGGTCAAAAAGAGTTCAACGCCCTGGTGCGCATCGACACTCCGCAGGAGGCGCAATACTACGCCAATGGCGGCATTCTGCAGTTCGTGCTGCGCCAGCTGATTGCGAGCAAGCCAGCACCCGTACACGCGTGATCAATTGTCTCTCGTCGAAATTCGCAATCTGACGAAAGTATTCCCGCTGGGCGAGTCGATGTTTGGGGCTCGCGCCCAGGGGGAAGTTCGCGCCGTGGACGATGTGTCGCTCGACATTCACGCCGGCGAAACTCTGGGACTGGTTGGCGAATCAGGATCGGGCAAAAGCACGCTGGGACGGCTAGTGCTGCGCCTGATCGAACCGACTTCTGGCAGCGTGCGCTTTGAAGGCCGCGATCTGCTGGCGGCTGGTCATGGCGAGATGCGCCGCCTGCGGCGCGACATGCAGATCATCTTTCAGGACCCGTTCGGTTCGCTCGATCCCAGAATGAATGTGGAAGACATCATCAGCGAGCCGCTGGTAATTCATGAAGCGATGAGTCTGGCGGTGCGCCACGCCCGTGTTCTCGAGTTGCTCGGCGCGGTCGGCCTGGACCCGTCCGTCCTGCTCCGCTTTCCGCATGAATTCAGCGGCGGACAGCGGCAGCGTATCGGAATCGCACGGGCGCTGGCGCTGCGTCCGAAGTTTATTGTCGCGGATGAGCCGGTCTCCGCGCTCGACGTCAGCGTGGGAGCGCAGATTGTCAATTTGCTGGCGCAATTGCAGCGCGAGTTTGGCCTGACTTACCTGTTTATCTCGCACTCGATGCCGGTGGTGCGCTATCTCGCCACTCGCATCGCGGTGATGTATCGCGGAAGATTGGTTGAGGTTGGCGATACGCGGCAGATCACAGAACAGCCGCAACATCCGTACACCCGCAGCCTGGTAGAAGCCACTCCGGAAATCGCAGTGTAACAGTCACGAACGACGTAGGCCCGGACGCCCTCGTCCGGGCGGGCAAGCAAGCCTCGCCGCGGGGTTGGTGGTCCTGCCTACGGAAGGCGGGGCGGCTTCGGTGGCCTGTCAGCGAAAGACCGACCGGGCTCGCCCGGCTGGGCGGGTGAGGGCACCCGCCCCTACGTTGTTTCCGTGAAATCATCTATTCTTGGTACCTGCGTTTTTGGAGGGAACTATGAAGTTGTGGTTTGCTGTGATCACGTTGTCCGCTGCCGCTTTCGCTCAAGCACCCAAGAACCCTGTGACCGACGTCTTGCGCGACTCTCTGGCCGGCCGCCAGAAGAATACTGTCGCGGCCATTGATGAAATGCCCGCTGACAAGTTTGGCTTCAAGCCCACGCCGGAGCAGATGTCATTCGGCCATCTGGCCACACACATCGTAGAGGGCAACTATTTCTTTTGCGCGAAAGTTGGCGACGTTCCCCAGCCCAGGTTTGAGGAGCTGCCGGAAACCGCGCCCAAGGACAAACTGGTAGCCGCGGTACAAGCGTCGTTTGATTTCTGCGGCACCGCGCTGGCCAAAGCTGAAGATGCGAAACTCGGCGATCCGATCGAAGATTTCGTCAAGAAGACGCGGCCGCGGGCGTGGGCGGCGCTGGCTCTCGCCAGCAGCTGGGCCGATCACTATGGCGCTGCTGCCATGTATCTCCGGCTGAATGGCCTGCTGCCTCCAAGCGCCCAGAAGAAGCCGGAAGAAAAGAAATGACGGCGGAGCGGCCCGCCGGAGTGACCGCGGTGGCGGCCGCTTTTTTCCTGGCCGGCGCCTACCTGCTGGCGGTGGGACTCACCATGCTGGCCCGTCCCGGGCTGGTTTCGATGGCTGCGGGCGCAGAGTTGCTCGGCGGGCTGGAACTCGCCGGCCCTTACATGTTTCTCCTCATGGGGGCGCTGGGTGAGGCTGTCGCCATTGGGCTGTGGCTCTTGCACCGCTGGGCCCGCTGGCTGGCCATTCTTGTTGCGCTGATTGGTGTCGTCCTACTGCTCCCCAGTGTCTCCAGCGCGCTGATTGATTTTCGAATCGGAAAGCTGGCCTGGAGTGGTCTGGGAGCGATGGTGCGGACGATGATCGTCTGGTATCTCTTCCAGGGACTGGTTGTGGAAGCATTTGATCGAGAATTAGTCATATGATTAGATATGATTTATGTAAGATACTTATAATATTGATATTAAGTTACATAAGTAACCATTATATATAAACATATAGAGTGCTATAATAGGAAAAGTCACATGGCTCTGAGTATCAAGAACGATAGTACCGAGCGCCTTGCTCGTCAGGTGGCAAGCGAGACTGGTGAGTCTCTGACCCAGGCGATTCATGAGGCCCTGAGGGAACGGTGGGAGCGGCTGAAGGCAGGGCGGCGAAGCCGCGTTCTGACCAGCCAACTTGAAGATGTGTTGCGGCGGGTGGATGCCCTGCCCACCCTCGACTCGCGGTCTGAAGACGAAATCCTGGGCTACGACGAGCACGGAATACCACGCTGATGGTGATTGATACCTCCGCACTGGTGGCTATCTTCCTGGCCGAGGCTGAACGCCGGCAGTTTCTCGATCGTATTGTCGAGGCCGCGACACGGCTCATCTCTGCTGCCAATGCACTCGAAACCGGGATTGTGCTGGAAGCCCGACGTGGCGAAGCCGCTGGCCGCGAGTTTGACCTCTTCCTGGTCCGCGCCAATCTTCAAGTCATTCCAGTGGACGGCGAACAAGTCGAGATCGCGCGCTCCGCGTGGCGCAGATATGGCAAAGGCCGCCATCCTGCGGGCCTCAACTTCGGGGATTGTTTCGCTTATGCTCTGGCCAAGTCCTGTGGCGAGCCGTTGCTGGCCAAAGGCACTGATTTCGCTACTACCGACATCGCGCTTGTTACTTTGAACGACGATGGTACGAAAAGATAAGCCCAAGAATCATCAGTATGCCAGAACTGCCAGATATCGCCGCTTACATTACAGCGCTCGAACAACGCATCGTTGGACAGCCGATCGAGCATGTGCGACTGGCCAGTCCTTTTCTGCTGCGAACCGTACAACCTCCCGTTGCTGATGTGGAGGGACGCACGGTACGAGAAGTGCGGCGCATCGGCAAACGCATCGCAATCGGAGTGGAAGGCGATCTCTGGCTGGTGCTGCACCTGATGATTGCCGGACGGCTGCACTGGAAGCCCCCTCAGGCCAAGCTGGCAGGACGCAAGAGTCTGGCAGCCTTCGATTTTCCCACGGGCTCGCTCGTGCTCACGGAGGCCGGCACGAAGCACCGCGCATCGTTGTCGGTCCTGGCCGGAGACGAGGCCTTGCAAGCCGTGGACCCGGGAGGGATTGATGTCTTCACCAGCGATCTCGAGTCGTTTCGTGATGCTCTCATGGTGGAAAATCGCACGCTCAAGAGAGCTCTTACCGATCCGCGCATTGTAAGCGGGATCGGCAACGCATATTCGGATGAGATCCTGCACGCAGCCCAACTGTCGCCGGTCACCCTGACGCACAAGTTGCAGCCGGAGGAATGGCAAAGGCTGTTCACCGCGACCCGGGACACACTCAAGCTCTGGATAGACCGGCTGCACTCAGAGGCTGAGTCTGGCTTCCCCGAAAAGGTGACTGCATTTCGCAAGGACATGGCGGTTCATGGACGCTATGGAGAGCCTTGCCTTAGGTGTGGCGAAAAGATTCTGCGAGTTCGCTACGCGGACAACGAAACCAACTACTGTGCACGATGTCAGACAGGTGGAAAGGTTCTTGCCGATCGCAGTCTGTCACGGTTATTGCGGTCGGACTGGCCCCGTACCCTCGAGGCGCTTGAGGCGCTTAAGCGGCGCTAGAGGTGAACGTGTGGGTTGGACACTCTTGTCCGACGCCTTTGATCTGGATGTTGACTTGAGATGATCCCGGCTCTTGCTCACACTGCAACCACAAGTTCCGAAAATCAAAAGCAAAATCAAAGGCGTCGGACAAGAGTGTCCGACCCCCACACACGCTACGCATTGACTTGCCTGCGGGTGCGGCCTAACATGCCTGACAACATGCCCTGACTAGAGGACATTCTGCCCCATGCCTGGACACGAGATCGCGCACTATCAGATCCTGGCGAAGCTCGGGGCAGGGGGCATGGGAGTGGTTTACTTGGCGCAAGATGTCCGTCTGGGGCGCCCAGTCGCTCTCAAGGTCCTGCCCACGGAGTTCGCTCGGGACGAGGACAGGGTCGCGCGCTTCGAACGAGAGGCGCGTGCAGTGGCCGCACTGAGTCACCCCGCGATTGCCGTTCTGTACGAAATCGGTGAGGCTGACGCCGTTCGGTATCTGGCCATGGAATATGTGGAGGGCAGGAGCCTGCAGGAAGAACTTGCGGCTGGGCCGTTATCCGTGGACCGTCTGCTCGACTACACCACCCAGATCGCGGACGCGCTGGAGCACGCTCATCGTCGAGGCATTCTTCACCGCGATATCAAGCCCGCGAACATCATGGTTACTCCCGACGGGCGCGTGAAATTGCTCGACTTCGGGCTGGCCAAGGTTCTGGAAGGCAAGGACGAAACCCGCTCAGCAGTGACCGCTCCGGGGACATGGATGGGCACCCTGCACTACTGTGCCCCGGAGGTGTTGCGCGGCCATGAAGCTGATCGTCGCAGTGACCTGTACAGCCTGGGCGTCGTGCTTTACCAGATGGCGTGTGGCCGGTTGCCGTTCGAGGGCCTCGACGGGCATTCGTTGGTCAGCGCGATCCTGAGCGGGCAGGCACGGCCGGCAAAAAACAGCAATCCGCTGATCGGCGTCGGTCTCGACCGCTTCGTCATGGGACTCCTCGCCGCTGATCCGGATCGGCGCCCGCAGAGCGCGGCTGATCTTTCCAGAACTCTGCGCGACGTTGCCGGCGGTGCGACTCCCCAACCAGGCGTAGCGCTAGCAGCGCCGGTGCTGGCGGTTCTGAACTTCCAAAACATAACCGATGATCGTGGCGCAGACTGGCTGGGCACTGGCCTGGCTGAAACCCTCACTACTGACCTGAAAAGGCTCAAGCTGGTGAGGGTGGTCAATCGCGCGCGGGTACAGGAAGCGGCGCGCCGCCATCACTTTCCGGATGCGGGACATTCACAACTGATCGAGCTAGGCAAAGAGCTGGATGCACGTTGGCTCGTGCTGGGCAGCTATCAGCGCGCGGGAGAACGGCTCCGTATCCTGCCCCGCGTCATAGAAGTAGCCACTGGCGATGAGGTTGCCACGGCAAAGATCGACGGCAGCTGGGAAGAGGTATTTGCGTTGCAGGACCGTGTGGTCACGGACGTGATGGCTGCGCTCGAGGTGAAGGTGGACAGCAGTGCGATGGAGCGAATCGCGCCACCGGAAACGCTACACCTGGAAGCCTACGAAGAATACGCGCAGGGCCGCCAGCAGTTTCACGCCATCGGAAAGGAATCGCTGGAGCGTGCCCGCCAACACCTGGAGCGTGCGGTCGCGCTTGATCCGAACTATGCGTTGGCCTATGCCGCCCTGGGGGCGACACATGCCATGCGTTACATTCACCGCACCGATCCGGCAGACCTCGACTACGCGGCTCGCTATTCTGAGCGCGCCATCGAACTTGATCACGAAATCGGTGAACCTTACACCTGGCTGAGTTATGCGTACATGCGTCAAGGAAAAATCGAGCAATCCCTGCGT